>NZ_JARGEK010000082.1 GCF_029211165.1 Roseisolibacter sp. H3M3-2
GCTCGCGGCGGCCCGCGGGGACCGGGAGTCGGCGCGCCGCCCGGCCGACCGCGCGCGCGCGCTGGCGGCCGGCGGCGCGACGCCGCCGGCCCCCGTCACGTCACGGTAGCGCGAGCGCCAGCGTCGCCGACGGCGCGGCGGCGACGAAGTCGCGCACCTGCGCGTAGACGCGCGAGTCCGCGTAGAGGTCGGAGTGCTGCATGCACGCCGTCTGCGTGTTCGCGGCGCCGTCGAGCGGCGTGCTGGTGGCCGGGTTGATCACCTGGTCGCAGCTCGTCCACCACGTGCCGTACCGCGGCGCCCCCCACGTCTCGTCGGTCGCGTTGAGCGCCGTGAGGAACGCGGAGCCGGGGCGCATCTCGACGCACGCGGTCTGGCCGCAGAACCACGCCGTGTTCGTGCCGTGGTTCGGCCCCCCGAGCGAGACGAGGGCGTCGACCTTCGCGTCGCCGCCGAGGTTGCGCAGGTAGTACCGCGCGGAGAGCGCGCCCATCGAGTGCGTGACGACGTCCACCTGCGTCGCGCCGGTGGCCGCGAGGATCGAATCCACCTTCTGCCCGATCAGGGCGGCCGTGGTCGCGTTCGACTGCGCGGTCGGGTAGCTGAACGTGGCCAGCTCGGTCGCCTTCCAGCCGTCCTTCTGGAAGCGCGACGTCATCGTCCCCCAGATGCCGCCGCTGGAGTTCCAGCCGTGCACGAAGAGGATCGGGTTGCGCGCGGGGCGCGTGGGACGGCGGGCGTCGTCGCGCCCGCCCGGGCCGAGCAGCCGGGCCGGGTCGGAGCAGGCGGCCGCGGCGAGCACGCCGGCGGCGGCGAGGGTGCGGTGGAGGCGCATGGCGGCTCAGGGCTTCTTGCGACCCAGGATCCCGCGCAGCCCCGCCTTCACCCCTTCCTTCACCGCCGCGTCCTTCACCTGCGCCTTCGCCCCGGGCCCCGAGTCGGGGCTCGCCGCGCGCAGCGAGTCGGCGGCCGCGCCGGCGCCCGCGAGCGCCTGCCCCATGTCGACCACCTGATACGACTCCGGCCAGCCGAACACCGACGCGTCGAAGCTCGCGCGCTTCAGGTCCACGACCTCCATCGTCGTCGTGTCGGTCGTCGTCTTCTTGCCGTCGCCGGTGGTCGAGACCATCACCGACCGCAGCGGCACGCCCCCCCGGCTGGCCTGCTGGTACTTCTCGATCTGCGCCGACATCGCGGGGCTGAAGACGCGGATGCCGGCGCCGAACGCCCGGGCCCACCGCCGCATCCCGCGGTCGTCGGTGCCGGGGAGGTCGTTGGCGACCCACTGGTCGGTGACCGACTCGGTGGTGCTCGCGTTGCGCATGCCGAGCACGCGCGCCTCCACGGTGAGCTTCTGCCGGAGGCGGAACCGGCGCGTCTTGTGGCCCAGCACGGCCTCGCCCGCGCCGAGCTCCTCGAACGCGAACTCCTGGTCCTTGAACTCCAGCTTGAGCATCGGGTTGTTCATCAGGGCGCCGAGCCCCGAGCCCATCGCGGCGGCATCCATGACCATCACCTGCTTCTCCTTCACGTTCACGATGGCCATGCGCTCGTCGTCGCCGCGCATGACGACGTAGCCGTCCTTCCCCGCCATCGGGTTGAGCCCCTCGACGTAGTCCATGCGCACGTTCCCGCCGGCCATCCGGATCGACGAGACGTAGCTCGCCGAGGGGGCGCCCTTCTGGTCCTTGCGCGAGCTGGACACCTTGTAGGTGAACTGCACCCCGTCGACGAGGGCGAGAGGGCGGGCGGCGGCGGCGGTGCCGACCGCGAGGGCGGCCCCGGCGACGGCGAGCGCGCGGCGGCCGGGGGAGGCGAGGCGGAGCATGGCTGATCTCCTTGAGAAGGGCCCGACGATGCGCCACGATACCATTCCCGGACGGCGCGGCAAGCCGGGGGGCCGAAACTTCCCCGCCCGCGCCGGAGTAGGGTGGGCAGCCTGGAGGATGCCATGATCTCGACCCTGATCTCCCTGATCGTCTTCGTCGCCGTGCTCACCGCCAGCGTGGGCGGGTACGCGGCGGCGCGCCGTTTCGTCCGCGAGCGCCTGCGCTTCGTCGACGCCGCCCAGCGCGCGTCCACCCCCTGGCTCGCCGGCGGCGGCGCCTGGGTGCTCGGCTCCCTCGTCGCGCTCCTCCTCCCGTTCGTCGGCCCGATCGCCGCGCTCAGCTTCGGCGTCTCGGTGGGGCTCGGCGTGGCGGCGGGGGCGCGGGACATCCGGCGGGGGGGGAATTACTTGAAGGCCTGACGCCGGGCGGCTCCCGAACGGCGGGAGTCGTCACTGCGGGAGTCGAAAGTACGGGAGTCGTGAGAGCGCACTGCGCACTTACGACTCCCGCTTTGATGACTCCCGCAGTGACGACTCCCGCCGTTTCAGCCGTAGCGCTCGCGCAGGACCTTCACATGATGCCGCTCGTGCCCCGCCACGATCCACGCCAGCGCGCGGACGGACACCGGGACGTTGTTGGCGACGACGGTGCGGTCGAAGGTCTCGGGGGGGAGGCCGCGGAAGAAGGCGAGCGTGGCGCGGCGGACGGCGGTGAGCTCGCCGAGCAGGGAGTTCAGCGTGCGGGCGTCGAAGTCGGCGCGCTCGACGTACGCGTTCTCGTCGAAGGCGGGGAGCGCGCCGGTCTCGCCGCGCGCCGCCGCGACCGCGCGGTAGGTGAAGATCCGCTCGGCGTCGGTGAGGTGGCCGAGCACCTGCTTGACGCTCCACTTGCCGGGGGCGTAGCGGTGCGCGGCGCCGGCCTCGCCGAAGCCGTCGGCGACGGCGACCGTCTCCTCCAGCTGGCGCTCGAGCAGCTCGAGCACGTCGCCGTCGGGGACCTGGTCGATGTAGCGCGCGTAGTACGGCGCGAACTCGCCGGCGGCGGGGCGGACGGCGAGGGCGGCGGGGGAGAGCGCGGACATGGGCGGCGGAATGGGAGGGGTCAGGGGGCGGTCGCGGCGCGCTCGTGGACGACGCGGCCGCCGACGACGGTCAGCAGGACGCGCGCGTCGCGGATCGTCTCGGGCGGCACGCGCGTGAGGTCGCGGTCGAGGAGCACCAGGTCGGCGAGTCGGCCGCGCTCCAGCGTGCCGCGCTCCCCATCGTCGAAGGAGGCGTGCGCGCCGGCCCGCGTGTACGCGCGCAGCGCCTCGTCCACCGTCACGCGCTCGGCGGGGACCCAGCCGCCGGGGTGCGCGCCGTCGAGCGTGCGGCGCGTGACGGCGGCGTAGATCCCCTCGAGCGGCGTCGGGGGCGCGACGTACCAGTCGCTGCCGAACGCCACCGACGCGCCGGCGGCCAGCAGCGAGCGGAAGGCGTAGGTGCCGCGCGCGCGCTCGGCGCCGATCACCTTCTCCGCCCACCGCCCGTCGTCGATGGCGTGGTACGGCTGCATGCTGGCGACCACGCCGAGCGCGGCGAAGCGCGGCACGTCGGCGGGGTGCAGGTGCTGCGCGTGCTCGACGCGCCAGCGGCGGTCGCGCGGGCCGTTCGTCGCGCCGACGCGCTGGTAGACGTCGAGCAGCGCGCGGTTGGCGGCGTCGCCGATGGCGTGCACCATCACCTGCAGCCCGGCGGCGTCGGCGCCGCGCACCCACGCCTCCAGCGAGTCGGGCGGGGTGACGAACAGCCCGCGGTCGCCGGGCGCGTCGGCGAACGGCTCGAGCATCGCCGCGGTGTGCGAGCCGAGCGAGCCGTCGACGTAGCCCTTGAGCGCGCCCCAGCGGAGCCACGCGTCGCCGCGGCCGTGGGCCGCGACGTGGTCGCGCAGCCGCTCCCACGTGGCCAGCGGGACGGCGGCGAGGACGCGCGTGCGCAGGCGGCCGGCGGCGCGGGCGCGCGCGAGCGCCTCCAGCTCCTCCCAGGTCCCCATGTGGTGCACCGCCGTGACGCCCTGCGCGGCGACGTACGCGGTGGCGGCGTCGATCGCCGCGTCGACGCGCGCGGCGGGGGGCGCCGGGACGACGCGCCAGACGAGGTCCATCGCGTTGTCCTTGAGCACCCCGGCCGGCTCGCCGGCGGCGTCGCGGACGATGGTGCCGCCGTCGACGTCGGGGGTGGCGCGCGTGACGCCGGCCGCGCGCAGCGCCGCCGAGTTGGCGAGCGCCATGTGCCCGTCGAGGCGGTTCACCCAGACCGGGTGGTCGGGGGTGGCCGCGTCGATCCACGCACGGGTGGGCAGCTCCCCGCCCCACGCCTCGTGGTCCCAGTCGCCGCCGGTGATCCAGGTGCCGGCGGGGACGGTGGCCGCGAAGGCCTTCAGGCGGGCGACGAAGTCGGCCGGGGTGCGGGCGTCGCGCAGCTGGACGCTGGCGAGGCGGAAGCCGCCGTCGACGAAGTGGACGTGCGCGTCGACGAAGCCGGGGACGACCATCCCGCCGGCGGCGTCGACGACGCGCGCCCGCGGGCCGGCGAGCTTGCGCACCTCGGCGCTGGAGCCCACGGCGGCGAGGCGGTCGCCGCGGACGGCGACGGCGTCGGCCCACGGGCGGCGCGGGTTCCCCGTCCAGACGCGCGCGTTGACGATGGCGAGGGAGACGTCGCCGCCGGACGCCGGGCCGGACGCCTGGGCGGGCGCCTCCGCGCTCACGGCCGCGAGGGCCAGGGCGAGAACGGCGGCGCGCCGCACCGCCGACTCAGGCGCGGCGCTCCATCGCGTCGCGCACGTCGAGCAGGATCTCGAAGTAGAGCTGCTCGCGGCGATAGGCGAAGTCGAGCGACGCCTGCTGCTGCAGGTCGTTGGAGGCGCGGGCGCGGTCGAACGCCTCGCGGTACATCTCTTCCAGGTTGGCCAGGATCTTCTCGCGGGAGCGCGACATGCGGGCTGGGGCGGAGGCAGGGTCGGACGCCAGCGCGGGCGCCGGGACGGCGCGCAGCGCGGCGTGGGTGAGCCGCGGCGGGGCGTCGTGGGGCGCGGGCGCCGCCTCCTCGTCGCCGATGAGCTTCCGCGCCATGCCGAGCAGCAGGCGGCGCGAGTCGGGGAGCGGCGGGCTCACGGCGGACGGGGCGGCCGGCGGAATGAGGGACGCGTGAGGCGCGAGGAGGTCTTCGCGCGCGACGCGTACCGGTGCGTGTACTGCGGGGAGGTCTTCCCGCCCGAGGAGCTGACGGTGGACCACGTGCAGCCGCGCGTGCGCGGGGGGGACCGGTCGGGGGGCAACCTAGTGACGGCCTGCGGGCCCTGCAACGTACGCAAGGGGCACCGCTCCCCCGCGGCGTTCCTCGCCGACGAGCCGGAGGCGCTGCGCCACTTCCGCCGCTGGGCGCGGCACGTCTGGCCCCGCCACCTGCGGGCGGTGGAGGAGGAGGTCGCCCGCCGGCTGGCCCCCCGCTGACCGGTTGAACTCCGGCGCGACGGCCGGGTATCATTCCTCCGTTCAAGGGGAGTAGCCACGCGGCGCCCGATGCCGCGCGGCCGGATCGTCAAGACTGCGTTCCCGGCAGGGGCGCACGGTCCGGTCGGGTCGTCCGACACGATCAGGCGAGACCTTCGCAACGGGCGGCCCGCGTTCGCGGACCGCGCGGCGAAGGCTCGCCTGTTGCGCGTCCGGACCACTGAGGAGCACTCGATGAACAACGTGAAGGTGTTCGTGCTGATGGCGGGGCTCACGGCCCTGCTGGTCGCGCTCGGCGGGGCCTTCGGCGGCTCGACGGGCGCGACGGTGATGGTGGGCGTCAGCGCCCTGATGAACCTCGGGATGTACTGGGGCTCGTCGTCGATGGTGCTGCGCGCGTACGGCGCCCGCACCGTGAGCGCCGCCGAGGCGCCCGAGCTCTACGCGATGGTGGACCGGCTGCGCCAGCGCGCCGGCCTCCCCATGCCCACGGTCGCGATCGCGCCGTCGGCGCAGCCCAACGCGTTCGCCACCGGGCGCAACCCGGAGCACGCGGTGGTGTGCGTGACCGAGGGGCTCATGCGCCTCATGGGGCGCGAGGAGCTGGAGGGGGTCATCGCGCACGAGCTGGCGCACATCAAGAACCGCGACATGCTGCTGCAGACGATCGCGGCGACGATGGCCGGCGCGATCACCAACGTCGCGCAGTTCGGCTTCCTCTTCGGCGGGGCGAGCGACGACGAGGAGGGGAGCAACCCGATCGTGGCGATCGGCATGATGATCCTGGCCCCGATCGCGGCGATGGTGCTGCAGATGGCGATCAGCCGCCAGCGCGAGTTCAAGGCCGACCGCGTCGGCGCCGAGATCACCGGCCGCCCGCTGGGGCTGGCCAACGCGCTGCGCCGCCTGGAGGCGGGCGCCAACGCGATGCCGATGCACGTCTCGCCCGCCATGGCCCCGCTGGCGCAGGTCAACCCGTTCGGCGGCGGGGCGCTGCGGGGGGTGGCGAAGCTGTTCTCGACGCACCCGCCGACCGAGGAGCGCGTCGCCCGCCTCGAGGAGCTCGCGCGGTGACGCGGCGGGCTGCGGGCTGCGGATTCGGAACCCGCAGCCCGCCGCCCGCCGCGTCACCCCGGCGCCAGCCGGTGGAACACGTGCTCCTCGACGGGCCGGTCCCCCTTGAGGTGCTCGACCACGATCCGCTCCAACAGCGCCGGCGTCACGCGCGCGTACCAGATCCCCTCGGGGTACACCACGAGGATCGGCCCCTGGGCGCACACGCCGAGGCAGGGGGTCTCGCCGCGCTTCACGCGCGTGGCGCCGAATAGGAGCCCCTCGCGCTGGAGCAGCCGGGCGAGGAGGGCGTAGATCTCGCGCCCGCGGCGTTCGGGGGAGCAGAAGCCGCCCGTGCAGACGAGCACGTGGCGGCGGTAGCGCTCCATGTGGGGCGCGGGGGCGAGCGTCGGGGCGGCCATGTAGCCGCACAATCGCCGGTGCGCGCGCGCCGTTCCAGGGGCGCGCCGTGCGGCGCCCCCGCGCCGGGCTCAGCCCCGCGTGATCCGCGCGCGCAGCAGGGTGCGGGCGCCCCAGAGCACGAGGGCGCTCCCGGCCAGCGAGGCGGCGATCCCGGCGGTGCCGCGGTCGCGCAGCCCCATCGACGCGTAGGTCGACAGCAGGAACCCGATCCCCGAGGCGACGAGCCCGCGGAGCTGCGCCGCCCCCAGCCGCCCGTTCGCGTGCGCCCAGGCCGCGTAGCCGAGCAGGAGCGCGCCGCCGCCGCCGACGAGGAGGTGGAGCGTGGCGTCGCGGTCGAGCGGGAGGTGCAGGTCCATCGCTCCCCTCCGGGGGACGAGGCGCGGCGGCCCGGGCGGCCGCCTCCGGGAAGCTAACCCCGGCGCCGCGCCCCGGTGAGGAGCGGCCCCGTCAGTGCGGCCGGAAGAAGGCCATCACGATCTCGAACACGATCAGCAGGACGATCGCCAGCTCCAGCGCCTCGGCGCGGGCGGCCTGCGCCTCGCCGTTGAGCATCGCGTACGTCTCGCGCACGATGGCGAGCTTGTGGTCGATCCCCGCGCGCCAGGCGCGGGCGCGGAAGATCTCGAGCGCCGCCAGGTACACGCGCGCCAGGTACACGTCGTCGGTGACCTTGAGCGCGCTCTCCGCCCGCTCGACCGTCTCGGTGGAGTCGGCGACCTGCGTCTGCAGCTCCGCGAGCAGCCCGGCGTAGCGGTTGCGCAGCATCGAGCGCCCGCTGCCGCGCAGCGCGGCGATGCGGTCGTACATCCGCGGCAGCTCGGCGTCGAGCAGCGCGTCGTAGTAGCGCAGCTCCAGCAGCTGCGCGTTCGCGAACTCGAGGATGAACTGCACGTCGGTGTCGTGCGCGCGCGGCTCCACCACCAGCGCGTTGTCCCACGACAGGATCGCGAGGTCGTCCTCGTAGTAGCTGAACCGGTGCGGGAGCAGCTCGCGCCGCGCCGCCTCCGAGAGCGGGCGGGTCTCGTTGAGCAGGAGCGGCACCACGTCGACGTCGCGCAGCGCGCTCGGCGCCACCGGCCGCCCCTCCGCGTCGAGGACCCGGCTGAGCCGGTAGACGACGTAGTCCTCCGTCTGCGGCGCGAGGGCCGGGCGCTCAACCGCGGGCGCGATGCGCTCGGTGAGCAGCCGCAGGTGCTGCGCGAACGACGCCGCCAGCGCCGGCGCGGTCTCGAGCGCGGGCCCGAACGCCGTGAACGCGTCCCACGGCATCTCCGCGGGGAGGTCGACGCGCGCCCGCAGCGAGACGACGCCGAAGTCGAAGATGCGCGCCGACAGCTCGACGGGGCGCGCGGCGTCGCCGACCGTCACCGTCTCGTGGCCGAGGATGACGGTCACCGGCGGGTTGCGGATCTGCAGCGCCTGCGCCTCCCCGCGCACCGGGCGGACGCGCTCCGGGGCGCTCGCCGCCAGCAGGTCGAGGGCCCGGTCGAGCGCGATCTCGTAGCCGACGTCGTAGAGGCGGTAGACGACCGCGGCGCCGTCGACCCGCAGGGCGCTCACCGCTTGTTGTCGCCCGGGGGCGCGACGTAGCGGAGGGCGCTGACCACCGCGCCGCCGACCAGATGTTCGTCGCCGATGGCGCGGGCGCCGCGTGGGTCGACGCCGGCGTACCACACCCCCTCGGGGTAGACGACGACCATCGGCCCGTGGCCGCACTGGCCGAGGCACCCGGAGCGGTTGACGCGGACGCGCTTCTTGAGCGCGGCGCGCGCGACGCTTTCCTTGAGCGCGTCGCGCACCGCGTCACACCCGGCGCGCTCGCACTTCTTCCCCTCGCACACGAAGACGTGGCGTTCGTACTGGCTCATGCCGGCGCCCGTCGCAAACCTCCTGCCGCGCCCCGCCGCACCCGCCCCATGGCCACGATCGAGGACCTGCACCGCCTGGACATCCGCGTCGGCACGGTGGTGGCCGCCGAGCCCTTCCCCGGGGCCCGCGTCCCCGCCGTCAAGCTCGAGATCGACTTCGGCCCCGAGCTGGGGCGCCGCCGGTCGAGCGCGCAGATCACCCGCCGCTACGCCCCCGACGCGCTGGTGGGGCGGCAGGTGGTGGCGGTGGTGAACTTCCCGCCCCGCCGCGTCGCCGGCTACGTGAGCGAGGTGCTGGTGCTCGGCGGGGTGCCGGAGGCGGGGGACGTGGTGCTGCTGGCGCCGGACGCGGTCGTGCCCGACGGCACCCGGGTGGCGTAGGGCGCTGCGGGCTGCGGGCTGCGGACTGCGGACTGCGGATCCGAACCCGCAGCCCGCAGCCCGCAGCCCGCAGCCCGCGGCGGACGGAGCCCCGCCCGCCCCGATTATCTTCGAAGGCAGCGACGCACTCACCCCCACACGGAACTCCGTCATGGCTTCCGCGATCGACCCGGGCGTGGCCGGCAAGGGCTACGCGCACCCCGAGGCGCTGGTGTCCACCCAGTGGGTGGCCGACCACCTGCACGACCCGGGGCTGCGGCTGCTGGAGAGCAACGAGGACCTCCTCCTCTACGACGTCGGGCACGTCCCCGGCGCGCAGAAGATCGACTGGCACGCGGACCTGAACGACGCGACGGTGCGCGACTACGTGGACCGCGCGCAGTTCCAGGCGCGCGTCCGCGCGCTCGGCATCGACGAGACGACGCCGGTCGTGTTCTACGGCGACAAGAACAACTGGTGGGCGACGTACGCGTTCTGGGTGTTCCAGCTGTACGGGTTCGCCAACGCGCGCGTGATGGACGGCGGGCGCACGAAGTGGGAGCAGGAGGGGCGCCCGATGACGACCGACCGCCCGAGCTTCCCGCCCACGCAGTACGTCGCCCCCGAGCGCGACGACGCGCGCATCCGCGCCTTCATGCCCGACGTGCACGCGCACCTGAAGGCCGGCGGGAAGCTCATCGACGTGCGCAGCCCCGCCGAGTTCACCGGCGAGAAGCTGCACATGCCCGAGTACCCGCAGGAGGGGACGCTGCGCGGCGGCCACATCCCCGGCGCGCGCAGCGTGCCGTGGGCGCGGGCGGCGAACCCGGACGGCACGTTCAAGTCGGCCGACGAGCTGCGCGCGATCTACGAGGGGGAGGCCGGGCTCACGCAGGAGAGCGACGTCGTCGCGTACTGCCGCATCGGCGAGCGCTCCAGCCACACCTGGTTCGTGCTCACCTACCTGCTCGGCTACGGCAAGGTGCGCAACTACGACGGGAGCTGGACCGAGTGGGGGAACGCGGTGCGCGCGCCGATCGCGCGGGGGGCGGAGTGATGGCGGAGACGCAGCAGCAGGCGACGACCGCGCCGGCCGGCAAGCCGCCGACGCGGGTGCAGGTCACGTGGCAGGGCGACCACCGCTTCGACGCGGTGCGCGCCTCGGGGGGCCCGCCGATCCGCATCGACGCCTCCGCCGAGACGGGGCCGGGCCCGGTGGACACGCTGGTGTCGGCGCTCGCCGCGTGCACCGCGGTGGACGTGGTGGACATCCTCGCCAAGCGGCGCACGCCCGTCGAGTCGCTGGTCGTCGACGCCGAGGCGCAGCGGTTCGCCGGGGTGCCGGCGCGGCTGACGGCGGTGGAGCTGGTGTACCGGATGCGCGGCCCCGGGATCGAGCCGGCGCACGCGGAGCGGGCGATCGAGCTGGCCGTCACCAAGTACTGCTCGGTGCGCGACTCGCTCGACCCGAGCATCCCGGTCACCTGGCGGCTGGAGCTGGACGGCGGGGAGGCGTAGCGGCATTGCCGGCCGGCGGGTCGGGTGGCATGGTGGCGGGTCCCTTCCCCTCCCCATGACGCATCCCACCCGCCGCGCGCCCGCCTTCCCGCCCTACACCCCCGACGTGGCGGCCCCCGCCGCGCCGGCGTGGTCCCCCGCCCGGCGCGTCGCCTTCCGCTTCTTCTGCGTGTGGGCGGTCGCCACCGTCGCCCCCTGGCCGCTCGACGCGATCCCGGGGGCCGCGGGGCTCCTGGGGTGGTACCGCGACGGGTGGGCGGCGGCCTACCGGTGGGTCGGCGCGCACGTGCTGCACACCGCCGCGCCGGCGGTCGCGCACCCGAACGGCGCCGGCGACAAGACCGTCGCCTGGGTCGCCGCGTTCTGCGCGCTGGTGCTGGCGGGCGTCGGGGCGGCGCTGTGGTCGGCGCGGGCGCGCGGGCGCCTCGCGCACCCGGTCGCGTACGAGCGGCTGCGCACCTACGTCCGCTGGTACGTCGGCGCCGACATGCTCGGCTACGGCATGTACAAGATCCTCCCGACGCAGTTCCCCGCCCCGGCGCTGTTCCGCTACGTCGAGCCGTACGGCGAGTTCTCGCCGATGTCGGTGCTGTGGACGATGATGGGGCACTCGACGCTCTACAACGTCTTCGCCGGCGGCGCCGAGGTGCTGGGCGCGCTCCTGCTGTTCTGGCGGCGCACGACGTCGGCGGGGGCGCTGCTCCTGCTCGGCGCGATGGCCAACGTGACGGCGCTGAACTTCGCGTTCGACGTCACGGTCAAGCTGCACTCGCTGACGCTGCTCGCGCTGTGCGGCTTCCTGCTCCTCCCCGACGCGCGCCGGCTCTGGGCGGCGGTGGTGCTGCAGCGCGCCGTCCCCGCGCGCGACGTCGGCGCCACGACGCTCCCGCCGCGCGTGGTGCGGTGGCAGCGCGTGGTCACGCCGGTCGCCGTGGCGGCGATGACGGCGCTCGTCGCGTTCGACGTGTACGGGCTGTGGAGCTCGCGGCGCGGCCCCGGGCACCCGGCCGCCGGGATCTGGGAGGTCGAGGGGTTCGTGCGGAACGGGGTGGCGCACCCGCCGCTGACCACGGATCCCGTGCGCTGGCGCCGGCTGATCGTCGAGAAGGCGAACCGCGTCACGGTGCAGGTCATGAGCGACTCGCTGCGCCGCTTCCGGCTCGAGGGGGAGCCGGGCGTCCCCCTGCTCTCGTTCGTCTCGGTCGAGGACTCGACGCTGCGCGGGATGCTCGCGGTGACCCCGGAGGGCGCGGGGGCGCGGGCGACGGGGACGTTCGGGGGCGACTCGCTCGACCTGCGGCTGCGCCGGGTCGACCCCGAGCAGTTCACCCTGCGGCGGCGGCGCGGCCTCCACTGGGTGCAGGACGACAACTTCCAGCGATGACCCCGGCGTGACCCCGGCCTCCCCCCCGATCCTGCTCTACGACGGCGACTGCGGCTTCTGCGCCCGCAGCGTCCGGTTCGTGCTGGCGCGGGAGGGGCGGGACCGGTCGCTCCGCTTCGCCACGCTGCAGGGGCCGGTCGGGGCGCGGGCGCGGGCCGCCGAGCCGGCGCTGGCCGGGGTCGACTCGGTGCTGTGGGTCGAGGGGGGGCGGGTGCTCGTTCGCTCGGACGCCGCGCTGCGGGCGCTGGCCTACCTGGGGGGCGGGTGGCGGGTGCTGGCCGCCGTGGGGCGGGCGGTCCCCCGTCCCGTCCGCGACGCGGTGTACGACTGGGTGGCCCGCCACCGGCTGCGGCTGGCCGGCGGGGCGGGCGGGTGCCTCCTCCCCACCCCCGAGCAGCGGGCCCGGTTCCTCGACATCGCGGCCGGGACCGGCTAGCTTTGGAGGCTGCGTGGCGGGGAACCTCCGCGCGCGACGCCGGCCGGTCGGGATCGGCCACCCTCGAAGCACCCCTCGCCACACCGCGCGATGAAGAACGACATCCACCCCCTCTACCACCCGGTGGTCTTCAAGGACCTCTCGAACGGGCAGCTGATCGTGACCCGGTCGACGATGACGTCCGAGCAGAAGATCACGCTGAGCGACGGCCAGCAGTACCCGGTCGTGCCGCTCGAGATCACGAACATGTCGCACCCCTTCTTCACCGGCGAGCAGCGCCTGGTGGACACCCAGGGGCGCGTCGACAAGTTCAAGAAGCGCTACGCGCGCTGACGTCCGCGCCGCGTGCGACGGAACGGCCCGGGAGCCCCGCGCTCCCGGGCCGTTCTCGCGTCCGCCCCGGTAGATTCCCGGAATGACGCGCCGACTCGCCGCCGCCGCGCTCGCCCTCGCGCTGGGCGGCTGCTCCTTCGCCCACGACTGGCACGGGTCCCCCGTCGACCCGCCCGCCCCCGCCCCGGCCCTCCGCCTGCGCGGCGCCGGCGGCGCGCCGTTCGACATCGCGGCCGAGCGCGGGAACGTCGTCCTCGTCTTCTTCGGCTACACGCGCTGCCCCGACGTCTGCCCGACGACGCTCGCCGACTGGAAGCGGGCGCGCGGCCTGCTCGGCGCCGACACGAGCGGCGTGCGCTGGGTGTTCGTGTCGGTCGACCCGGAGCGCGACCCGCCCGACTCGGCGGCCGCCTACGCGCGGCGCTTCGACCCGTCGTTCGTGGGGCTCGGCGGGACGCCCGCGGAGATCGAGGCGGTGACGAGCGCGTGGGGGGTGTCGGCGATCCCGGAGACGCCGCAGGCCGACCCGCACGCGGAACACGGCGCCGCCGCCCCGGCGACGATGGTGTCGCACACGCCGCGTACCTTCGTCGTGGACGGCGAGGGGCGGCTGCGGCTGCTCTTCGCGCCGGACAGCCGCCCCGCCGGGATCGCCGCCGACCTGCGCGCGCTGCGGTAGGCCGCGCGCGCCGCGCTCAGCGGCGGCGGATGCGCACGCCGCCCGAGCCGGTGTCGACCTCGATGCGCCCGCGCCCGTCGCCGATGCGGCCGGCGATCCGCCCGCGCTCGCGCCGCGTGTAGGTCACCGGCAGCTCGCTCTCGAAGCCGCCGCTCCCGGTGTCGACGTCGAAGGTCGCGCCGAAGCCGTCGGGGACGCGCAGCGTGACGCCGCCGGAGCCGGTGTCGATGCGCAGCTCCTCGACGTTGGCCGCGAGGCCGAGGTCGACGTCGCCGCTCCCGCCGTCGACGACGATGCGCGCCGCGCGCACGCCGTCGAGGCGGGTGCCGCCGGACCCCATGTCGAGGTCGAGCGACGCCGCCTCGACGTCGCTCCCGCGCACCCCGCCGCTCCCGGCGTCGACGCGCAGCGTGCCGGCGCGCACGCGCGTCAGCTCGGTCGAGCCGGAGCCGAGGTCGAGGTCGAGGTCCCCGCGCGCGTCGGCGAGTCGCAGCTCGCCCGAGCCGGCGTCGACGCGCAGCCGCCCGCGCGTCCCCTGCACGCTGGCGCTCGCCGTCTCGACGTCGAGCACCAGGTCGCCGTCGACGTCGCGCACCGTCGCCTCGCCGGCGAGCAGCCGCAGCACGACGCGCCCGCCGGCGGGGACGCTGACGGTGACGTCGGCCCACGTCTCGACGCCGCGGTCGTCGCCGCGGATCTCGAGCGCGGCGCCGCCGGTGCGCGACACCGACCGCCCGCGCCACCCGTCGCCGCGCCAGCCGCCCTCGAAGCGGCCGTCGTCGCGCAGCGCGGCGTGCACCACCTCGTTGCGGCCCAGCCCCGGGTACGAGACGCGCGCCTCGCGCGGGAAGATGCGGAGCGCCTCGCGCCCGCCGTCGGCCGTGCCGCGCTCGACCGCGGTGCGGCTCGCGTCGCGGCCGCGGCGGGTGACCTCGACGGCGACCTCGCGCTCGGTCCCGGCGACCACGCGCAGCCGCCCGACGACGTGGCTCACCTCGGGCGACTCGCCGCGCAGGACGAAGCGCTCGGCGTCCTGCGCGCCGGCGGCGGCGGGGAACAGGAGGGCCGCGGCCAGCGCGGCGGCAGGACGGCGGGCGGGAGCGCGCATGGGCGGGGCGGGTGGGAGACGGCGTCCCTACGCGCCCGCGGCGGGCGAGGATTCGTGGCCCCCGACGCGCCCGTTAGCTTGCGCGCCGATGTCCCACGCCCGCACGCCGCTTCCCGCGCCCACGCCGGGCGCCACGCTGGACGCCGCGCTCGCCGACGGGCTGGCCGCGCTCGACGCGGACGGGCTCCGGCGCACGCTGCGCCCGCTGGTGCGCGTGGCCGGCGCGACGGTGCGCGACGCCGACGGACGCACGCTGGTCGACTTCGCCTCCAACGACTACCTGGGGCTCGCGGCCGACCCCCGCCCCGCCACCGCGGCCGCGGAGGCACTCGCCGAGGGCGGGGTGGGCGCGGGGGCGGCGCGGCTGATCTCGGGGGACCACCCGTCGCACCACGCGCTGGAGCGGGCGCTGGCCGCGCTCAAGCGCGCCGAGGACGCGGTGCTGTTCGCCAGCGGGTGGGCGGCCAACGCGGGGGCGATCCCGGCGCTGGCGGGGCGCGACGACGCGATCTACGCCGACGCGCTGAACCACGCGTCGCTGATCGACGGGTGCCGGCTGTCGCGCGCGACGGTGCGCGTCTTCCCGCACAACGACGTCGACGCACTGGCCGGGCTGCTGGCCGAGGACGCGGGGCGCTTCCGGCGGCGGTGGGTGGTGGTCGAGGGCGTCTACTCGATGGACGGCGACCTGTGCCCGCTCGACCGGGTGACGGCGGTCGCGCGCGCGCACGGCGCGTTCGTGTTCCTCGACGACGCGCACGCGACGGGCGTGATCGGCCCCGACGGCCGCGGCAGCGCGGCGCACTGGAAGGTCGAGGGCGCCGTCGACGCGACGGTCGGGACGCTCGGCAAGGCGCTCGGCACGACGGGCGCTTTCGTCGCGGGGAGCGCGGCGCTGGCGGAGCTGCTGCGGCACCGCGCGCGGTCGTTCGTGTTCACGACCGGGACGCCGCCGGCGATGGCGGCGGCGACGCTGCGCGCGCTGGCGGTGCTGCACGAGGAGCCCGGGCGGCGCGCGCGCGTGCGCGCGGTCGCGC
>NZ_JARGEK010000817.1 GCF_029211165.1 Roseisolibacter sp. H3M3-2
GATAATGGCCTGCTTCTCGCCGAAACGTTTGGTGGCGGGACCAGTGACGAAGGCTTGAGCGAGGGCGTGCAAGATTCCGAATACCGCAAGCGACAGGCCGATCATCGTCGCGCTCCAGCGAAAGCGGTCCTCGCCGAAAATGACCCAGAGCGCTGCCGGCACCTGTCCTACGAGTTGCATGATAAAGAAGACAGTCATAAGTGCGGCGACGATAGTCATGCCCCGCGCCCACCGGAAGGAGCTGACTGGGTTGAAGGCTCTCAAGGGCATCGGTCGAGATCCCGGTGCCTAATGAGTGAGCTAACTTACATTAATTGCGTTGCGCTCACTGCCCGCTTTCCAGTCGGGAAACCTGTCGTGCCAGCTGCATTAATGAATCGGCCAACGCGCGGGGAGAGGCGGTTTGCGTATTGGGCGCATGCATAAAAACTGTTGTAATTCATTAAGCATTCTGCCGACATGGAAGCCATCACAAACGGCATGATGAACCTGAATCGCCAGCGGCAT
>NZ_JARGEK010000818.1 GCF_029211165.1 Roseisolibacter sp. H3M3-2
GGGCTGACCGCGCTCGTGCGCGAGGCCGCGCCGGCGCCGGCCGACGCCCCGCTCGTCGAGGCGGGGGTCCGGCGGGCCGGGGCGGTGGCGCCGCGGCCGGCCGACGGGCGCGCGCCCACCCTCAGCGGGCGGGAGCGGGAGGTGCTGGCGCTGCTCGCCGAGGGGCTGGCGAACAAGGTGATCGCGCCGCGGCTGGGGATCAGCGAGCACACCGTGAAGGCGCACGTCGCCGCGATCTTCGAGAAGCTCGGGGTCGGGACGCGCGCCGAGGCGGTGGTGACCGCCGCGCGGCTCGGGCTGCTGATGCTGTGAGGGCGGGCCCGGTGTAGGGAGGCGCAGGGGCCGCGTAGATTGCCGGCCCGTTCACGTCCCCATCCGCCATGCCGTCCGCCCTCTCCCGCTCCGCGCGCCGCGCCTGGCCGCTGGCCGCCCTGCTCGTCGGCGCCGTCGCCGCGGCCTGCGGCGGCGGGCCGCGCGCCAGTCGGAGGCCAAGCGGTCTTAGGAA
>NZ_JARGEK010000083.1 GCF_029211165.1 Roseisolibacter sp. H3M3-2
CCGCCGCCGTCCGCGCCCGCCGCGACCCCCGCGCCGGCCGCCGCGGACTCGACCCCCGCGTCGGTGCGGCTGCCGAGCATCATCGGGCCGCGCCGGACGCCGACCGTGGAGCCCGTGCCGGCCGACCGGCCGAGCGGCGGTGGGGAGCTGGCGCGTCGGACGGTCGTCGTCGACGCCGGGCACGGCGGCCCCGACGCCGGCATGTCGGGGCCGATCGGCGGCGGGACCCGGATCCTCGAGAAGCACGTCACCCTCGCCGTCGCGCAGCAGCTGCGGAACGTCCTGCGCGAGCGCGGCGTCGGCGTGGCGATGACCCGCACCACCGACACCCTGATCGCGCTCGCCGACCGCGGGCGGATCGCCTCGCAGCGGAACGGCGACCTGTTCGTCTCGATCCACGTCAACGCCGCCAACCCGGCCTGGAGGAACCCCGGCGGGACGCGCGGCTTCGAGACCTACTTCCTGTCTGAGGCCCGGACCGCCGACGACCGCCGGGTCGCCGAGCTGGAGAACGAGTCGGTCCGGTTCGAGGGGGCGTCGGCGTCGGCGGGGAGCGATCCGCTCGCGTTCATCATGCGCGACATGGCGCAGAACGAGCACCTCCGCGAGTCGAGCGCGCTGGCGTCGATCGTCCAGCGCCGGCTGGGGCAGGTGCACCCGGGGCCGAGCCGCGGGGTGCGGCAGGCGGGGTTCCGGGTGCTCGTGTCGGCGTTCATGCCCGCGGTGCTGGTCGAGATCGGGTTCGGGTCGAACCCCGAGGACGCGGCCTGGATCTCCAGCCCGGCCGGGCAGCGCGCCATCGCCGACGCCGTGGCCGATGCCGCGATCGAGTACCTCCGCCGCTACGAGCAGCGCACCCGCCCCGGAGCCCGCCCGTGACCCTCGTCGCCGCCCCGCCGCTCGCGCCGACCGCCCTCCAGCCCGCCCCCGCGGGCCGACTGTCGGTCGCGTTCGCCGGGCTCGCGTTCCAGAACCCGGTGGTGCTGGCCTCGGGAACGGCCGGCTACGGCCACGAGCTGCGCGAGGTGGTCGACCTCGACGCACTCGGCGGGATCGTCACCAAGGCGGTGAGCCTGGAGCCCCGGAAGGGGAACCCCGCGCCGCGGGTCGCCGAGTTCGCGGGCGGCATGATCAACGCGATCGGTCTCGCGAACCCGGGCGTCGACGCGGTGCGCGCCGAGCACCTGCCGAGGCTGCGCCCGCTCGTCGCGCGGGCGCGGGTGCTGGTGAACGTGGTCGGCTTCGCGGTCGAGGAGTTCGCCGCGGTCGTCGAGCGGCTCGACGACGCGCCGGCCGTCGAGGGGTTCGAGTTGAACGTGAGCTGCCCCAACGTAAAGGCTGGTGGGGCTGAGTTTGGCTCCGATCACCTCGCGTTGGAGGCACTGGTCGCGCGGGCCCGGGCGGCGACCCGGAAGCCGCTGGTCGTGAAGCTGTCGCCGGTGCTCCCGCGGGTGGCCGACACGGCGCGGGTGGCGGTCGACGCCGGCGCCGACGCGCTGACGCTCACCAACACGATCCCCGGCCTGGTGGTCGACGTCGACCGCCGGCGGCCGGCGCTGGGCTTCGGCTCGGGCGGGGTGAGCGGGGCGGGGCTGGTGCCCGTCGGCGCGCTGGCGACCTGGCGGGTGCGGCAGGCGGTGTCGGTCCCGATCATCGGGCTGGGCGGGATCCGGACGGCGGCCGACGCGCTCCAGTACGTCCTGGCCGGCGCGTCGCTGGTCGGGATCGGGACGGCGGCGATGCAGGACCCGCGCTCCCCCGAGCGGGTCGTTCGCGACCTCGACCGGTGGTGTGCGCGCGAGGGCGTCCGGCTGGCGGAGCTGGTCGGGGCGCTGGAGTGGCCGCGATGAGCGGCCTTCCCGTGGTCCGCCCGATCGTCGCCCTCGACGTCCCCGACCGCGCCGCGGCCGTCGCGCTGGTCGACCGGCTCGGCGAAGCCGGCGACTTCTACAAGGTCGGGCTCGAGCTGTACACCGCCGAGGGCCCGGACGTCGTGCGGTGGCTGCGCGGGATGGGGAAGGACGTCTTCCTCGACCTCAAGTTCCACGACATCCCGAACACTGTCGGCGGGGCCTGTCGGTCGGCCGCCCGGCTCGGGGTCGCGCTGACCACCGTCCACGCGTACGGGGGCCCGACCATGCTGGCCGCCGCGGTGGAGGGGGCGGGCGGCGCCGGGGCGCCGTGCGGGGTGCTGGCGGTGACCGTCCTGACCTCGCACTCGGCGGCCGACCTGGGCGCGGCCGTCGGGCGCGGGGTGGACGACATCCAGGCCGAAGTGCTGCGGCTGGCCGGGCTGGCGCGGGCGGCGGGGGCGCACGGCGTCGTCTGCAGCGGCCAGGAGGTGGCGGCGGTGCGGGCGGCGCACGGCGACGCGGCGGTGGCGATGGTGCCCGGGGTGCGGCTGGCCGGGGGGGCGACGCACGACCAGGCCCGGGTCGTGACGCCCGAGGCGGCGGCGGCCGGCGGGGCGCGCTACGTCGTGGTGGGGCGGGCCGTGACGGGGGCGGCCGATCCGTCGGTGGCGCTGGCGGCGGTGCGGGCCGGGCTGACGGCCGGGTCCGGGGCCTTGCATTCGGGGCCTAACCCCATTTGATTGCGGGTCTTGGCCGAAAAATTCATCGTGTTCGACTGGAGCGCACTGTGAAAGTCCGCAGCAGCGTGAAGCCGATCTGCGAGCACTGCAAGGTCGTCAAGCGCGACGGCGTGACTCGCATCATCTGCTCGCGCAATCCCAAGCACAAGCAGCGTCAGGGCTGACATGGCACGTATCGCCGGCGTCGATCTCCCTCGCGACAAGAAGGTCGAGATCGGGCTCACCTACATCTTCGGGATCGGCCGCGCCACGGCGCTGGCGATCCTCGAGGCGACGGGCGTGAACCCCGCGCAGCGCATCCGCGACCTGAGCGACGCCGACGTGGCGCGGCTCCGCGCGGAGATCGAGCGCGCGCACAAGGTCGAGGGGGCGCTCCGCACCGAGACCGCGATGAACATCAAGCGGTTGATGGACATCGGGTCGTACCGCGGGATCCGCCACCGCCGCGGCCTCCCGGTCCGCGGGCAGCGCACGCACACCAACGCCCGCACCAAGAAGGGCCCGCGCCGCGCGATCGCCGGCAAGAAGAAGGTGACCAAGTAATGGCTACCGCGAAGAAGGCGAAGAAGGTCGTCGAGGCCGAGGGCGTGGCGCACGTCCAGGCCACGTTCAACAACACGACCGTCACCATCACCGACAGCCGGGGCAACGCGATCGCCTGGGGCTCGTCGGGGAAGGCCGGGTTCAAGGGGTCCAAGAAGTCGACCCCGTTCGCGGCCACGGTCGCCTCGGAGCAGTGCGCCAAGGAGGCGCTGTCGGCCGGGGTGCGTCGGGTGCACGTGCGCGTCCAGGGGCCGGGCTCGGGGCGCGAGAGCGCCATCCAGGCGCTCGCCGCCGCCGGGCTCCAGGTCAAGTCGATCAAGGACGTCACCCCGATTCCGCACAACGGCTGCCGGCCGCCGAAGCGCCGGAGGGTCTAACCAATGGCGCGCTACACGGGTCCCAGCTGCCGGCAGTGCCGGCGCGAGGGGACGAAGCTGTTCCTGAAGGGCACCAAGTGCTTCACCGAGAAGTGCCCGGTCGAGCGCCGCCCGTACGCCCCCGGCCAGCACGGCCAGGCGACGGCCCGCCGCCGCAAGGTCTCGGAGTACGCGAAGCAGCTGCGCGAGAAGCAGAAGATCAAGCGCATCTACGGGATCTCGGAGCGGCAGTTCCGGAACACGTTCGAGAAGGTCGCCGGCCTCCAGGGGATCACCGGCCACAACCTGCTCGCCGCGCTGGAGAGCCGCCTCGACAACATCGTGTACCGCATGGGCTTCGCGCCGAGCCGCAAGGCGGCCCGCCAGCTCATCCGGCACCGTCACGTCGAGGTCCGGCAGCGCACGGTCGACGTCCCCAGCTTCCAGGTGAAGCCGGGCGAGGAGATCCGCGTGAAGCAGGCCTCGCGCGAGATGCCGCTCGTGATGGCCGCGATGGACCAGTCGTCGCGCGGCGCGCCGCTCTCGTGGATCGCGGTCGACAAGGAGTCGTACTCCGGCCGCATGCTCGAGAAGCCGCAGCGCCAGAGCATCCCGATCGCCGCGCAGGAGCAGCTGGTCGTCGAGCTCTACTCGAAGTAAGCACGACAGCGCCGAGCGTGGAGCGGCGAGCGTCGAGTGAACCCCTCGCCGCTCACCGCTCCACGCTCGCCGCTAACAGGGTCGGGACCTTCACTCCCCAACGAGCCTGCCGCGCGTGAAGGGCGGGGCAGGGCGTCGCCGGGACGCGTCGTGAGACGCCCTCCCGGTCGGACCAGGACCAACACCACCGCATGGCCACCACCATCGATCTCCGCGGGCTCGTCCGGCCGCAGCTCGTCGAGTCGACGAAGCGCGCCGACAACCCGAACGTCGCCGAGTTCAACCTGCAGCCGCTCGAGCGCGGCTTCGGGCACACGCTCGGCAACGCGATGCGCCGCCTCCTGCTGTCGTCGCTCCGCGGCGCGGCCGTCTGGGGCTTCCGCATCGACGGCGTCGTGCACGAGCACCAGACCATCCCGGGCGTCGTCGAGGACGTCCACCAGATCATCGGCCAGCTCAAGACGCTCGTCCTGCAGATGGACGAGGACGTCGAGAACGCGGTCCTGCGCATCCAGAAGGGGGAGGCCGGGCCGGTGACGGCCGGCGACATCCAGGCGGCG
Source organism: Roseisolibacter sp. H3M3-2 (assembly GCF_029211165.1). Classification (GTDB taxonomy): domain Bacteria; phylum Gemmatimonadota; class Gemmatimonadetes; order Gemmatimonadales; family Gemmatimonadaceae; genus Roseisolibacter. The sequence continues at coordinate 4,713 of NZ_JARGEK010000083.1, forward strand.
TCGGGCGTGCGCGTGGTCGAGGCGGGGCACCACCTGTTCACGCTCCAGGAGGACCGGGAGCTGAACGTGGAGCTCTACGTCAACAAGGGGCGCGGCTACGTCGAGAGCGACCAGCACCCGGTGGACCGCGGGCTCCCCGTGGACCTCGTGCGCGTGGACGCGATCTACAACCCGGTGCGCCGCGCCAACTTCGCCGTCGCCGAGACGCGCGTCGGGCAGCGCACCGACTACGACCGCCTGACGCTGACGGTCGAGACCAACGGCACCATCACGCCCGAGGAGGCGGTCAGCTACGCGGCCGCCCTCGCGCAGACGCACTTCCAGTACTTCGCGGGCTTCGGCTCGCACGCGGCGGCCGCGGTGGCGGCGGGCGGCGACACCGGCGGCGGCGACGCGCGTCGGATGGGCGACCTGCTCCGCACCCCCATCGACGACCTCGAGCTCTCGGTGCGGAGCGTCAACTCGCTCAAGAACTCGAACATCCGTACGCTCGGCGACCTGGTGCGGCAGACGGAGAGCCAGATCCTCCAGGTCAAGAACTTCGGCAAGAAGTCCCTCCAGGAGATCGCCGATCTCCTCGAGCGCGAGGGGCTGAACTTTGGCATGCGCTACGAGGAAGCCGGCGACGGCGTGCGGATCACCGATTGGGGGACCGCGCCCAGCCGGGCGGCCGCGAACGCGCCGGAAGACGACGACGAGGAGTAAGGGAGAGACCCCATGCGTCACCGTAAGGCCGGGCGGCAGCTGCGCCGCACCAGCGAGCAGCGCCTCGCGCTGCTCCGCAACCTCGCGACCTCGCTCATCGAGCAGGGCGCGATCGAGACCACCGAGGCGAAGGCGAAGGAGCTCCGGCCCTTCGTCGAGAAGCTCGTCACCAAGGCGAAGGCCGGCACGCTGCACGCGCGCCGCCTCGCCGGCCGCCACGTGCAGAAGCGCGACGCGGCGGACAAGCTGTTCCGCGAGTGGGGGCCGAAGTTCGCCACGCGCCCCGGCGGCTACACCCGCATCCTGAAGACCGGCCACCGCCGGGGCGACGGGGCGGAGATGGCCCGCATCGAGTTCGTGAGCTGAGGAACCGATCCATGGCCATCAACCGCAGCCGCTGCTACGTCTGCAACAAGGGCGTCGCCTTCGGCAACAACGTCTCGCACGCGAACAACAAGACGCGCCGCACCTGGAAGCCCAACCTCCAGGTCGCCCGCATCGCCGAGGGCGGCAAGATCATCAAGATCAAGGTCTGCACGTCCTGCCTGAACGCCGGCAAGATCCAGCGCGCCCCGCGCGGCGTCGCCGCCGCGGTCTGACGCGGATCGACGCGCCGTCGTGAGCGAGGGGAGCCCCACCGGGCTCCCCTTTCTCGTGTGCCTATATTCCGCGCCATGCCCACCGCGCTCATCACCGGCATCACCGGCCAGGACGGCTCCTACCTCGCCGAGCTCCTGCTCGAGAAGGGGTACCGCGTCGTCGGCGTCGTGCGCCGCAGCTCGACCACCCCGTACGAGCGCATCGGCCACCTGGTCGACCGCGTCGAGCTGGCCTCCGCCGACCTGCTCGACCAGACGTCGCTCACCGACGTCGTCGCCGACACGAAGCCCGACGAGATCTACAACCTCGCCGCGCAGAGCTTCGTGCAGACCTCGTGGAACCAGCCGGTGCTCACCGGCGAGTTCACCGCGCTCGGCGTCACGCGCATGCTCGAGGCGATGAAGAAGGCGGCGCCCAAGGCGCGCTTCTACCAGGCCAGCTCCTCCGAGCAGTTCGGCAAGGTCGTCGAGACGCCGCAGTCCGAGACGACGCCGTTCTACCCGCGCTCCCCGTACGGCGTCGCCAAGGTCTACGGGCACTGGATCACCGTGAACTACCGCGAGAGCTTCGGCCTCTACGCGGTGAGCGGGATCCTGTTCAACCACGAGTCGCCGCGGCGCGGGCTCGAGTTCGTGACGCGCAAGATCAGCGACGGCGTGGCGCGCATCGCCTGCGGGCTGCAGACGGAGCTCCGCCTCGGCAACCTCGAGGCGCGCCGCGACTGGGGCTTCGCCGGCGACTACGTCGACGCGATGTGGCGCATGCTGCAGCAGGACGCGCCCGACGACTACGTCATCGGCACCGGCGAGACGTGGAGCGTCGCGCAGTTCTGCGAGCTGGCGTTCGGCGCCGTCGGACGCGACTACCGCGACCACGTCGTGCAGGACGAGCGCTTCTTCCGCCCCGCCGAGGTCGACCTGCTGGTCGGCGACCCGGCCAAGGCCAAGGCGCAGCTCGGGTGGGAGCGCCGCGTCGACTTCCCGGGGCTGGTGACGATGATGGTCGAGGCGGACCTGGCGCGGTACCGCCGGCTCGGGCACGCGCCCGCCGGCGGCTGAGCGGGCGCGTGGCCACGTCGCAGCGCGCCCTCGTCACCGGCGCGTCGGGCTTCGTCGGCGGGTGGCTGCTCGGCGCGCTGCACGCGGCGGGGTGGGAGGTGACCGCGCTCGCGCAGGAGGGGCCGGCGCGCCCCGCGCCGACCGCGCGCTGGATGGCGGGCGACGTCCGCGACCCCGCCCACCTCGCCGCGGCGCGCGACGCCGCGCGCCCCGACGCGATCTTCCACCTCGCCGGCGTGACGTTCGTGCCGGCCGCCGGGCGCGACCCCGGGCTGGCCGCCGAGGTGAACGTCGTGGCGGCGGCGCGGCTGCTCGGGCTGGTGCGCGAGCGGCGGAGGGCGGGGACGCTCGACCCTACCGTGCTGGTGGTCGGGAGCGCCGAGCAGTACGGCCGGCACGACGACGCCGAGCTGCCGCTGCGGGAGGACGCCCCGCTGCGCCCGCACACCGTCTACGCGGCCACCAAGGTCGCGCAGGAGGCGCTGGCGCTCGAGGCGTGGCGCTCCGACGGGGTGCGCGTGATCGCGACCCGCAGCTTCAACCACAGCGGCCCGGGGCAGGCGTCGCGCTTCCTGCTGCCGGGGCTCGTGGGGCGCGCCCGCGCGCTCCGGGCCGCCGGCGGCGGCGCGCCGCTCCTGGTCGGCAACCAGACGACCGTCCGCGACTTCCTGCATGTGAGCGACGTCGTGGCCGCCTATATTGCCCTCGTCGGCGCCGGCCGGGCGGGGGAGGTCTACAACGTGGCGAGCGGCGTCGGACACAGCGTCGGCGCGCTCGCCCGTCGCGTGCTCGCCCGCTTCGGCCTCGCGTCGGCGGTCGAGAGCGACCCGGCGCTGGTGCGCCCGGTGGACGTGCCGGCGCTGGTCGGCGACGCGACGAAGCTGCGCGCGGACGCCGGCTGGGCGCCGCGCCACGACCTCGACGCGCTGCTCGACGCGCTGATCGCCGCCCCGCCGCCCGACGCCTGACCGCCCGCCCACTCCGCCCGCCATGCCCCGCCGCAACGACCTGCACAAGATCCTCGTCATCGGCTCCGGCCCGATCATCATCGGGCAGGCCGCGGAGTTCGACTACTCGGGGACGCAGGCGCTGAAGGCGCTGCGCGAGGAGGGGTACGAGGTCGTCCTGGTGAACTCGAACCCGGCGACGATCATGACGGACCCGGAGTTCGCCGACCGGACGTACGTCGAGCCGGTGACCCCCGAGTACGTCGAGCGGATCGTCGCCCGCGAGCGCCCCGACGCGATCCTCCCGACCATGGGCGGGCAGACGGCGCTCAACGTCGCGATGGCGCTCGCCGAGAGCGGGGTGCTGGAACGCTACGGCGTGGAGCTGATCGGCGCCGACGCGCGGTCGATCAAGATGGCCGAGGACCGCCAGGAGTTCGAGCTGGCGATGAAGCGCATCGGCCTCCAGACGCCGGCCGGGAAGTTCGCGACCACGTGGGACGAGGCGCTCGAGATCGCGGCCTGGACGGGCTTCCCCGCGATCATCCGGCCGTCGTTCACGCTCGGCGGGACCGGCGGCGGGATCGCGTACAACCGCGACGAGTACGAGAGCATCGTGCGCCGCGGGCTCGACCTGTCGCCGGTGAAGCAGGTGCTCATCGAGCGCTCGCTCCTCGGCTGGAAGGAGTTCGAGCTCGAGGTCATGCGCGACACGGCCGACAACGTCGTGATCGTCTGCTCGATCGAGAACTTCGACCCGATGGGCGTGCACACGGGCGACTCGATCACCGTCGCCCCGGCGATGACGCTCACCGACCGCGAGTACCAGGTGATGCGCGACGCGGCCTGCGCGATCATCCGCGAGATCGGCGTCGCCGCCGGCGGGTGCAACATCCAGTTCGCGGTCAACCCGACGAACGGCGAGCTGGTCGTCATCGAGATGAACCCGCGCGTGTCGCGGTCGTCGGCGCTGGCGTCCAAGGCCACCGGCTTCCCGATCGCGCGCATCGGCGCCAAGCTGGCCGTCGGCTACCGCCTCGACGAGATCCCGAACGACATCACGAAGACGACGCCGGCGTCGTTCGAGCCGGTGCTCGACTACGTGGTGGTGAAGTGCCCGCGCTTCGCGTTCGAGAAGTTCGCCGCCTCCGACCCGCGGCTGACGACGCAGATGAAGAGCGTCGGCGAGAGCATGGCGATCGGGCGCACGTTCAAGGAGGCGTTCCAGAAGGCGCTGCGCGCCCTCGAGACCGGGCGCCCCGGCTGGGCGGTGGGCGCCGCGCCGGCCGACGACCGCCTCGCCGACGGCGAGATCGCGACGCTCCGCGCCGCGCTGCGCCAGCCGACTCCCGAGCGCGTCTACCAGATCAAGCGCGCGATGCTCGCCGGGCTCTCGGTCGACGAGATCCACGAGCTGTCCAAGGTCGACCCCTGGTTCCTGCACCAGCTGCGCGAGCTGGTCGAGGCCGAGCGGGCGTACGCCGCGCTGGGCGAGGTCGACGCCGGCGCGCTGCGCCGCATGAAGCGCCTCGGCTTCTCCGACCGCCAGCTCGCCGCGCTGCGGGGGGAGGGGGAGGCCGACGTGCGCGGCCGGCGCTGGTCGCTCGGCGTGCGCCCGGCGTACAAGATGGTCGACACCTGCGCCGGCGAGTTCCCGTCGGCCACGCCGTACCTGTACGGCAGCTACGACGAGGAGAACGAGGCGCCGCGGAGCGGGCGCAAGTCGGTCGTCATCCTCGGCTCGGGCCCCAACCGGATCGGGCAGGGGGTCGAGTTCGACTACTGCTGCGTGCGCGCGGCGCTCGCGCTGCGCGAGCAGGGGTACGAGACGATCATGGTCAACTCGAACCCCGAGACCGTCTCGACCGACTTCGACATCTCCGACAAGCTGTACTTCGAGCCGCTGACGCTCGAGGACGTGCTGGAGATCGTAGACCGCGAGCAGCCGGTGGGCGTCGTCGTGCAGCTCGGCGGGCAGACGCCGCTCAAGCTGACCCGCCCGCTGGAGGCGGCCGGGGTGACCATCCTCGGCACCTCGCCCGACGCGATCGACATCGCCGAGGACCGCCGCCGCTTCGAGGAGCTGGCGCGCGAGCTCGGGCTGACGCAGCCGCCGAGCGGCACGGCCACCAGCGTCGAGGAGGCGGTGGCGATCGCGAACCGGGTCGGCTACCCGTCGCTGGTGCGCCCGTCGTACGTGCTCGGGGGCCGGGCGATGGAGATCGTGTACGACGAGGCGTCGCTGCGCGAGTACTTCACGCGCGCCGTGCAGGTCTCGGAGGACCGGCCGGTGCTCATCGACCGGTTCCTCGAGGACGCCTACGAGGCCGACGTCGACGCGGTGTCCGACGGCACCCGGGTGGTCATCGGCGCGGTGATGCAGCACATCGAGGACGCCGGCATCCACTCGGGCGACTCGGCGTGCGTGCTCCCGCCGTACATCCTGACCGAGCAGGACCAGGCGACCATGCGCCGCCAGACCGAGGCGCTGGCGAAGAAGCTCGGCGTGGTCGGGCTGATCAACGTGCAGTACGCGATGCGCGACGGGCAGGTGTACGTGCTCGAGGTGAACCCGCGCGCCAGCCGCACGATCCCGTTCGTCAGCAAGGCGGTCGGCGTGCCGCTGGCGTCGGTCGCGGCGCGCGTGATGCTCGGCGAGTCGCTGGAGGACGTCGGGTACACCGCCGAGGTGGTGCCGCCGTACGTGTCGGTGAAGGAGGCGGTGTTCCCGTTCAACAAGTTCCGCGAGTTCGACCCGGTGCTCGGGCCGGAGATGCGGTCGACGGGCGAGGTGATGGGGATCGCCGACTCGTTCGGGGCGGCGTTCCTCAAGTCGCAGCTCGCGGCCGACAACCGGCTGCCGGGCGAGGGCGCGATCTTCGTGACGGTGAACGACCGCGACAAGCCGGCCGCGACGCCGATCGTGCGCCGCTTCTACGAGATGGGGTTCCGCCTCTACGCCACCGAGGGGACGGCGCGCTTCCTCAGCCAGCGCGGCGTGCCGTGCCAGCCGGTGCTCAAGCTGCACGAGGGGCGGCCGAACGGGCTGGACCTGATCGTGAACGGCGAGATCCAGCTTCTCATCAACACCCCGCTCGGCAAGTACGCGCAGGTGGACGACTACAAGCTCCGCCAGGCGGCCATCGCGCGCCGCGTGGCGTACACCACGACGCTGTCGGCGGCCAACGCGGCCTGCGACGCGATCCTCTCCATGCGGTCGCGCCCCGGCCAGGTGCGCGCGCTGCAGGAGTGGTACGAGGCGCTCGGCGCCGCCCCGGCGGCGACCGCCGCGGTCTGACCCCCCGACTCCGATGATCGACTCCACGGCCTACATCCACCCCTCCAGCTTCGTCGACGACGGCGCGAAGGTCGGCGCCGGCACGAAGATCTGGCACTTCTGCCACGTCATCTCGGGCGCCGAGATCGGCGAGCGCTGCTCGCTCGGGCAGAACGTGGTCGTCATGGGCAGCGTCCGGATCGGCGACAACGTCAAGATCCAGAACAACGTCTCGGTATACGAGGGCGTGGTCCTCGAGGACGACGTGTTCTGCGGGCCGTCGATGGTGTTCACGAACGTCATCAACCCGCGCAGCCACGTCTCGCGGAAGCACGAGTACCGCCAGACGCGGGTCCGCCGCGGCGCGTCGATCGGGGCCAACGCGACGATCGTCTGCGGCGCGACGCTCGGCGAGTACGCGTTCGTCGGCGCGGGCGCGGTGGTGTCGCGCGACGTGCCGGCGTACGCGCTCGTGGTGGGCGTGCCGGCGCGGCAGATCGGGTGGATGTGCCAGTGCGGCGAGCGGCTCCCGCTCCCCGTGGCGACCCCCGACGCGGCGGTGCGCAGCCGGTGCGAGGCCTGCGGGACGCGCTTCCTGCTGATCGGCGACGAGCTGCGGCGCGCCGAGGACCAGGGGGACGACGCGGCCGCGTGACCCTTTCGCGGCCTCGGCCGTCACGCAGGCGGCCTCGGCGCGTTTCTTGTTGACTTCGCCTCGGGGGGGCCGCAGCTTTCGCCGGCTCCCCCCTTCATCCGTTCCACGCCTCTCTCCCAGCCGCCCGCGATGCCCGTCCCGCTCCTCGACCTCCGCGCCCAGCACGCCACGATCCGCGACGACGTGATCGCGGCCATGCTCAAGGTCGTCGACGATCAGGCCTTCATCCTCGGCGAGCCCGTGTCGCAGCTCGAATGCGAGGTCGCGGGGCTGTCGCACACGAAGTACGCGGTGGGGTGCGCCAACGGCACCGACGCGCTGCTGCTCGCGCTGCGCGCCCTCGACGTCGGCCACGGCGACGAGGTGGTGACCAGCCCGTTCACCTTCTTCGCGACCGCGGGGACGATCCACAACGCGGGCGCGAAGCCGGTGTTCGTGGACATCGAGCCGCGCACGTTCAACATCGCGCCGGCGGCGGTGGCGGCGGCGGTCGGCCCGAAGACGAAGGCCGTCGTGCCCGTCGACCTGTTCGGCCAGATGGCGCCGATCGAGGAGGTGCGGGCGGCGGCCAAGGGGCTCCCCGTGATCGAGGACGCGGCCCAGTCGATCGGCGCCCGCCGGATGATCGACGGCGAGTGGCGCATGGCCGGCGAGGTGGCGACGATCTGCACCTTCAGCTTCTTCCCGTCCAAGAACCTCGGCGGGTTCGGCGACGGCGGCATGATGGTGACGCAGGACGACGCGCTGTTCGAGCGCCTCATGAAGCTGCGCACCCACGGCAGCCGGAAGACCTACTACCACGAGATCGTCGGCTTCAACAGCCGCCTCGACGCGCTGCAGGCCGCGGTGCTCCGCGCCAAGCTGCCGCACCTCCAGGGCTGGAGCGCCAAGCGCCGCGCGAACGCGGCGTTCTACGACCAGGCGCTCGCCGACCTCGCGGACATCCGGACGCCGTACGTCGAGCCGCAGAACGAGTCGATCTACAACCAGTACACGATCCGCGCGGAGCAGCGCGACGCGCTCCAGGCCCACCTGAAGGAGCGCGGGATCGGCACGTCGGTGTACTACCCCCTCCCGCTGCACCTGCAGCCCTGCTTCGCGTACCTCGGCTACCGCGAGGGGCAGTGCCCCGAGGCGGAGCGGGCGTCGAAGGAGGTGCTGTCGCTGCCGATCTTCCCCGAGCTCACGCAGTCGCAGCTCGAGGAAGTCGTCGTCGCGGTCCGCGCCTTCTACGGGCGCTGAGTCCCGCCCCCCCCGTTCCGTCGTCGTTCCCATGAGAGAGCAGCTGCTCGGCAAGATCGCGGATCGTTCGGCCGTCGTCGGCGTCGTCGGCCTCGGCTACGTCGGCCTGCCGCTCGCGATGGAGTTCGCGAAGGCCGGCTTCCAGGTCATCGGCTACGACGTCAGCCAGCGCGTCGTCGACCTGCTGAACCGCGGCGAGTCGCACATCCAGGACGTGCCGGCCGCCGAGGTGGCGGCGCAGGTGCAGGCCGGCCGGTTCGTGGCCAGCGCCGACGAGCCGCGCCTGCGCGAGTGCGACGCGATCTCGATCGCCGTGCCGACGCCGCTCTCCAAGACGCGCGACCCGGACATGGCGTTCGTGCTGGCGGTCGCCGACGCGATCCGCCGGCAGGCGCGCCCGGGGATGGTGGTGGTGCTGGAGAGCACGACCTACCCCGGCACCACCCGCGAGCTGCTGCAGCCGCGCCTCGAGGAGGCCGGGCTGACGGTGGGCGAGGACGTGTTCGTCGCGTTCAGCCCGGAGCGGGTCGACCCGGGCAACGAGAAGTGGCACACGAAGAACACCCCGAAGGTGCTGGGCGGCATCACGCCGGCCTGCGTCGAGGTGGCGGCGAAGCTCTACGAGGCGTGCATCGACACGGTGGTGCCGGTGTCGTCGCCCGAGGCGGCGGAGCTGGTGAAGCTGCTCGAGAACACGTTCCGCGCGGTGAACATCGGGCTCGTCAACGAGATCGCGATCATCTGCGACAAGCTCGGCGTCGACGTGTGGGAGGTCATCGACGCGGCGGCCACCAAGCCGTTCGGCTTCATGAAGTTCACGCCGGGGCCGGGGATCGGCGGGCACTGCATCCCGCTCGACCCGCACTACCTCGCGTGGAAGATGCGCACGCTGAACTACAAGACGCGGTTCATCGACCTGGCGAGCGAGATCAACTCGTCGATGCCCGACTTCGTCGTCGAGAAGGTCGCGCACGCGCTGAACGACCGCCGCAAGGCGGTGAACGGGAGCCGCGTGCTCGTGCTCGGGATCGCGTACAAGCGCGACATCGACGACATGCGCGAGAGCCCGGCGCTCGACGTGATGCGCCTGCTGGAGCAGCGCGGGGCCGAGGTGACGTACCACGACCCGCACGTCGCCAGCTACCGCGAGGACGGGCACTCCCGCTCGGGCGTGCCGCTGACGGTCGAGGCGCTCGAGGCGGCCGACGCGGTCGTGGTGGTCACCGACCACCGGGCGATCGACTGGCAGATGGTCGTCGACCACGCCGACGTCGTGATCGACACCCGGAACGCGCTGTCCAAGCTGCGCCCGGGGCGCGCGGTCGTCCTGTCGCTGGCGAGCGCCCACGTGGCCGGCGCCGGCGTGCCGGCCGCCGGGGCGCTCCCCGCGGCCCCGGCCCGGGTGGCGGCGCACTGATGACTCGGCAACCCGGCGGGGGGGCTGGGGGTACCAACGCGTGATGCCCCAGCCGACCTCCCCCGCCCACCGGCGCGCCGCCCTGCTGCTCGTCCTCGTCGCGCTCGCCGCGTCCGCCTGCGGCGGGCGCGGCTTCCAGCCGCGCCGGTTCACGCAGGCGGGCGAGCTGTACGCGGCGTCGCTGCGCGAGTTCCAGAAGAAGAAGTGGGACAACGCGCTCGCGGGGTTCGACCTGCTCGCGACCCAGCTGCCGGCGCGCGACACCCTGCTGCCGCAGATCTACTTCCGCCAGGGGCAGGCGCACTCCCGCAAGGGGGAGCACCTGCTGTCGGCGCAGGCGTACCAGCGCATCGGGGACGCCTTCCCGGACGACAGCCTGGCCGACGACGCGCTCTACCAGCAGGCGAAGGAGTACCAGGCGCTCTGGCGCAAGCCGCAGCTGGACGCGCAGTACGGCCAGACGTCGCTGGGCACCTTCCGGCAGCTGCTGACGCTGTACCCGGACTCGCCGCTGACCAAGGACGCCGGGCAGCAGATCGCGACGCTGAACGAGTGGTTCGCCACGAAGGACTACGACACCGGCATGCACTACTTCCGCCGGAAGGCGTACGACCCGGGGCTGATCTACTTCCGCGACGTGGTGCGCCTGTACCCGGGGACGCCGGCGGCCCGCCGCGCGTACTTCCGGATGGTCGACTCCTACCGCGCGATCAACTACAAGGAGGAGCTCGACGAGGTGTGCGCGGAGATGCGCCGCTTCTACCCGCAGGACGCCGAGGTCGCGCGCACCTGCTCGTCGGTGCAGCCGCCGTCGACCGCGGGGCAGCCGTCGGCGACGCGCGCCGCCGCCGCCGCCGGCGCGCCCGCCCCAGCCGCCCCGGCCGG
>NZ_JARGEK010000084.1 GCF_029211165.1 Roseisolibacter sp. H3M3-2
GCCCGCAGGCGGCGCCGCGCACCGCGGTCGCGCTCCCGACCGCGCCGCAGCCAGGCGTGCCGGCGACGCGCGCCTGCCGTCCGGCCGCCTTCCCGGTCGCGTTGACCGGCTCCGCGCCCACGATCGCGTCGGTGGGCCCGGTCCCGGGTCGCCCGGTGGAGTTCCCGTCCACCATCCAGGAGCAGGACTCGACGGGCGCGGGGCTGTTCTGGTGGATCCTGGGCGCCGGCGCCGCCGCCGGCGGCGCGACGACGATCGGCGGCGGGTCGAGCGGCCCTCCGGGCGGCGCCGCGGGCGTGCCGGTCGGCCCGGTGGCCGTCGTCCCGCCGGTCGTGCCGCAGACGCCGGGCGCGACGCCGGGCGACGAGCAGCCCCCGACGTCGGGGACGCCGAACACCCCCGAGCCCCCGTCGCAGCAGCCGCCCCCAGACATCCCGCCCCCGCCCCTCGTCGGCTCGGTCCCCCCCGATTTCCCGCCCGGGACCGTCCCCCCCGGCACGACCCCCCCGGGGAGCCCCCCCGGCGACACGCCCCCGGGCATCCCGCCCGGTGGCGATCCGCCCGGCGGCAATCCTCCGGGCGGTAACCCGCCGGGCGGCGACCCGCCCCCGGGCGACACGCCGCCGCCGGGCATCACGCAGGTGGTCCCGGAGCCCGGGACGCTGAGCCTCGTGCTCGGCGGCGGGGTGGTGCTGCTGGCCGGGCTGCGCGCACGTCGGCGCCGCTAGGGCTAGGCCGCCAGGCGGGGAGAACGTCGCGAGGGGCGCCCGGATCACCGGGCGCCCCTCGCGTGTCTCGGGCGGGTGCGATGCGCGAAGGGGCGGCGCCGAAGCGCCGCCCCTCCCGACCACTCACCAGCGGTAGTGTGCGAAGGCCTTGTTCGCCTCGGCCATGCGGTGCGTGTCCTCCTTCTTCTTGACCGCGTTGCCCTCGCCGCGCGACGCCGCGATCACCTCGGCGGCCAGCTTCTCGGGCATCGACTTCTCGTTGCGGTCGCGCGAGTAGGAGATCAGCCAGCGCATCGCGAGCGCGTTGCGGCGCTCCGGGCGCACCTCGACGGGCACCTGGTAGGTCGCGCCGCCGACGCGGCGGCTCTTGACCTCGACCACCGGCTTGAGGTTGGCCAGCGCCTGCTTGAACACGTTCACGCCCGGCTGGGCGGTGCGCGCCTCGACGAGGTCCATCGCGCCGTAGAAGATGCGCTCGGCGGTGGACTTCTTCCCCTGGTACATCAGGGAGTTGATGAACTTCGAGACGGTCTGGCTGTCGTAGCGCGCGTCCGGCAGGACCGGGCGCTTCACGGCGCTCTTGCGGCGGCTCACTTCTTCTTCCCTCCCTTGCCGGCCGCGGCCGCCTGGCCGGGCTTGGGCTTCTTGGTGCCGTACTTGGAACGGCTGCGGTTGCGGCCGTTGACGCCTGAGGCGTCGAGGGAACCGCGGACGATGTGGTAGCGCACGCCCGGGAGGTCCTTCACTCGGCCGCCGCGCACGAGCACGATCGAGTGCTCCTGCAGGTTGTGCCCCTCGCCCGGGATGTAGGCGATGACCTCGAACCCGTTGGTCAGGCGGACCTTGGCGACCTTGCGGAGCGCGGAGTTCGGCTTCTTGGGCGTCGTGGTGTAGACGCGCGTGCAGACGCCCCGCTTGAACGGGTTGCTCTTGAGCGCGGGCGACTTCGACTTCTCGAGCACGCCCTGACGGGCGCGCCGGACCAGCTGGTTGATTGTCGGCATGGAGATGGATCGACAACGGACTCTGGCGCCTCCAGACCTGAGGCGCCTCAGACCGCTGAAGTTAGCCCACCCGGTAGGGGTGGTCAACCGCCGGGACGGGGCAAAACGAAGCGGGGCCGCGCCTTGCGGCGCGGCCCCGTCCGTCGTGCGGCGTGCCGTGGCTCAGGCGGTCGCGCGGCGACGGCGGGCGAAGCCCGCGAGGCCGAGCAGGCCGGTGCCCATCAGCGCGTAGGTCGACGGCTCCGGCACCACGTTCGCGCGGAGCTGGCCGTTCACGTAGTTCGCCTGGCCGATCTGGACCGCCAGGTCCGTCAGGCGGGCGTCGACGCCGGCCGACTGCGGGAGCAGCGACGTCCACTCGTTGCTACCGAAATCGACGAAGACGCTCGACGTGTTGTTGCCGTTCACGACGCCGACCTGGCCCGTCAGGAAGCTGGTGAAGGCGCCGGTGGCCGCCGTCGGCGACGTGACCGTGACGGCGAGGATGAACCCGAGCCCGTTGTACGAGTACTCGCCCGAGCCGAGCGTGAACCGGCCGAGGTTCACATCCGCGGTGTTGAACGAGGCGACGCCGCCGATCGCGGCCTCGTTGAACGTCGACCCGGCGAAGATCAGGTTGCCGTTCGACGCCGCGGCCATCGGCTGGCAGAAGTTCGGGTCGCCGATGACGTAGAAGCAGCCGTCGGTGCGCCCCGTGAAGTTGAACTGGGCGCTCGCCACCGACGCCGACATCATCACCGCGCCCACCGCCATCACGACCTTGTTCATGACGTTTCGCATCTGTGCTTCGTCTCCCCCGATTTGTGGTTTCCCCCAACGCGACAACGGTCCTTCAGGCTCATCTGCAGGTGCAAGTCGCGTGACCAGTCCGCCGACCGGGGTGTGCCACGACCTGCCCAACTGCTGATCCTGCAACGGGTTGCACCTTTCCGTCCGATGCGGATCTGGCTCGTTCGCGACGCGTCGCAGTGGCCGTTTTGCCGCACCACCGCCGCACGTGCTGTCGTTCGCTCGCCACAACCCGACGCCTACCGGCCGGTCCCCTGGCACTTCCCGCCGCGCTGGCACATCAGCAAGCTCCGGGCCCATCCATTGGGGGTCCCGAACGCACGACGGGCCGGGGAGCGTGGCGCTCCCCGGCCCGTCGTGCGTTCGGTGCGACCGACGATCAGTCGTTGTCGCCGGCGAAGCTCGGGAGGCCGAGCGACTCCAGGACCCCGGTCGGCTCCGCGACCCCGAGGTCGGCCGGGAGCTCGGGCAGCGACCCGCTCTCCACGTCGACGTCGTTGTAGCGGTACATGCCCGTGCCGGCCGGGATGAGGTGCCCGATGATGATGTTCTCCTTGAGGCCCAGGAGGTCGTCCTTGGCCCCACGGATGGCCGCGTCGGTGAGGACGCGCGTGGTCTCCTGGAACGAGGCCGCCGACACGAACGACTGCGTAGTCAGCGACGCCTTCGTGATGCCGAGCAGCAGCGGCTCCGACTCGGCGGGCTCCAGCCCCTCCGTCTTGGCCGCCTCGTTGACCTCGCGGAAGACGCCGCGGTCCACGTGCTCGGCCTCCAGGAACTCCGTCTGGCCGCTCTCGACGATGCGGACCTTCTGGAGCATCTGGCGGACGATCACGCCGATGTGCTTGTCGCTGATCTTCACGCCCTGCAGGCGGTAGACCTCCTGCACCTCGTTCAGGAGGTACTCCTGCACCGCGCGCGGGCCCTTGATCCGCAGGATGTCGTGCGGGTTGACCGGCCCCTCGGAGAGGCGGTCGCCGGCGCGCACGCGGTCGCCCTCGTGCACGCGCAGGTGCTTGCCCGACGGCACCTCGTACAGGTGCGGCTCCGCCCCCTCGACCGTCGCCCCGTTGGACTCGACCGGGTGGACGTAGATCTCGCGCTTGCCGCGCTTGATGTCGCCGAAGCGCACGACGCCGTCGATCTCGGAGATCGTCGCCGGGTCCTTCGGCTTGCGGGCCTCGAAGAGCTCGGCCACGCGCGGCAGGCCGCCCGTGATGTCGCGCGTCTTGTAGGCCTCGCGGCTGATCTTGGCCATGACCGTGCCGGCCGCGATCTGGTCCCCGTCGTCGACGGTGAGCACGGCGCCCACCGGGATGACGAAGTCGCGCACGCGCTTCTCCTTCCCGCCCACGTCCTGCCAGATCTCGATGTGCGGGTGGAGCTTCTTCTCGCGGTCCTCGATGACCGCGCGCTGGCGCAGGCCGGTGAGCTCGTCGAGCTCCTCCGACACCGTCTCGTCCTCGACCAGGTCGACGAAGCGGATCGTGCCCGCGACGTCGGCGATGATCGGGTTCGAGTACGGGTCCCAGCTGAAGATCACCTGGTCGCGCGTGACGGTCTGCTTGTCCTCGACCATCAGGATCGCGCCGAGCGGCACCTGGAGGCGCGCGCCCACCGAGGCGTTCGGGTCGTTGGACGTCCGGATGAGGATCTCCCCCTCGTACGACGTCACGATCCGCTGCCCCTCGGGGTTCTTCACGAACACCAGGCGGTCGCCGAACTCGATCGTGCCCGCGACCTTGCTCTTGCGCGCCGTCTGCTCGGCGATGCGCGAGGCCGTGCCGCCGATGTGGAAGGTGCGCAGCGTGAGCTGCGTGCCCGGCTCGCCGATCGACTGCGCGGCGATGATGCCGACCGCCTCGCCCAGGTCGACCATGGCCATGGTCGCCAGGTTGCGGCCGTAGCACATCCGGCACAGCCCGCGCTTCGCCTCGCACGTGAGCACCGAGCGGATGCGGACCGTCTCGATCCCCGCCTCCTCGATCTCGCGCGCCATGTCCTCGTCGATCAGCTGCCCCGCCTCGGCCAGCAGGCGCGGACGGCCGCTCGCGTCGGTCATCTGCGGGTCGTAGACCTCCTCGGCGGCGACGCTGCCGACGATGCGCTCGCTCAGCGCCTCGATGACGTCCTCGCCCTCCTTCAGCGCGGCGACCTCGAGGAACATGATCGTGCCGCAGTCCTCCTCGGTGATCGTCACGTCCTGCGCGACGTCCACGAGGCGGCGCGTGAGGTACCCGGCGTCGGCTGTCTTGAGCGCCGTGTCGGCCAGCCCCTTCCGCGCGCCGTGCGTCGACGTGAAGTACTCGAGCGTCGAGAGCCCCTCGCGGAAGTTCGACTTGATGGGCGCCTCGATGATCTCGCCGATGCCGCCCGTCAGCTTCTTCTGGGGCTTGGCCATGAGGCCGCGCATCCCGGCGAGCTGGCGGATCTGGTCGCGGCTACCGCGGGCGCCCGAGTCGAACATCATGAACACCGGGTTGAAGCCGCCCTTGTCCGACCGGAGCGACTTCACCATGGCGTCCGCGATGTCCGTGTTCGCGTGCGTCCACGTGTCGATGACCTTGTTGTAGCGCTCGCCGTTCGTGATGTTGCCGGTCGAGTAGGCCCGCTGGAAGCGCTCGACGCGCTCCTCGGCCTCCTTGAGCAGCACCGCCTTCTCCCCGGGGATGTGCAGGTCCTCGATGCCGATCGAGATCCCGCCGCGGGTGGAGTTGGCGAAGCCGAACGCCTTGAGGCGGTCGAGGAACTGGACGGTCTCGGCGAGCCCGGCGCGGCGGTAGCTCTCGAACACGAGCTCCCCCAGCGCCTTCTTCTTCATGTCGCGGTTCTGGAACGGCAGCGCCGTCGGGATGATCGCGTTGAACAGCACGCGCCCCGCCGTCGTCGGCTCCCACCGCTTCCCCGCCTCGTCGTCCACCATGAAGCGGATGACGGTGGCGTACTTGAGGCGGCCGAGGGCCATCGCCATCTCGACCTCGCCGACCGTGCCGAACGCCTTGAGGGCGCGCGCCTTCGCCGGGTCCTTGAGGTAGGACTCGAAGTCGGCCGGCGCCTTGGTGGCGAAGTAGCACCCGAGCACGATGTCCTGCGACGGCTCGGCCACCGGACGCCCGTCCGACGGCTTGAGCACGTTGTTCGAGGACAGCATGAGGACGCGCGCCTCGGTCTGCGCCTCGAACGACAGCGGGACGTGCACGGCCATCTGGTCGCCGTCGAAGTCGGCGTTGAACGCCGCGCAGACGAGCGGGTGGATGCGGATGGCCTTGCCCTCGACCAGCACCGGCTCGAACGCCTGGATGCCCAGGCGGTGGAGCGTCGGCGCGCGGTTGAGCAGCACCGGGTGGTCGCGGATGATCTCCTCGAGGATCTCGTAGACCTCGGGGCTCTCGCGCTCGACGATCTTCTTCGCGCGCTTGACGGTCTCCGCGATCCCCTTGTCGACCAGCTTGTGGATGATGAAGGGCTTGAACAGCTCCAGCGCCATCGCCTTGGGGAGGCCGCACTGGTGCAGGCGGAGCTCCGGGCCGACGACGATGACCGACCGGCCCGAGTAGTCCACGCGCTTGCCGAGCAGGTTCTGGCGGAACCGGCCCTGCTTCCCCTTCAGCATGTCGGACAGCGACTTGAGCGGGCGCTTGCCGCGGCCGCGGATCGCCTTCGAGCGGCGCCCGTTGTCGAACAGGGCGTCGACCGCCTCCTGCAGCATGCGCTTCTCGTTGCGGAGGATGACCTCCGGCGCACGGTGCATGATGAGCTTCATCAGCCGGTTGTTGCGGTTGATGACGCGGCGGTACAGGTCGTTCAGGTCGGACGTGGCGAAGCGCCCGCCGTCGAGCGGCACGAGCGGCCGCAGGTCGGGCGGGATGACCGGGATCACGTCCAGGATCATCCACTCGGGGCGGTTGCGGATCTCCCCGCCCTGCCCCGAGTTCCGGAACGCGTCGACGATCTTGAGGCGCTTGAGCTGCTGCTTCTTGCGGTGCTGGCTGTTCTCGGTCAGCACGGCCGCGCGCAGGTCCTCGGCGAGCTTGTCGACGTCGAGGCGCTTGAGGAGCTCGCGCACCGCGGGCGCGCCGATGTCGGCGTTGAACGCGGCGTCGTTCTCCTCGCGCGCCTTCTGGCGCAGCGCGAGGTACTCGTCCTCGTCGAGCAGCTGGTTGACCCGGACCTCCTGGTTGCCCGGCTCGACGACGACGTAGTTCGAGTAGTAGATGACCTTCTCGAGATCACGCAGCGTGAGGTCGAGCAGGTTGCCCATCGGGCTGGGCAGGGTCTTGAAGAACCAGATGTGCGCGACCGGCACCGCCAGCTCGATGTGGCCCATGCGCTCGCGCCGGACCTTCGAGAGGGTGACCTCCACGCCGCAGCGGTCGCAGATCACGCCGCGGTAGCGGATGCGCTTGTACTTGCCGCAGTGGCACTCCCAGTCCTTGACCGGGCCGAAGATGCGCTCGCAGAAGAGCCCGTCCTTCTCCGGCTTGAACGAGCGGTAGTTGATCGTCTCCGGCTTGAGGACCTCGCCCCACGACCACCAGGTGCGCAGGCCGGCCATCTCCAGCCGCTCGCGCTCCTTGGGGTCCTTGGGGCCGCGGATCTCCTCCGGGGAGGCGATGCGGACCGAGATGTAGTCGAACGCCGAGGCGCGCGTCTCGCGCGTCGAGCGGAAGTCGATCATGGATTACTCCTCGTCGTCGTTGCCACCGCGGCCGCCGCGCCCGTTGGCGCCGCCGTCGGTGTCACGAAGGTCCCCCAGCCGGTCGGCCAGGAGGTCGGCGCGCAGCCCCGGCATGCCCGGGAGGCCGCCCTCCACCGCCGTCGCGGGCCCGGCGTGGCCGGACCCCGGGTCGGGGAGGATGCCGCTGATCGCCGCGTTCGGGTCGCCCAGCCCGCCGTAGCCGTGGTCGTGGGTCGAGCCGAGCGTGACCTTGATGCCCAGCGCCTGCAGCTCCTTCACGAGCACGTTGAACGACTCGGGGATGCCCGGCTCCGGGAGGTTCTGCCCCTTCACGATCGCCTCGTAGACGCGGCTGCGGCCGTTCACGTCGTCCGACTTGACCGTCAGGATCTCCTGCAGGACGTGCGCGGCGCCGTACGCCTCCAGCGCCCACACCTCCATCTCCCCGAAGCGCTGGCCGCCGAACTGCGCCTTGCCGGCGAGCGGCTGCTGCGTCACGAGCGAGTACGGCCCGATGGACCGGGCGTGGATCTTGTCGTCGACCAGGTGCGAGAGCTTGAGCATGTAAATCTCGCCCACCGTCACCGGGTTGGCGAACGGCTCGCCCGAGCGCCCGTCGCGCACGCGGATCTTGCCCGAGGTGGTGATCCCGGCGAGGCGCGCCAGCTCCACGGCGGCCGCGTCGAGGTCCCCCTCGTTCTTCTTGCCGCCCACGAGCGCGGCCAGCGCCGGCAGCTCCTGGCGCAGCAGGTGGTCGGCCGCGGGCCGCGCGCGCAGCGCCTCCAGCTCGGCCGCGATCCCCTCGCGGTCGGCGATGTGGCCGGCCGCGTCGGCGCGGTGGAACGCCACCTGGTGCTCGAGCTCCGCCGTCTCGCGCGCCACGAGCTCCTTGGCGGCGGCGACGAGGAAGTCGCGCACGCGCTGCCCGAGCGCGCGCGTCCCCTCCGACATCTGCTTGTTCTGCAGGTCGGCCAGCGACGCGTCGGCGAGCAGGAACACCGCGTCCCGCTCCTCGAGCGACGGGCGCAGGTCGGCGACCAGCTGCGCGACGTCGGCCTCGCCCACCTCGGGCGCGCCGGTCGGCAGGTTGAGCGCCTTCGCCACGGTCACGAGCCCGGCCAGCTTGAGCAGCAGGCCGATCTCGCGCTCGTTGGCGCCCTGGAAGACCGGCGTCTTGGCGTAGAAGCCGAGGATGCGCGCGGCCCACCCCAAGTGGGTCTCGAGGATCTGCCCCACGTTCATGCGCGACGGCACGCCCAGGGGGTTGAGCACGATGTCGACCGGGCGCCCGTCGGGGAGGAACGGCATGTCCTCCTCGGGGACGATGCGCGCCACGATGCCCTTGTTGCCGTGGCGGCCGGCCATCTTGTCGCCGACCGAGATCTTGCGCTTCTCGGCCAGGTAGACCTTCACCAGCTGGATGACGCCCGGCGGCAGCTCGTCGGGCTGCAGGATGCGGTCGATGCGCTCCTCGGCCCGCTCCTCGAGGCGCGCCTTCTCCTCGTTGGCGGCCTCGATGATCGAGCGCACGCGGTCGTTGGCCTGCTTGCTCTCGACGCGGAACGTCTTGAGGTCGAGCGAGGCGAACTTCACGCCGCGCAGCACGTCGCGCGTCAGCGTCGTGCCGGCCGGGATGGCCTCCTCGACCGTCCCCGCCTTCAGCGCCAGCGCCACGACCTCGCCGTCGAGCAGGTCGCGCATCTCCTCGTCGCGCACCTCGTTGACGCGCAGCTTCTCCTCGCCCTCGAGGCGCCGCACCTCGCCGATCCGCTCGCCGCGGTCCTTCTCGACGACCTGGTCCTCGATGCGCGAGAAGATCTTCACGTCGATGACCACGCCCTCCATCCCCGGCGGGACCTTGAGCGAGGAGTCCTTCACGTCCTTCGCCTTCTCGCCGAAGATGGCGGTGAGCAGCTTCTCCTCGGGGGAGAGCTCGGTCTCGCCCTTCGGCGTGATCTTGCCGACCAGGATGTCGCCCGGCTTGACGTGCGCGCCGATGCGCACGATGCCGCGCTCGTCGAGGTCCACGAGCGCGTCCTCGGACACGTTCGGGATCTCGCGCGTGATCTCCTCCTGGCCGCGCTTGGTGTCGCGCACGTGGAGCTCCAGCTCCTGGATGTGGATCGACGAGTACACGTCGTCCTTGACCAGGCGCTCGCTGAGGACGATGGCGTCCTCGAAGTTGTGCCCGTACCAGGTCATGAACGCCACGGTGACGTTCGAGCCGAGGGCCAGCTGCCCCTGCTCCGTCGCCGCGCCGTCGGCGAGCACGTCGCCCTGCTTGACGCGCTGCCCCAGCCGCACCAGCGGGCGCTGGTTGATGGCCGTGTCCTGGTTGGTGCGCCAGTACTTCTTGACGCGGTAGCGGTCGAGCTGCGTGAGGCGCTGCAGCGGGCGGTTCTGCGCCCGGCGGTCCTCGGTGCCCAGCCGCTCGGCGGGGCCGGCGTCGACGATGATCTCGTCGGCCGTCACGTGCGTGACGACGCCGGCGCGCTTGGCGATGATGACCGCGCCCGAGTCGCGCGCCACGACGCTCTCCAGCCCCGTGCCGACGAGCGGCGTCCGCGGGTTGAGGAGCGGCACGGCCTGACGCTGCATGTTCGAGCCCATGAGGGCGCGGTTGGCGTCGTCGTGCTCGAGGAACGGGATGAGCGCCGCGGCGATCGAGACCATCTGCTCGGGCGCCACGTCCATGTAGTCGATGCGGTCCGTCGGCACGAGCGGCACGTCGCCGCCGTCGCGGCACAGCACCAGCTCGTCGATGAACGTGCCGTCCGGGTTGAGCTTCGCGTTGGCCTGCGCGATGATCGCGCCCTCCTCGCGGTTCGCGTCGAGCCACTCGATGTCGCCGGTGACGCGGCCGTCGCGGACCTTGAGGTACGGCGTCTCGATGAACCCGAGGTCGTTGACGCGCGCGTAGCATGCCAGCGACGTGATGAGGCCGATGTTCGGGCCTTCCGGGGTCTCGATGGGGCACATGCGCGCGTACTGCGAGTAGTGCACGTCGCGCACCTCGAAGCCCGCGCGCTCGCGCGTCAGACCGCCCGGCCCGAGCGCCGAGAGGCGACGCTTGTGCGTCAGCTCGGCGAGGGGGTTGGTCTGGTCCATGAACTGGGACAGCTGCGAGCTGCCGAAGAACGCCTGGATGACGGCGCTCACGGTGCGCGCGTTCACCAGGTCGTCGAGCGAGATCTTCTCGGGGTCGGTGTTGATCGACATCCGCTCCTTGACCAGGCGCGCCATGCGCGACAGGCCGACGGAGAACTGGTTGGCGATCAGCTCGCCCACCGAACGGATGCGGCGGTTGCCCAGGTGGTCGATGTCGTCCGTGTGCCCGCGCCCCTCGTGCAGCTCGACGAGGTAGCGCACGATGGCCACGAAGTCCTCCTTCGTGAGCACCGTGGTGCCGGCGGACGTGTTGAGGTCGAGGCGCTGGTTGATCTTGTAGCGCCCCACGCGGCCCAGGTCGTAGCGCTTCGGCGAGAAGAACAGGCGCTCGAGCGCCTGCTTCGCCGTCTCCTTGTTCGGGGCGTCGCCCGGCCGGAGGAGCGCGTAGATCTGCTTGAGGGCCTCGTCCTCGTGCTTGGTCGGGTCCTTGGCGAGCGTGTTCTTGATCAGCAGCGACTCGGCGCGGCCCGAGGCCACGAACACGAGCACGCGGTTGATCTCCGCCTTGCGGATCTTCTTGATCAGCGGGTCGGTCAGCTGCTGCCCGGCCTCGGCGATCACCTCGCCGTCCTCGGACACGACGTCGTGCGAGAGCGTGCGGCGCTCGGGGCGCTCGCCGCGCTCGATCGCATCGAGCTCGTCGCGGAGGTCGACGGTGGTGTAGCTGGCGAAGACCTTGACGCTCTCGACGCCCTGGCGGCGGAGGCGGTTGTAGACCTCCTCCGTCATCTCGTCGCCTTCCTTCACCAAGAGCTCGCTCTCGCGGCGCTCCTGCTCGGCGCGGGCCTTCTTGGTCTTGGCCTTGGGCGCGTCCGGGTCGGTGGCCTCCCCGGCGAGCGTGATGTCCTGGGCGATGATCGCCCCGAGGACCTCGCGCTGGTCGGTGCGGCTCTCGCGCGTCTTGGTGAGGTCGAGCTCGCGCTCGGCGAAGAAGAGCCGCAGGATGTCGCGGTTCTCCCCGTAGCCGAAGGCGCGCAGGAGCGCCGTCGCGGGGAACTTCTTCTTCTTGTCGATGTGGACGTAGATGACGTCGTGGATGTCGACGGTGAACTCGACCCACGAGCCCCGGAACGGGATGATGCGCGCCGAGATGAGGCGCTGCCCGTTGGGGTGCGTCGACTCCTCGAACACCACGCCCGGCGAGCGGTGGAGCTGCGAGACGATCACGCGCTCGGCGCCGTTGATCACGAACGTCCCCAGGTTCGTGATGAGCGGGAGCTCGCCGAGGTAGACCTCCTTCTCGATGATGTTGCGCGGCCGCTTCTCGCCGTTGACCTCCTCGAAGATGACCAGCTGCAGGGTCGCCTTGAGGGGGGCGGAGAAGGTCATGTCGCGCTCGATGCACTCCTCGACGGAGTACTTGGGCTCACCGAGCGTGTAGCGGACGAACTCCAGCGAGAAGTTCTCGTGGACGTCCGTGATGGGGAACAGGTCCTTGAAGACCCGCTCGAGGCCGACGTCCTCGCGCTCGTGCGCGGCGGCGTCGGTCTGGAGGAGCGCCTCGAACGCGCGCGTCTGGATGTCGAGCAGGTGGGGCATGCCCATGCCCGCGTCGAGCTTCCCGAACGAGATTTCCTTTATCGTCTCAGCCATGACTCACCCGCAGAGGGGGATCACCCGCGAACAGGCGAAAACAGCCCCGCCCCCGGCTCCCGCGCAAAGCTGCGGCGGGGCGGGGCGGAGCGATGGAGCTGCTCAGTTGTGTTGTGTCCGTACTGTACTCACAGGCGCGCCGAGGTGGAAGTGAGGGCCGGGGCGAGGCGGGGGGCGGCCGCAGCCGCGCCCCGCCCGCCCGGGCGCCTTACTTCACCTCGACCGCGGCGCCTTCGGCCTCGAGCTTGGTCTTGATCGTCGCGGCCTCGTCCTTCGAGACCTGCGCCTTGACCGTGCTCGGCGCGCCGTCCACCAGGTCCTTCGCCTCCTTGAGGCCCAGGCCGGTGATCTCGCGCACGACCTTGATGACCTGGATCTTCTTCGCGCCCGCCTCCTTGAGGAGGACGTCGAACTCGGTCTTCTCCTCGACCGCCGCCGCCGGGGCGGCCGCGCCGCCGGCCGGGGCGCCGCCGCCCACCGGGGCGGCCGCGATCGTGACGTTGAACTTCGTCTTGAAGGCCTCGATCAGCTCGGCCAGCTCGAAGACCGTCTTGTTGCCGATCGCGTCCAGGATCTCGTCGTTGCTCATGGTAGCCATTGTACTCGTCTTCTCCGGAGGAAACCCAGGCGGGAGCACCGCGTGCACCGCTGGGGCAGGTTGAACAGGCTAACCGCCTGGATTTACTGCGCGCCTTCCTTCTGGACCCGCAGGGCCTCGAGGGCGCCGACCATCATCGTGAGCATGCCGTTCATGACGCCCGCCATCTGCGCGAGCGGCGCCATGAGGCCGGCGCCCAGCTCGGCGAGCATCTGCTCGCGCGAGGGCATGTTCGCCAGCGCCTTCACCTGCTCCGCGTCGATCGCCCGACCGTCGAACATGCCGCCCTTGACGGCCGGCTTCTGGTCGTTCGCCTTCGCGAAGTCGGTCAGCACCTTCGCGCCCGCGAGCGCGTCGGCCGCGACCACGATCCCCGTCGGCCCCTTCAGGCTCCCGGCGACCAGGCCGCTCTCGTTCACCGCGCGCAGCGCGAGCGTGTTCTTGATGACCACGTACTCGACGCCGGCCCGGCGGAGCTGACGGCGCAGCTCCGTCATCCGCTTCACGTTCATCCCCGTGAAGTCGGTGTAGTAGAGCGCCTGGGCGCCCTTGATCTTCGAGCTCAGCTCGGTGACGAGCTGCTCCTTCTCGTTTCGCTTCATCTCGGCGACCCCTTACCGGTAGGGCGTGGTGTCGACGGTGACCCCGGGCCCCATGGAGCACGAGATCGCGACGTTCCGCACGTACACGCCCTTCGAGGCCGCGGGCTTCGAGCGGACGATCTGGTCCATCAGCGCCGTGAAGTTCGTCTCCAGCGCCTCGGCCGGGAACGAGACCTTGCCGATCGGGGCGTGCACGTTGCCGCCCTTGTCGACGCGGAACTCGATCTTGCCCGCCTTGACCTCGCGCACCGCCTTGCCGACGTCGAACGTCACCGTGCCGGCCTTCGGGTTCGGCATCAGGCCGCGGGGGCCGAGCACGCGCCCGAGCTGGCCGACCTGCCCCATGAGGTCCGGGGTGGCGACCATCACGTCGAAGTCGAGGAAGCCGTCCTTGATGCGCTGGACGTACTCGACGCCCACGAAGTCGGCGCCGGCCTGCTCGGCCTCCGCCACCTTCGGGCCCTGCGCGATCACCAGCACCCGCACGCTCTTGCCCGTGCCGGCCGGCAGCACCACGGTGCCGCGGACGACCTGGTCGGCGTGACGCGGGTCGACGCCGAGGCGGACCGCCACCTCGACCGTCTCGTCGAACTTCGCGAACGCGGCCGACTTCACGGCCTCGATCGCGGCGCGCGCCTGCTGCGCGCTCGTCTGGTCGAGCGTCTGCGCGGCCGCGCGATACTTCTTCCCGTGCGTGCGCATCAGTCGCTCACCGTCACGCCCATCGAGCGAGCGGCGCCGGCCACCATGGCCATCGCGCTGTCGATGGAGTCGCAGTTGAGGTCCGGCATCTTGATCTCGGCGATCTTGCGGACCTGCGCCTTCGTCACCGACCCGACCTTGGTCTTGTTCGGCGTCCCAGACCCGCTGGCCAGCCCGAGCTCCTTCTTGATGAGCTCCGCCGTCGGCGGGGTCTTGAGGATGAAGGTGAAGCTCTTGTCCGCGTAGATCGTGACTTCGACCGGCAGGATCGTGTCCTGGCCCTGCGTCCGAGCGTTGAACTCCTTGACGAAGGCCATGATGTTGATGCCCTGCGGACCGAGCGCCGTGCCGACCGGCGGGGCGGGGGTCGCCTTGCCGGCCGGGATCTGCAGCTTGACGAACCCGGTTACCTTCTTGGCCAATTCACACCTCCATGACGTGGGGGACGCGCCGTCGCGCGCCCGTCACTCCCGCTGTTGTTTCGCGTCGCAGCGGTCGGCGACGTCCAGCCGTGAGCCCCGCGGCGCTCAGTAGCCCTTGAGCTGCAGGTAGTCGAGCTCCACCGAGGTCGGGCGGCCGAAGAGCGACACGCTCACGCGCACCTTGCCCTTGTCGGCCAGCACCTCCTCCACCGTCCCGTTGAAGTCGGTGAAGGGGCCCTCGGTGATCTGCACCGCCTGCCCCACGAGGAAGGGGATCTCCTCGCGCGGCGCCTCCGCCGCCTCCTCCGCGATCCCGAGGAGGCGGTTCACCTCGTCGGGGCGCAGCGGCATCGGGAACTTCTCGTGGCCGACGAACTTGATCACGCCCTGGATGCCGTTGATCACGTGGATGGTGTCCTGGTTCATCACCATCTCCACGAGCACGTACCCCGGGTAGATCTTCCGCTCGACCGTCACCTTCTTGCCGTTCTTCAGCTCCACCACTTCCTGCGTCGGGACCAGGGCCTGGCGGATCGGGCGCTCCTCGGGGGCGCGGCCGTCGGCCTCGATCTTCCGCGCGATGAGCGAGCGGACCTTGTTCTCGTGCCCCGACGTCGTCTGGATCGCGTACCAGCGGTGCTCCACGGTCGGCTTTTCTCCGGTAGTTCGGATCAGCGCCCGAGGAGCAGCGCGGGGAGCTGCACCAGGATGAACTGCAGGGCGAGGTCGAGCAGCGCGATGATCGCGCCGAGCGCAAGGACGAAGACGATGATCTTGATCGTCGCGTCCTGCAGCTGCGCGCGGTCCGGCCACGTCACCCGCTTCATCTCCGCCGACACGTCGTGGTAGAACTGCACCACCTTGTTCGGGCCGGAGGGCTGCGGCGGGACGACGGGGGTCGCGGAGGTCACTTCGTCTCCTTGTGGAGCTGATGCTTGTCGCAGCGCGGGCAGTACTTCTTCCACTCGACGCGCTCCGGGTGGAGGCGCTTGTTCTTCGTGGTGAAGTAGTTCCGGCTCTTACACTCGGTGCACCCGAGGATGATCTTGTCGCGCGGCATGGCCTTCTCGTGGAAGCGCGGACAGCGTCGGGCGCCGAACGGCGGGAAGCCGCTCGACGCCCGGCGCGCGTCGCTGCGTTACTGGATGATCTTCGTGACGACGCCGGCGCCGACGGTGCGGCCGCCCTCGCGGATCGCGAAGCGCAGCCCC
>NZ_JARGEK010000085.1 GCF_029211165.1 Roseisolibacter sp. H3M3-2
TCGGCGCGCGCGCTGGCGAGGGGCGCCCCGGCGCGCCGCCGGCCGCGGCGCGCGCCGCGAGCAGCGACCTGCTCGTGCACCGCCTCGGCACCGCCGACCTGCTGACGGTCGGCAGCGTCGCCGAGTTCGGGGTGGACTTCGGCGGGCGCTTCCTCGCCTACACCGTCGAGCGCCGCGAGCAGACCGGCAACGGCGTGCACGTGCACGACCTGCAGAGCGGCACGGTGCGCGTGCTCGACTCCGAGAAGGCGCTGTACCGCCGGCTGGCGTGGAGCGACACGCTCCCGCAGCTCGCCGTGCTGCGCGGCGTCGTCGACAGCGCGGCCAGCGACACCGCCTACGCGGTGCTCGGCTTCCGCGGCTTCGGCGCCGCCGCCCCGAAGGCGACGAGCGTCGCCCTGGCCGGCCGCGCCGACGCGCCGGCCGGGATGCGCGTGTCGCCCGACCGCGCGCCGCGGTGGACGGTGCAGGGCGACGGGCTGCTGTTCGGGCTGCGCGAGAAGGGGGCGCCGGTCACGCGCGACGACCCGGACGACGAGAAGCCGAACCTGATGATCTGGCACTGGAAGGAGGCCCGCCTCCAGTCGCAGCAGCAGGTGCAGGAGCAGGCCGACCGCGCGTTCAGCTACCTCGCGGCGTTCTGGCCGTCGACCAACAAGGTCGTCGCGCTCTCCGACTCGACGATGCGCACCGTGCAGCTGCTGCCGGGCGACCGGTGGGCGATGGGCGTCGACCCGCGCGCCGACGAGCGCCGCGGCTTCCTGGAGGGGCTGCCGCGCGCCGACCACTACGCCGTCGACCCGCGCACCGGCGAGCGCCGGCTGGCGATGAAGGCGCTGCGCCAGGGCCCGACGCTGCCGTCGCCCGACGGGCGGCGCATGCTGTACTTCGACGACGGCCACTACCACGTGCTCGACGTCGCGACGCTCGCCAAGCGCAACGTGACCGCGGGCGCGCCGGTCGCGTTCTGGGACACCGAGGACGACCACAACGTCGAGAAGCCCGCCAACTTCCCCGTCGGCTGGGCGAAGGACGGGAGCGCGGTGCTGCTCTCCGACAACTGGGACGTGTGGAAGGTCCCGACGGCCGGCGGCGCGCCGGTGAACCTGACGCGCGACGGGCGGACGTCGGGGGTGCGCTACCAGCAGCGCGTGGTCGTCGACCCGCGCGACACCGGGATCGACCTCGCCAAGCCGCTGTACCTGCGCCTGTTCGGCGACCGCACGAAGCAGGGCGGGATGGCGCGCGTCGACGCGCGGCGCGGCGGCGCGACCACGGTGGTGCTCGACGACGCGGCGTACGCGCCGCGCCGCGCGCGCGACGCCGAGGTCTGGGTGACGACGCGCAGCACCTTCTCGGAGTACCCCGACTGGTACGTGCTCGACGGCGGGAAGCTCGGCGCGCGGCTCACCGGCGGCGCCGCGCAGCTCGCGCAGTACAAGTGGTCGCCCGGCACGCGCCTGGTGAACTACGTGACCGAGAAGGGCGACTCGCTGCAGGGGACGCTGTACCTCCCGGCCGGCTACCAGGAGGGGCAGAAGTACCCGACGGTGACGTACATCTACGAGAAGCTGACGCAGAACCGCCACAACTTCTGGCACCCGAACGAGGTGAACGGGACCGGCGTGCACCCGGGGATCTTCACCAGCCGCGGCTACGCGGTGTTCATGCCCGACATCGTCTACAAGGTCAACGACCCGGGGATGAGCGCGGTGTGGAGCGTGGTGCCCGCGGTGAAGGCGGCGATCGCCACCGGCATCGTCGACTCGGCGAAGGTCGGGCTGCAGGGGCACTCGTGGGGCGGGTACCAGACGGCGTTCCTGGTCACGCAGACCAACATCTTCAAGGCCGCCATCGCCGGCGCGCCGCTCACCGACATGGTGAGCATGTACAGCTCCGTGTACTGGAACAGCGGCCTCGCCAACCAGGGGATCTTCCAGTCGAGCCAGGGGCGGTTCAAGGGGAACTTCCTGGAGAACATGGACGCGTACGCGCGCAACTCCCCGAACCGCCACGCCGACAAGGTGCAGACGCCGCTCGTCATCCTGCACAACGACAAGGACGGCGCGGTCGACTTCAACCAGGGGATCACGTACTACAACACGCTCAAGCAGCTCGGGAAGGAGGTCATCCTGCTCGAGTACCCGGGCGAGAACCACGGGCTGGCGCAGCGCGGCAACCTGAAGGACTACCAGTCGCGCATGACCGAGTGGTTCGACGTGCACCTCAAGGGGACGCCCGCGCCCGACTGGATCGACCGCGGCGTGCCGCGCCTGAAGATGGACGAGCACCTCCGCGCGCGGAAAAAGGAGCCGAAGAAGGACGAGCCGAAGCGGATCGCGACCGCCGGCTGACCGGCCGCCGCACTCCCGCTACGCACGCGCCCCGCGTGCTTCCTCGTGAAGCGCGCGGGGCGCGTCGGCGTCGGGGGCCGGCGGGACGTGCGGGAGGCGCGTGCGGTGGCGCGCGCGCGGCGCCGCCGCGTGCGCGACGAGCAGCAGCGCCGCGGCCGCGGCGTACCCCGCGAGCCACCACGTCACGTCGACCACGCCGAGGGCGAGCCCGACGACCAGGCGCGCGCCGAGCAGGAGCCCGACCGCGCCGGCGGCGTCGTACAGCCGCGCCGCGGGGAGCCGGCCGCGCAGCCGCCACGCCACCAGCCCCTTGAGCGCGCCCGTCGCCAGCGCCCACGCGGCCACCAGCCCCTCGAACTCGGCGAGCGTGGGCGCCGGCCAGAGCGCGGCCAGGATCCCGAGCCCGAGCCCGGCCAGCGCCTCGTACAGCAGCGCCTCGCGGCGCGGGGCGGCGCGTCGGTCGCGGCCGGCGGGCTTGAGGGCGCCGATGACGGCCAGCACGCCGTCGGCGAACGCGTAGGCGGCGAAGCCGCCGATCACGTGGTCGAGCGTCAGCCCCGGGTAGAAGGGGACGAAGAGGGCGAGGATCGCGGCGGCGCCGCCGCGCGCGGCCACCGCCCACCAGTTCCGGACGAGGAGCTCTGCCATGAGATGAGGGCACGACCAGGGCGGCCACGGGCGTGGGACTGCCGCCACAGCCCCCGGAAGCGCAGGATTCCGGCCACCCATGACGCGTTCCGATCCTCCAGTTCCCCGCCCTGTGGCGGTCGTCACCGGCCCGACGGCCGGGATCGGCCGCGTGTTCGCCGAGCGGCTGGCCGCCCGCGGCCACGACCTCGTGCTGGTGTCGCGCGACGCCGCGCGGCTTCGCGCGCTGGCCGACGAGCTCTCGGCGCGGCACGGCGTCGCGTGCGAGGCGGCGGCGCACGACCTCGCCGACGCGGCGGCGGTCGAGGCGCTGGCGGCGGCGCTGGCGGCGATGCCGCGGCTCGACGTCCTCGTCAACAACGCGGGCTTCGGTACGCTCGGCACCCTGGAGCGCGCCGACCCGGCCGCACAGGCGGCGATGGTGCAGCTGCACTGCGCGACGCCGGTGCGGCTCGCGCAGGCGGCGCTCCCCGCGATGCTGGCGCGCGGCGCGGGCGCGATCGTCAACGTCGCGTCGGTGGCGGCGTTCGTGACCGGGCCGGGGAACGCGACCTACTCGGGGACGAAGGCGTTCGTGCGGCTGTGGAGCGAGGGGCTGGCCGCCGAGGTGCAGCGGCGCGGCGTGGCGGTGCAGGCGCTGTGTCCGGGCTTCACGCGCACCGAGTTCCACCAGCGCATGGGCTTCGCGCCGACGCGCATCCCGGCCGCGCTCTGGCTCACCGCCGAGTCGGTGGTGGACGCGTCGCTGCGCGCACTCGACCGCGGCGGGCCGGTGACCGTCGTACCCGGGCTGCGCTACAAGCTCGCGATCGCGGCGGTGCGGCTGCTGCCGCTGCGCGTCTTCTCGGCCGTCGTGCAGCGCGGGCCAAGGACGAGAACCTGACGCGCGATTACCGGACGTTGCGGGCTGCGGGCTGCGGGTTCGTGCAGGATCCGCAGCCCGCAGCCCGCAGCCGCAGCTACCGCGTGATCGGCCGCAGCTTGAACACGCCCCCCAGCATGTCCGTCGCCCAGAGCGCGTCGCTCGTGAGGTCGACGCCCCACACGAACGGGGGCGTGGTCTGGCCGGTGCGCGGGTCGCGGGTGCGCGGGGTGCCGGCGAGGGCGACGCCGATCTCGCGGCCCATCTTGGCCAGGTCGCAGCGGCCGTCGGCGGTGCGCTGCGCGTCCGTGCAGCTCGACAGGTCGCCGCGCACGTCGAAGGCGCGCACGCCGCCGTCGTAGTACGCCGCGTAGAGGACGCCGCGCGCCTCGTCGGCGACGACGTTGTGCACGCCGGCGGTCGGGTGGTGGTAGACCGCGACCTCGCGCCACGACGTCGGGTTCGCGAGGTCGTTCAGGTCGACGATGTGCAGGTCGCCCGCCGACGAGTTGCCGATCGTCACGCCCGTGGTCAGCTCCTCGCCGACGGCGACGTAGCGCTTGCGGCCGTCCACGTGCAGCCACCACGCGTTGTGCACCGACGCCCCCTGCCCCGCGGCGCTCGGCCGGGTGACGATGCGCCCGACGCGCAGCGGGGCCGACACCGAGCCGCCGCGACCGAGCCCGCCGAGGTCCCAGACGACGAGCCCCTCGTCCCAGTTGGCGGTGAACAGCACGCCGTCGCGGACGAAGGTGTCGTGCACGAACGGCTGCCCCATCGAGATCGACGTCACCTCCTGCGGCGCCGCCGGGTTCGAGAGGTCGACGATCGTCAGGCGCGCCCCCGCCGCGGCCGTCGGGTTCACCGCCGCGAACGCGTAGAGGCGCCCGTTCACGCGCGACACCTGCGCCGTGTGCACCCCGTTGGGGAAGTTCCGGTAGCGCGACACGAAGCGCGGGTGCGCCGGGTCGGCGAGCGAGTAGAGCACCAGCGACCCCTCGGGCTCCGTCGCCACCACGAGGAGCGACCCGTCGTCGCTGACCTGCACGTCGCCCGTGGTGCGCACCCCGTCGACGATCAGCGAGTCGGTGAGCACGGGGACGTTCCCGGCGCCGTCCCACACGTACACGACGTTCCCGGTCGCGAAGCGCTGCCCCCACGACGACGAGTAGACCCACCGCCCGCGCGCGCTCACCTCGGCGCTCACCCGGTCGGTCACCACGCCCTGCCCGAGCACCGCGATCGCGGCCGGCTGCGTCAGCCCGGTCCCCGGGTTCGGCGGCGGCTCGACCGTCGTGCCGCCGTCGTCGGAGCCGCCGCAGGCCGCGAGCGCGGCGGCGAGGAGGAGCACCGCCAGGGCGCGCGGGGTCGGGGGCGGGAGGGGCACGGGGCGGTCAGCGGTGGTCGGAGGCGACGCCGTAGCGCCCCATGCGGGCGTGCGGCCGGCCGACGCCGAAGCGTACCCCGGCGGCGACGGTCCACTGGACGGGCGCACGGTAGAAGAGCGACGGCTCGAAGACGGACGGGCGCACGAGGGCGCGCGGGCGGGCGCGCGCGGCCTCGACGAACGGCGCGACGCGCAGCCGCCCCGCGGGCGGACGCAGCGCCGCGGCGACCGTCAGGATCCGCCACTCGGTGATCCCCAGGACGTTCTGCTCGAAGTGCGGTCGCACGGTGCGGAAGGGGTCGAGCATCCGTTCCTCCTCGGGGCGGCCGGTGCGCTCGGCGCGCGCCGCCACGGAGAGGGTGCCGCCGAGCGGGCCCGCGCCCACCGGCCGCCAGAGCGCCGCCTCGGCGAGCACGCTCTGGTAGCGGAAGGCGCGGCGCGCGCCGCGGCGCTCGTCGGTGCGCGCCCACTCCAGCAGCGCGTACCCTCCGCGGCGCGATTCCGTCACCGGCGCGGCGTCGCCGCCCGACGCCCAGCGCGCCGCCAGGCTCGACTTCCGCTGGTCGAGCCCCGCCCCCGTCGGGTCCTCGGGGGACGGCACCTCGGCGCGGCTCGCCGACAGCTCGAGCGCCCCCGCCCCCGCGGCGCCGCGCGCCAGCTCCAGGGGGAAGGCGGTGGCGCGCGCGCTCCACCCCTCGCCGAAGCGCGACGCGCGCGGCCACGCCCAGGGCCCCTGCGGCTCGTCGCCGCCGAAGCGCGCGCCCTCGACCATCAGCCCGGGGACGCGCGCGCCGCCGATCGCGACGTAGCGCTCCAGCAGCTGGGCGAGGTGGTGGTTGACGGGGAAGAAGGCGAACGGGCGGAGCATCGGGTCGTCGGTGCCGAAGGGGACGAAGCCCTTCCCCGCCGCCGCCGACAGCCGCAGCGGGCCGCCGCGCGGGCGCGCCCCGGCGCTCAGCATCGCCTCGTGCACGAAGGTGTGCGGGTGGCGGCGGTCGACGAACCCCTCGCCGTAGATGCCCGGCGTCAGCTGCCCGCGGCGCAGCGTGAGCCCCTCGAGGTTCAGCGTCCCGGTCAGGCGGAGGCGTCCGCCGAGCAGCGGCGCGTGCCCCATCACGACGGGCTGCGCGAGGTACCCCTCGGCGAGGGTGCGCCCCTCGGGCGCGTGCGCGGCGCGGACGGCGAGGGCGGTGACGTCGGCGGAGAGACGCAGGCCGTCGTGTGTCCGCGCCGCGTGGTCGCCGTGGCCCTGGGCCCCGAGCGTCGCGCGGACGAGGACGAGTGTGGCGGCCGCGACTGCAAAGGCGTGGCGCAGGTGCAACAACGTGTCGATGGCTGGCGCGTGGTTTGCG
This sequence comes from Roseisolibacter sp. H3M3-2, assembly GCF_029211165.1. Taxonomy (GTDB): domain Bacteria; phylum Gemmatimonadota; class Gemmatimonadetes; order Gemmatimonadales; family Gemmatimonadaceae; genus Roseisolibacter. The sequence continues at coordinate 6,604 of NZ_JARGEK010000085.1, forward strand.
ACCCGTGGGAGGCCGGTACCCATCGCCGATGCCGCCCGTTCCCGAGGCGGCACCCGCCGAGCACGCAGGCCGTCGTCCATCCTATCTCATGCGCGCCTCCTCTGGTCGTCCACTGCTGGTCGCCGTCACGCTCGTGCTGTCCGCCACGGCGGCCGGCGCGCAGGACGCCACCTCCGCCGCGCCCCTCGCGGGCGCACGTCTTCCCGGGGCGCTGATGTCCGGCCGGTCGGCGACGAGCGTCGAGTTCGAGTTCACGTCCGCCTCGATGGAGGAGCGCATGCTCGCCGCCGCCGTCGCCGACGAGGAGGACGACGAGGACGAGGAGTCGGCCGGCTGGTCGGGCTTCTTCGGCCTCGGCGGCGAGAGCTCGGGGCGGCGCGCCCGCGGGCTGTCGGCCGACGCCGGGCGGGCGGGCTTCGCCGGCGTGTCGCTCCCCGGGCTCGGGCTGCTCAAGCGCGCGGCGCGCGCCGAGGCGCTGGCCCGGCTGCAGGCGCGCCTCGCCGCGCAGTCGGTGGGCGGGCTGCGCGTGGCCGAGGAGCGGGTCGAGACGGCGCTGACGCTGGGCGGCACGGTGGACGACGGCGTGCTGCCGCCGGGCGCGCTCGAGCAGCACCCGGGGCGCGGGCACGAGATGCGGGCGCTGCACGCGAACGCGAACGCCGCGTTCAACCGCGAGGCGACGCCGCCCGCGCTCCCGCCGGTCGCGCTCCCCGGCACGACCGACACCTTCGACGGCTCGGTGTCGGGCGGCGTGGCGACGCCCCCGCCGGGCGGCGTGCACGCGCCGGCCTCGGCGGCCGCGACCGCGGCGGCCTGCGTGGTGACCCCGGAGCCGGCGAGCCTCGCCCTGCTCGGCACCGGCGTGGCCGCGCTGGGGGCGATCGTCGGGCGCCGCCGCCGCAGCTGACCGACCGCCGTCCCGCACGTCCCACGCGCGCCCGGGTCCACGCGACCCGGGCGCGCGTCGCGTATGTTGGCGACCCGTCCCCGCCATCCGATCCGATTCCCACCCGCACTCGCATGATCGCCGCACAGTTCTCGAGGACCGGCGCGCCCGCCGACGTGCTGGAGGTGGTGGAGCTCCCCGACCCCGGCCCGCCGGACGCGGGCGAGGTGGTCGTCGACCTCGTCGCGGCGCCGATCAACCCGTCGGACCTGTACACGATCCAGGGGACCTACGGGATCAAGCCGCCGCTCCCCGCCGTCCCCGGGTTCGAGGGGATCGGCGCGGTGGCGGCCGTGGGCGACGGCGTGACGCACCTGCGCGCCGGCGACCGCGTGCTGCTCGTGACGGCGCCGGGGACGTGGCGCTCGCGCGTGCGGCTGAAGGCGGCCGGGCTGTTCGCGCTCCCGCCGGGCGACGACCTCCAGCTCGCGATGCTCGGCGCCAACCCGCCGACGGCGATCCTGATGCTGGAGCAGTTCGTGTCGCTCGCCGCCGGCGACTGGGTGCTCCAGAACGCCGCCAACTCGGGCGTCGGCGCGGCGGTGGTCGCGGCGGCGCGCGCCCGGGGCGTGCGCACCGTCAACGTGGTGCGCCGCGACTCGGCGGTCGACGGGGTGCGCGCGCTCGGCGGCGACGTGGTGCTCGTCGACGGCCCGCAGCTCGCCGAGCGGGCGCAGGCGGCGGTGCGCGAGGCGGGGGGCGACCCCGCGCGGCTGCGCCTCGCCCTCGACGCGGTGGGCGGGAAGGCGACGGGGCGGCTCATGCGCGGCCTGGCGCACGGGGGGACGGTCGTGAACTACGGCGGGCTGTCGGGGGAGGCGATCGAGCTGAACCCGCGCGACATGATCTTCCTCGGCACGACCGTGCGCGGCTTCTGGCTGGTGCCGTGGTTCCGGACGGCGCCGCGCGAGGAGCAGGCGCGCGTGGTCGGCGAGGCGGCGCGGCTCATCGCCACCGGCGCGCTGCGGACGCCGGTCGAGGCGACGTACCCGCTGTCGCTGGCGCGCGAGGCGTGCGCGCACGCGGCGCGCGAGGGGCGGAGCGGGAAGGTGCTGCTCGTCGCGGGGTGAGCCGCTGGATGGAGTGCGGGGTGGAGGATTGCAGGATCGTCATGTTGCCTCCATCTTGCCGCGACTCTCACCCCGGAATCGAACGATGCGCGCCGCCCTCTCCACCGCCGTCTCCACCGCCCTCGCCCTCGCCGCCACCGCCTCGGTCGCGTCGGCGCAGATCGTCACCAACGGCAGCTTCGAGACGCCGACGGCGCCCGCGAACGCCTTCACGACGCTGTCGGGGAGCCAGCTCACCGGGTGGACGGTCTCGCAGGGGAACGTCGACCTGATCGGCCCCGGCTTCTGGCAGGCCGCGGCGGGGAGCCAGTCGCTCGACCTGAACGGCGACGCCGGGGCGGCCACGATCTACCAGGACGTCGCGCTGACGCTGGGCGGCACCTACCGGCTGTCGTTCGCGATGGCCGGCAACACCGACGGGCTGCCGGTGGTGAAGACGATGACCGTCGGCATCGGCGGGATCGACTTCGGCACCTTCAGCTTCAACTCGGCCGGCCGGAGCCCGTCGGCGATGGGGTGGGAGACGTTCACGCGCGACTTCACGGCGACGGGGACGACGATGCGCCTCACCTTCGCCAGCACCACGTCGGGGTGCTGCACCGGGCCGGCGCTCGACGCCGTGTCGATCGCCGCGGTGAGCAGCACGGTGCCGGAGCCGGGGACCTACGCGCTGCTGGGGACGGGGCTGCTCGGCCTCGCCGGCGTCGCCCGCCGGCGCCGCGCGCAGGGCTGACGACGCGGCGGGCCGTCAGCGCGCGGCGATCGCCGCCGACGGCCAGCGCGCGGGCTCCGACACGTTCCCCGCGGCGTCGACCGCGTGGACCGCGATGCGGTCGAGCCCCGCGGCGCCGGGACGCACGGTGACGGTCCGCTCGTCGCCGAACACGAGCTGCTGCGCCCACGCGCCGCCCGAGCGCCAGCGCACGAGCCACCAGCGCACCGGGTCGGCGTCGCCGGGGCGCAGCGGCGCCAGCGTCCACTCGCGCCCCCCGCCCGGCGCCGCCCCCTCGCCGACCGTCACCTCGGGGCGCGCGGGCGCGGCGGCGTCGAGCCACGGGGTGGCGGGGACGACGGCGCGGTCGGCGAACACGCCGCGCGCCAGCTCCGACGCCACGGCGCCGCCGTTCCAGGCGAGCGTCGTCGTCGCGTTGTAGAGGACCACCCCCGTCGACGGGCCGCGCGCCGCGCGGGCGCGCGTGGCCTCGACCTGGCGCGCGACCTCGCCGAGCGGCCAGCCGCTGTCGCGCACGCGGTAGGTGGCGACGCCCGGCCAGACGTGGCGCCCGCGCGCGTTCTGCGCCGGCGCGGTCCACCAGTCGAGCAGCGCGGTGAACGACTGCTGCGGCGGGTCGATCTGCCAGTAGAGCTGCGGCGCGAGGTAGTCGACCCACCCGTTCTGCAGCCAGGTGCGCGAGTCGGCGTAGATCTCGGCGTACGCGTCCATCCCCGTGACGCCGGGCGGGTTCTGCGGGCGCCAGATGCCGAACGGGCTGACGCCGACCTTCACCATCGGCTTCGCCGCGTGCACCTCGCGGTAGAAGCGCTCGACGAAGCGGTTCACGTTGGCCCGCCGCCAGTCGGCGCGCGGCGTGGTCCCGCCGAGCTGCGCGTAGGTCGCGCTGTCGGGGAAGTCGAGGATCCGGTTCTGCGCGTCGCGCTGCAGGTACGGGTAGAAGAAGTCGTCGATGTGCACGCCGTCGACGTCGTAGCGCGCGACCACGTCGAGTACCGCGGCCATGGTGCGGTCCTGCACCGCGGGCTCCCCCGGGTCCTGCCAGAGCTGCGTGCCGTAGACGCGCACCAGGTCGCGCCGCTGGCGGAAGACGTGGGTGGCCGCCAGCCGCGTCGAGTCGTTCGTGTTGCCGGCGCGGAACGGGTTGAACCACGCGTGCAGCTCGAGCCCACGCCGGTGGGCCTCGCGCACCGCCCACTCGAGCGGGTCCCACCCCGGGTCGACGCCCTGCGTGCCCGCGAGCATCGCGCCCCACGGCTCCAGCGCCGAGCGGTAGACGGCGTCGGAGGCCGGGCGCACGTGCAGCACGACGGCGTTGAGCCCCGCGTCGCGCGCGCGGTCGAGCAGCGCGCCGAGCTCCGACTGCTGCTGCGCGGCGGGGAGCCCGCCGCGCGACGGCCAGTCGATGTTGGCCACGGTCGCGATCCAGACGCCGCGGAACTCGCGCCGCAGCGTGGGGAGCGTGTCGGGTGCGGGGGGCGGCGGCGTGACGACCGGCGGCGTGGTGACCGGCGGCGGCGCCGTCGTCGGGTCGGCCGCGCAGGCGGCGAGCAGGAGGAGCGTCGTGGCGGCGAGGCGGCGCATGGGCGGTTAGAGTAACAGGCCATGCCCCACACGCGCGCCGTCGGCATCGACTGGTCGGGCGACCTGGCGAACGCGCCGCGCAAGATCTGGTGGTGCGAGGTCGGCGCGCGCGGCGTCGCGCGGCTCGAGAACGGGCGCTCGGCGGCCGACGTGCTGGCGGAGCTGCGCGGGCGCCCCGAGGTGATCGCGGGGCTGGACTTCGCGTTCTCCTTCCCCGCGTGGTTCGTCGACGCGCTGGGCGGCACCGCGCGGGCGGCGTGGGCGGCGGCGCGCGACGCGGGGGAGGCGTGGCTGCGCGACCCGCGCGCGCCCTTCTGGCGGCGCGCCGGCGCGGGGGTCCCCGGCGAACCGCTGCGCCTCGCCGAGCGCGAGGCCGCCGAGCGCTCGTCGCGGCGCCCGTCGTCGGTGTTCACGCTCGTGGGGCCGGGGCAGGTCGGCCCCGGCTCCGTGCGCGGGATGCCCGGGCTGCTGGCGCTGCAGGACGGCGGCGCGGCCGTGTGGCCGTTCGACGCCGTGCGCGCCGGCGAGCCGCTGGTCGTCGAGATCTGGCCGCGCCTCTGCTACGGCGAGCCGGTGGTGAAGGCGCGCGCGGACGCGCGCGCGGCGTGGGTCGCGCGCCATGCGCCTCGCCTGCCGCCGGCGCTCCGCGACGCCGCGGTCGCCGCCGACGACGCGGTCGACGCGCTGCGCCCCGCGGTCGCGCTCTGGCGCGCGCGCGACGCGCTGGCCGCGCTCCCCCCGGCGCGGGACGCGGTCGAGGCGAAGGAGGGGCGCATCTGGGTCCCGCCGGCGGCGTGACGCGCGCGTAGCTTTCGCGCATGACGACGCCCGCACTCCCCAACCGCCCCGTCTGGGACGAGGGCCCCGCCCCCGAGCTCCCCGCCCTCGCGCACGACGTCGAGGCCGACGTGTGCGTGGTGGGCCTCGGGGGCTCGGGGCTCGCCGCCGTGCACGAGCTGCTCGCCCTCGGGCGCTCGGTGGTCGGCCTCGACGCCGGCGTCGTGGGCGGCGCGGCGGCGGGGCGCAACGGCGGCTTCCTGCTCGCCGGCCCGGCCGACTTCCACCACGACGCGGTCGCCAAGCACGGGCGCGACCGCGCGGTGCGCATGTACCACCTCACGCTCGCCGAGATCGACCGCATGATCGGCGAGACGCCCGAGGCGATCCGCCGCGTCGGCTCGATCCGGCTGGCGGCGTCGGACGAGGAGGTCGAGGACTGCCGCGTGCAGCTCGACGCGATGCGGGCCGACGGGCTGGCCGCCGAGTGGTACGAGGGCCCGCTCGGCACGGGGCTGCGCATCCCGACCGACTGCGCCTTCCAGCCGATGGCGCGCGCGCGCGCGCTGGCGGCGCGCGCGGCCGAACGCGGCGCGCGGCTGTTCGAGCGCTCGGCGGCGGTGGAGATCGCCGGCGCCGGCCCGCTCGCCGCCGGCGGGACGGTGCGCTGCCGCGCGGTGGTGGTGGCGGTGGACGGCGCGCTCGACCGGCTGCTGCCGGAGCTCGCGCCGCGCATCCGGAGCACGCGGCTGCAGATGCTCGCCACCGCGCCGACGCGCGAGGTCAGCGTCCCGGGCCCGGTGTACGCGCGCTACGGCTTCGACTACTGGCAGCAGCTGCCGGACGGCCGGATCTCGCTCGGCGGGTGCCGCGACCTCGACATGGAGAACGAGTGGGGGCACGACGCGACGCCGACGCCGACGATCCAGGCGGCGCTCGACCGCGTGCTGCGCGAGCGCGTGGGGGTGCGCGAGGCGCCGGTGACGCACCGGTGGGCCGCCGTCGTGGGCTACACCGACGACGGGCTGCCGGTGTTCGCCGAGGCGCGCCCGGGGGTGTGGGCGGTGGGCGCGTACAGCGGCACCGGGAACGTGGTGGGCGCGCTGTGCGGGCGGGCGGCGGCGCGGCGCGCGGTGGGGCTGCCGAGCGAGATGGCGGCGCTGCTCGTCTGACGGGGCGTTGCGGGCTGCGGGCTGCGGGCTGCGGGCTGCGGATTTCACCGCTCGCGGACCCGCCGCCCGCAGCCCGCGGCGTCCGGCGCGCCGATAGCTTGCACGCATGCCGAGCCTCCAGGAATCCGAGTTCCGTGGCGACCTTCCGGTCGAGGAGTTCCGCCGCTACGCCGCGCAGCTGGTCGACTGGATCGCCGAGTACCTGGCGCACCCCGAGCGGTTCCCGGTGGTGCCGCGCGTGCGGCCGGGGGAGGTGGCGGCGCAGCTCCCCCCCGCCCCGCCCGCGCGCGGCGAGTCGCTGGCCGACGTGCTGGCCGACGTGGAGCGGGTGATCGTCCCCGGCACCACGCACTGGAACCACCCGGGGTTCTTCGCCTACTTCGCGATCTCGAGCAGCGTCCCGGGGATCCTCGGCGAGATGCTGGCGGCGGCGCTCGACGTCAACGCGATGCTGTGGAAGACGGGGCCCGCGGCGACGGAGCTGGAGCAGGTCGCGCTCGACTGGCTGCGGCAGCTCATGGGGCTCGGGCCCGGCTGGTTCGGCGTCATCAACGACACGGCGAGCATCTCGACGCTGCTGGCGCTGGCGGCGGCGCGCGAGGCGAAGCCCGGGCTGGAGATCCGCGCCCGCGGGATGGCGGGGCGCGCCGACCTGCCGACGCTGCGCGTCTACTGCTCGGCGCACGCGCACTCGTCGGTCGACAAGGCGGCGATCACGCTCGGCCTCGGCCACGACAACGTCGTCAAGATCGACGTCGACGACGAGTTCCGGATGCGCGTGGACGTGCTGGAGCGGCGGATGGCCGAGGACCGCGCGGCGGGGATGCTCCCGCTGTGCGTCGTGGCGACGATCGGGACGACGAGCACCACGAGCATTGACCCGGTGGGTGAGATCGCGGAGCTGTGCCGCTCCGAGGACGTGTGGCTGCACGTCGACGGCGCGTACGGCGGCGTGGCGGCGGTCGTCCCCGAGCTGCAGGACCTGATGGACGGCGTGCACCTCGCCGACTCGCTGGTGGTGAACCCGCACAAGTGGCTGTTCACGCCGGTGGACTGCTCGGCGTTCTACACGCGGCAGCCGGAGGTGCTGAAGCGCGCGTTCTCGCTGGTGCCCGAGTACCTGGTGACGCGCGAGCAGGACGAGGTGGTGAACCTGATGGACTATGGAGTCCAGCTGGGTCGGAGGTTCAGGGCTTTGAAGCTCTGGATGGTCATCCGCGCGTTCGGCGCCGAGGGGCTGGCGGAGCGCATCCGCCACCACGTGCAGCTCGCGCAGGAGTTCGCGGCGTGGGTGCGCGCGGAACCCGGGTGGGAGGTCAGCGCGCCGCACCCGCTGTCGCTCGTCTGCTTCCGCTACGCGCCGCCCGGGACGACGGAGGCCGAGCGCGAGGCGGAGAACGCGCGCGTCATGCACGCGGTGAACGCGGGCGGCGAGGCGTTCCTCTCGCACACCAAGCTGGGCAACCGGTACGTGCTGCGCCTGGCGATCGGCAACATCCGCACGGAGCGGCGGCACGTGGCGCGGGCGTGGGAGCTGCTGCGCGAGGCGGCCGCGGGTCGGTAGCGCGCTACCGCGGCAGCCGCGCGAGCACGTAGCTCGCCATCTGCGTCGCCGCGGGCGGGTCGAGGTTCGACAGGACGACGACCACGTACCCGCCGCCGGGCTCGAAGGCGAGGTCGCCGTTCATCCCCGGCGCGCCGCCGCCGTGGCCGACGAACCGCCGGCCGTCGACGACGCGGTCGAAGAAGCCGTACGCGTAGCGCACCCCGTTCCCGGCGTCGACCTTGCCCGCGAGCAGCAGCGCCGTGTGCGCGGGATCGAGCAGCCGGTGCTCGCGCAGCGCGACGGCGAAGCGCGCGAGGTCGCCGACGGTGGAGTAGCCGCCGCCCGCCGGCGTGCCGCGGTACGGGAGGGTCGGCGCGTTGGAGACGAGCGCGCCGGGGACGAGCTGCCGCGTGTACCCGACCGACCGCCCCGGCACGAGCGAGTCCTCGGGCGCCGCGCCGGTCGCCGTCATCCCCGCCGGCGCGAGCACGCGCGCCGCGACGTGGTCGTCGTAGCTCCCGCCGCCCGCCCGCTCGACGAGGGCGCCGAGGAGCAGGAAGCCGTAGTTGCTGTACTCCCACCGCGTCCCCGGCGCGAAGCGCAGTGCGCGCGCGCCGTACAGCCGCAGGTAGTCCGCCGTCGTGCGGAGCTCGAGCCGGCGCGCCGCGAACTCCGGCCCGAAGATGTCGCCCGTGCCCCCCGTGTGGGTGAGCAGGTGGTGGGGCGTCACCCGCGACGCCAGCTCGGCGTTCGGGTAGTCGGGGAGGTACGTCCCGAGCGGGGCGTCGAGGCGCAGCGCCCCCGCCTGCACGAGCTGCAGCGTCGCGACCGCGGTCAGCATCTTGTTCATCGACCCGACGCGGAACCGCGTGGCCGGCGTGTTCGGCACGCCGCGCTCCCGGTCCGCGGGGCCGGCGGCGCCCTCGAAGAGCGTGCGGCCGTCGCGGAGCACGAGCACCGCGCCCGCGAACTCGCCGGCCTCGGCGGCCGCCGCGAGCAGCGCGAGGAGCGCGGCGGCGAGGGCGGGGTCGCCCGCCGC
>NZ_JARGEK010000086.1 GCF_029211165.1 Roseisolibacter sp. H3M3-2
CTGTCTGCGGATCGCCTGCGGGAGGTCGTGGACCCGCGCCCACTTGCGGATGAACGCGACGGAGACGCCCCCGCCCGCGCGCTCGGCCGCCTCCTTGTACGATCCGACCCCGCGGACGAGCGCCGCGCAGGCCGCGGCGTGGTCGCCGCCGCGTGCGTGGGCGCGCGCCAGGTGCCAGAGGTTGGCCGGCGCGGCGTCCGGCCCGCCGATCAGCCGCTGCGCGGCCGCGAGGTAGACCGCCGGCGTCCACGCGCGGTCGACCGCCCGGTCGGGGGCGAACAGGCGGCCGTAGTCGATCGTGTCGGCGGGGGCCTGCGCGCGCGCGGCGCCGGCGGGGACCGTGGCCGCGAGGGCGGCGGCCAGGGCGAGGCGGGGGAGTCGGGGCATGCCGCATGATGGCGCCGCGCGCCGGCCCGGGGCGGTCAGCGTGTGGTGAACGCTGCGCGGCGCGGGACGAACGCCCGGGCCGCGGGGGCGGGCGGCGCGCGCGGGGATGTGAGAGTCTGGTGAGACGGCCCGCCCCGCCCTCGCCGCCGCGCCCGGGCGGGCGATCATCCCGCGATGACGCCGGCCATGACGAGACGGAAGATGCGCGACGGGCGGCGGGCCGCCCCGTGGGCGCGGGTGCGCGCGTGGGCCGCCCGGCCCCGGCTCTCGGTGGGGGCGATCCTGTCGCTCACCATGCTGCTCGTGCTCGGGCTGGCGGCGGAGGGGTGGCGCGCCACCGTCGCGCAGCGCGCGCTGGCGGTGCGCGCCCTCCACGACGAGACGACCCTCGTGGCGTCGCGGCTCAGCGGTTCGCTGGTGGCCGTGCTGTACGAGCGGCTCTCGGGGCTCTTCGGGAACGCGCGCGGGGCGCTCGACGGCGGCGGGCCGCTGGACGCGGCGGGGATGGCGCGGACGCTGGCCGACGCCGCCGCGGCGCTCGACGCGTGCGCGTGCCTGGGCGACGACCCGGCGATCCTGTACGTGGCCGGGGCGCCGGGGGAGCGGCCGGCGGTGGTCGTGCGCCGCCCGTCGGCGGCGCGCCCGTCGGACGCCGAGCTGCCGGCGCTGCTGGCGCGCGCCGCCGCGCGCCCGGCCGACCCGGTGTCGCCGTTCGAGTCGATGAGCGAGCGGCTGGCGCCGGGGGGGCGGCAGCACGTGCTGATGTACCGGCGCGTGGTGCGCGACGGGCGCACGCACGTGGTCGGGCTGTACAGCGACGCGCCGACCTTCTTCGGCACCGGCGGCGCGCGCCTGATGGAGAAGGTGCGCACGTACCCGGGGGCGCGGCACCCGGCCGGCGGCGCGCTGGAGCGGCTGGTCGAGGTGCGGCTGGCGACCGCCGACGGCACGGTCGTCTACGAGACCGGGGACGCCGGCGCCGGCGCGGTGGTGGGGACGGCGATGACCAGCGCGGTGTTCCAGCAGCTGCGCGTGCACGCGCTGCTCCCGGGCGCGGCGGCGGCGCGCGTGGTGGCGCAGCGGCTGCCGGCGGCGCGCGGGCGGCTGCTGGTGGCCGCGGCCGCGGCGGCGGCGGTGCTGATGGGCGTCGCGCTGCTGCAGTACCGGCGCGAGCGCGAGCTGGCGCGGCTGCGCACCGACTTCACCGCCAGCGTGTCGCACGAGCTGCGCACGCCGCTGGCGCAGATCCTCCTGTTCGGCGAGACGCTGAGCCTCAACCGCGTGCGGTCGGAGGAGGAGCGCCGCGACGCCGCCGAGGTGATCGTGCAGGAGTCGCAGCGGCTGATGCACATGGTGGAGAACGTGCTCCACTTCGCGCGCTCGGAGCGGCGGATGCTGTGCGTGTCGCCCGAGCCGCTCCCGGTCGGCCCGGCGACGCGCGACGTCGTCGACGCCTTCCGCCCCCTGCTCGGCGACGCGCGGCTGCAGTGCCGGCTCGACGTGGACGACGGCGTGCGCGTGCTGGTGGACCGCAACGCGTACCGGCAGGTGCTGCTCAACCTCCTCGACAACGCGCGCAAGTACGGCCCGCCGGGGCAGTGCCTGACCGTCGCCGTGGCGTACGCCGACCCCGCGCGCGACCGCGTCGTGGTGGCGGTGGAGGACGAGGGGCCGGGGGTGCCGGCGGCCGACCGCGCGCGCATCTGGGCGCCGTTCGTGCGCCGCGCCGAGGCGCTGCGCGGGGGCGTGCCGGGGAGCGGGATCGGGCTCGCGGTGGTGCGCGAGCTGGTGGCGCTGCACGGCGGCGACGTCGCGGTCGGCGACGCGCCGGGGGGCGGCGCCCGCTTCGCCGTGACGCTCGCCGTGCACGACTGGGGCGCCGCGCCGGCGCGCCCGCCCGCGCGTCCGCTGCGCGTCGTGACCTCCACCCCGTCGCTGCAGGAGCGAGCCGGATGACCGCCGCCGCCCGTCCCGTCGAACGTCCCGTCGCGCGCGAGACGCGCATCCTGCTGGTCGAGGACAACGCCAACCTCGCGCGCGGGCTGCGCCGCAACCTCGAGATCGAGGGGTACGCGGTGTCGGTGGCCGCCGACGGCGCGCAGGGGCTGGTGGCGGCGCGGCGCGAGCGCCCCGACCTCGTGCTGCTCGACCTGATGCTGCCGGGGATCGACGGCTACGGCGTGCTGGCGGGGCTGCGCGACGAGGGGATCGACGCGCCGGTGCTGCTGCTCACCGCGCGGCAGGAGGAGCAGGACAAGGTGCGCGGCTTCCGGCTCGGCGCCGACGACTACGTCACCAAGCCGTTCGGGCTGCAGGAGCTGCTGGCGCGCATCGGCGCGCTGCTGCGGCGGAGCGAGCGGGCGCGCGCGCCGGAGCCGGCGCAGCCCGACTACGTGCGCTTCGGCGACGTCGAGGTGTACCCGAAGCGGCACCTCGTGCTGCTGCGCGGGCGGGCGGTGGAGCTGCGGCCGAAGGCGCTCGAGCTGCTGTTCGCGCTGGTGGGGCGGCCGGGCGAGACGATCTCGCGCCACGCGCTGCTGCGCGAGGTGTGGGGGTACCGCGGGGACGTGCTGAGCCGGACGGTGGACACGCACATGGCGGAGCTGCGCCGGAAGCTGGAGGACGACCCGTCGCGCCCGGCGCACCTGATCGGGGTGCGGAAGGTCGGGTACCAGCTGCGTCCGTGATCGACCCTTGACGGCCGCGGGATAGTTCGATAATCATCGAACCATGGACGTCGAGCAGCAGACGACACTCGCCCCCGGCCAGTTCGAGCGGATCGCCAAGGCGCTGGCCGACCCGCGGCGCTTCGCGATGCTGTCGAGCATCGGGCAGGCGTGCGACGAGTGCGCCAACCAGGCGCTGTGCCGCGACTTCCCGGTGTCGAAGGCGACCATCTCGCACCACCTGAAGGAGCTGGCGACCGCCGGGCTGGTGGAGCAGGTGCGGGAGGGGCAGTACGTGAACTACCGGCTGCGCGCGGACGTGGTGGAGGCGTACGCCGCCGAGCTCGTGCGGCGGGTGGCGCGTCCGGGGTAGGCGGCTCCTCTTCTCGCTCCAACAGTTCGACGGTTGTAAGACCGTGCAACATAGCAGCATACAGTTCGACGGTTGTCCAACTGTTTACTCACTCCCGCCGCATCGAGGCCCCGCCGTGTCCTCCGCTCCCGATCGCCCCGCCGCCCGCCGCCGCCTCGTCGGCTCCGTCGCCCTCCTCGGCACCGTCGTCGGCACCGGCGGGGTGCTGGCCGCCTGGAAGAACGCCGCCGCCGGCGAGGCCGCCGCCGGCGCCCCCCCGGAGCCCGTCGAGACCGTCGTCGCCGCCACCGCCGCCCCCCGCGAGCACCGCGCGACCACGAGCGCGATCGGCACCGTGCTCGCCACCCGCTCCGTCACCCTCCGCAACGAGCTGCCGGGGACCGTGCGCGCCGTCGCGCTCCGCCCCGGCCAGATCGTCGAGCCGGGGACGGTGCTCGTGGCCCTCGACGTCTCGGTCGAGCGCGCGGAGCTCGAGGCGCAGCGCGCGCAGGCCCGCCTCGCCCAGACGCTGCTCGCGCGCACCGAGCGCATGGCCGCCGAGCGCGCCGCCTCGACGACGGAGCTCGACCAGGCGCGCGCCGAGCAGCAGGTGGCGCTGGCGCAGATCGCCCGCATCGAGGCGCTGATCGCGCGCAAGACGATCCGCGCCCCCTTCCGCGCCCGCGTCGGGATCGCCGACGTGCACGTCGGGCAGTTCCTCGACGCCGGCACCGTGCTCACGACGCTGCAGGGGATCGACGGGGCGGCGCACGTCGACTTCTCGGTCAACCAGGCCGTGGCCGCCGCGCTGCGCCCGGGGCAGGCGCTCCGGGTGCTCGCCGCGCCGGGCACCGTCCCCGTGGTCGCGCGGGTGGTCGCCGTCGACGCGCGAGTGGACCCCGAGACGCGCACCGCCGCCGTGCGCGCCCGCGTCGCCGACGCCGACCGCGCGCCCGCGCCCGGCGCCTCGGTGCGCGTCGAGACCCCGGTGGGCGAGACCCGCGACGCCGTCGCCGTGCCGGCCAGCGCGCTGCGCAAGGGGCCGGCCGGGGAGCACGTCTTCGTGATCGCCCCCGACAGCGCCGGGGTGCCGCGCGCGCGGCTGCGCGCCGTGCGCGCCGGCCCGCTGGTGGGCGACGAGGTGGTGATCGTCGACGGGCTGCGCCCGGGGGAGCGGGTGGCCGCCGCGGGGTCGTTCAAGCTGCACGACGCGGCGCGCGTCGTGACCCGCGCGGCGACGCGCGCGGCCACGAACGTCACCACGCGCTGAGCCGGGGGGCGACGTGAAGTCCTTCACGGACGTCTTCATCAAGCACCCGGTCCTCGCGGTCGTCGTCAACCTCGTGATCGTGCTCATGGGGTGGCGCGCGATCTCGACGCTGCCGGTGCAGCAGTACCCCAAGATCGAGAGCACGGCGGTGCAGATCCGCACCGTCTACTACGGCGCCAGCGCGGAGACGGTCCGCGGCTTCCTCACCACGCCGATCGAGCGCGCCGTCTCGGCGATCGCGGGGGTCGACCACATCGAGTCGACCAGCCGCGCCGGGGTGAGCGACGTCAAGATCCACCTCAAGCTGAACCACAACAGCACCGCCGCGCTGGCCGAGGTGACGGCGCGGCTGCAGCAGGTGCGCTCGGAGCTGCCCGGCGAGGCCGAGCCGCCGACGGTCGAGGTGCAGCGCGCCGACCGCCCGTACGGCACGTTCTACCTCAGCTTCTCGTCGTCGCAGCGCGACGTGCCCGCGATCACCGACTGGCTCACGCGCACCCTGCAGCCGCAGCTCTCGACGCTCCCCGGTGTGCAGCGCGTGACGTTCGAGGGGGCGCGCCCGATCGCGATGCGCGTCTGGATCGACCCCGACCGGCTGGCGGCGGTGAACCTCGCCCCCGGCGACGTGCAGGCGGCGCTGCGGCGCAACAACTACCTCGCCGCGGTGGGGCAGACCAAGGGGAACCTGGTCCAGGTGAACCTGCTGGCCAACACCGACCTGCGCACGGTGCAGGAGTTCGAGGAGCTCGTGGTGGCGCAGCGCGGCGGCGCGGCGGTCCGGCTGAGCGACGTCGCGCGCGTGGAGCTGGGCGCCGAGGAGCCGGACATGGTGGCCAAGTTCAACAGCCGCGACGCCGTGTACCTGGGCGTCTGGCCGGTGATCGGCGTCAACGAGATCGAGGTCGCGCACCGGCTGCGCGAGGCGATGGACCGGATCCAGCCCACGCTGCCGGCGGACATCGACATGCAGCTCGCCTACGACGCGACCGTGTTCATGGAGGACGCGCTCGAGGAGATCTCGAAGACGCTGGTCGAGACGGTGCTCATCGTCGGCTTCATCGTCTTCCTGTTCATGGGGTCGATCCGCACCGCGCTGGTGCCGCTGGTGGCGATGCCGGTGTCGCTCGTCGGCGCGGCGGCGGTGATGTACCTGTTCGGCTTCAGCCTCAACCTGCTGACGATCCTCGCCGTGGTGCTGGCCGTCGGGCTGGTGGTGGACGACGCGATCGTGGTGGTGGAGAACGTCGAGCGGCACGTGCGGCTCGGGAAGTCGCGCACGGAGGCGGCGCTGGTCGGCGCGCGCGAGCTGGTGGGGCCGATCCTCGCCATGACGATCACGCTGGCCGCCGTCTACACGCCGATCGGCTTCCAGGGCGGGCTCACCGGGTCGCTGTTCCTGGAGTTCGCGATCACCCTCGCGGCGGCGGTGGTGCTGTCGGGGATCGTGGCGGTGACGCTGTCGCCGGTGATGAGCGCGCGCTTCGTGCACGAGCACGGGCACGAGGGGCGCCTCACCCGCGTCGTGAACCGCCTGTTCGACCGCGTGCGCGACGCGTACGCGCGGCTGCTCGACGGCGCGCTGGCGATCCGCTGGGCGGTGGTGGCCGCGGCGGCGGCGGTGGCGCTGGCGGCGTGGCCGATGTACGAGCTGTCGCGGAAGGAGCTGGCCCCGATCGAGGACCAGAGCCACATCAGCCTCTTCATGGAGGCGCCGCCCGACGCCTCGCTGGCGGCCGCCGACGCCGCGTCGCACGACGTGGTGCGCGCGATCAACGGCTTCCCCGAGACGCGCTTCATGTGGTCGCTGACCGCGCAGTGGGGCGCCTTCGGCGGGCTGGTGGCGAAGGACTGGAAGACGCGCGACCGCTCGACCGAGGAGATGTACGGCGCGGTGTACGGCGCCGTGTCGCAGGTGCCGGGGCTGCGCGTCTTCCCGCGCCTCGACCCGCCGCTCCCGACCTCGGGGCAGTACGACGTGGAGCTGGTGCTGATGAGCGACGTCCCGCCCGAGCAGCTGGTCGAGACGGTGCGGCAGGTGGTCGACCGGGGGCAGCAGAGCGGGAAGTTCCTCTACGTCGACACCGACCTGAAGCTCGACCTCCCCGAGGCGCGCGTGGTGCTCGACCGCGAGCGCGTGGCCGACCTCGGCCTCGACCTCGCGACCGTGGGGCAGGAGCTGGGGACGCTGCTCGGCGGCGGCTACGTGAACCGCTTCAACTACTTCGAGCGCAGCTACCGCGTCATCCCGCAGCTCGGCGAGGCGCAGCGCGCCAGCATCGACCCGCTGCTCGACCTCAAGATCAAGACGCCCGACGGGCGGCTGGTCCCGGTCTCGGCGTTCACGCGGATCGAGACCTCGACCGCGCCGCGCACGCTGACCCGCTTCCAGCAGCGCAACGCGGTGCGCGTGTTCGGCGGCGTCGCCCCGGGCGTCACCAAGGAGGAGGGGCTACGCGTGCTCGAGACGGCGGCCGCGGCGCACGGCGCCACGCTGGCGGTCGACCACGCCGGCGAGTCGCGCCAGATCCGCCACGAGGGGGCGGCGCTCACCGCCACGCTCGGCTTCGCGCTGGTGCTGATCTACCTGGTGCTCGCGGCGCAGTTCCAGAGCTTCCGCGACCCGCTGATCGTGCTCCTCGGCTCGGTGCCGCTGGCGATCTCGGGGGCGCTCGCCTTCAGCTTCCTCGACCTGACGACGGTCAACATCTACTCGCAGGTGGGGCTGATCACGCTCGTCGGGCTGGTGGCGAAGAACGGCATCCTGATCGTGGAGTTCGCGAACGCGCTGCAGGAAGAGGGGCGCTCCAAGTGGGAGGCGCTGCGCGAGGCGTCGGCGACGCGCCTGCGCCCGGTGCTCATGACGTCGGCCGCCACGGTGTTCGGCCACCTGCCGCTGGTGTTCGTCTCGGGCCCCGGCTCGGCGGCCCGCAACAGCATCGGGACGGTGCTGGTGGCGGGGATGGTGGTCGGGACCGTCTTCACCCTGTTCGTGGTGCCCGTGTTCTACTCGCTCATCGCGGCCGACCGGCACCCCGTGCCGGCCCCATCGCCCGTCGCGCTCGCCCCGGTGGAGGCGGCGCTCACGTGAGGATCCGACCCATGCCCCCGTTCCGACTGCTCGCGGCCGCCGCGGCCCTCGCGCTCGCCCTGCCCGCGCGGGCGCAGCAGCCCGCGCCGCAGCCGGCGCCGCTCCCCGGCACCGAGTCGCCGCTGGCCTTCTGGGAGTCGCTGGGCGACCCGGCGCTGGCCGGGCTGCTGCACGACGCGCTGCGCGACAGCCGCGACGCGCAGGGCGCGGTGGCGCGCGTGCGTGGGGCGCGGGCGGCCCGCACGCACAACCTGCTCGACCTCGCGCCCGCGGTGACGGCGAGCGCGGGCTACACGCGGCAGCGCCTGGCCAGCGCGTCGTTCCCGGTCGCCGTCGGCCGGCTGCCGGAGCAGGCGATGTGGGACGCCGGGCTGCGCGCGACGTGGGAGGTGGACGTGTTCGGCCAGCTGCGGCGCGGCGCGCAGGCGCAGGGCGCGCTCGCCGACGCGGCGCACGCCGACCTGCGGTCGTCGCAGGTACTGCTCGCCTCGGAGCTGGCGGGGGCGTACTTCGAGCTGCGCGGCGCGCAGGAGCGGCTCGCCGTCGCGCGCCGCAACGCCGACAACCAGCGCCAGTCGCTCGCCATGACCGAGACGCGGCTGGAAGGGGGGCGCGGCACGGCGCTCGACACCGAGCGCGCGCGGGCGCAGCTCTCGGCGACGCTGGCCGAGATCCCGGCGCTGGAGGCGGTGGTCGAGGGGACGCGCCACCGCATGGCCGCGCTCAGCGGCCGCGGCGAGCTGTCCGTCCCCGACGCGCCCGAGGGCGCCGCCGCGCTGCTGGTCTTCCCCGAGACCGCCGCGCCGCCGGCCGACGCCGCGCTCGACGCGCTGGTGCGCCGCCGCCCCGACGTGCAGGGCGACGAGCGGCGCCTCGCCGCGAGCCGCGCGCTGGTGGGCGCGGCGCGCGCCGCCGCGCTCGAGGGGATCGCCGTCGGCGCGGCCAGCGGCTACACGGGGCGCGGCGTCGGCACGTTCGGCGACCCCGGGACGCCGCGCTACGTCGTCGGCCCGGTGGTCAGCTGGCCGGCGCTCGACATGGGGCGCGTGCGCGCGGGCGTCGATGCCGCGCGGGCGGTCGAGGAGGAGGCGCGCGCCCGGTACGAGGGGGCGGTGCTGCGCGGCACGGGCGAGGTGCGCGCCGCGCACGTCGCCTACGCGAAGTCGCGCGAGCGGCTGGCGCTGCTCGACTCGGCGGCCGCGGCCAGCGAGCGCGCGGCGCGGCTGGCGCGCCTGCGCTTCGCCGAGGGGGCGTCGGACTTCCTCCCGGTGCTCGACGCCGAGCGCACGCTGCTGGAAGCCCAGGACCGCCGCGCGCTGGGGCGGAGCGAGGCCTCGGCGCGGCTGGTCGCGGTCTACCGCACGCTCGGCGGCGCGTGGCGCGGGGCGGCGCGCTGACCGGCGCCTAGTCCGCCAGGTGCCGCCGGAGGAACGCGACGGCGGCGCGCAGGATCGTCCGCGACGGCTCGTCGTGCGCGCGCACGTCGAAGCCGTGCGGACCCTCCGGGTGCTCGTGCAGCTCCAGCGGCACGCCGAGGACCCGGGCCTCGCGCACGAATCGGTCGACGCTCGCGTTCAGCCCGGGGATCGCGTCGCGCCCGCCGCGGGCCACGAACAGGGGCGGGACCGCGCGCCCGGGGGCGGCCAGCGCGCCGCGCGGCGAGTGCGCGGCCAGCGCGTCGGCGGCGTCGGCGCCGAGCGCGGGGCGGAAGGGCGACGCCGCGCGCAGGTGCTCCAGGTCGAGGTACGGGTAGAAGTACGCCACGCAGCGCAGCCACGCCGGCCGCTCGCGCAGCAGCGCCCCCGACGCCGGCCCGCCCGCGGAGAAGACCACCACGCACAGCCGCTCGGGGTCGACGCCGAGCGACGCGGCGTCGCGCCGCACGTGGGCGAGCGCGGCGCGCACGTCGTCGGAGGCCTCGGCGACGTTGTCGGCGACCGTGCCGCGGTGGTCGAACGCGACGCCGACCATCCCCGACGCGGCGAGCAGGCGCGCCCACGACGCGAAGGCGCCCCAGGTGCGCGGCGGCGGCGCGGCGCCGGGGACGACGCCCCCGTGCACGAGGAGCACCGCGGGGCGCGGCGACGCCGCGTCGCGCGGGCGGTACACGTCCATCGCCAGCGCGCCGCGGTAGCGCACGTCGCGCGTCACGGCCACCGAGTCCATGCCGGGGACGCGGAGCGCGATCCCGGCGGCGGCCGGGTCGGGCTGCGCGCGGGCGGGCGCCGGCGCGACGGCGAGCGCCGCCAGCGCCGCGACCGGAGCGACGCGACGCGTCACAGCCCGTGGCGCGCGAGGAAGCGGCGCACGATCGCGTTGAACGCCGCCGGCTGCTCGACGTTCGGGTGGTGCTGCGCGCCGACCAGCGAGTCGCGCTCGGCGCCCGGGAGGCGCTCGGCCAGCGCGTCGGCGAAGGCGTCCAGCCGCGCGGCGTCGCGCGTCCCGACGAGGACCAGCGTCGGCACGCGCAGCTCGCCGAGGCGCGGGCCGGCGGGGGGCTCGGGCCACCGCGTCCAGCGCGGGTCCACGGCCGACCAGGCGCGGAGGTTGGCGGCGAACATCGCGGCCAGCGCGGGGCGCGGCGCCGGGTCCGCCGCGCCCACCCCCGCGCTGTCGAGCAGCAGGCGGACGGCGCGCGCCGAGTCGGCGCGGGCGACGGCGGGGAGGTCGGGGCCCGGCGCGGGTGGCACCGTCACCCCGCGCACCGGCGCGCCGACGAGCACCAGCCCGGACACGCGGTCGGGGTGCGCGAGCGCGTACTCGGTCGCCACCGCGCCGCCGAGCGAGAGGCCGACGAGGGTGGCGCGCGCGACCCCGAGGGTGTCGAGCACCGCGTGCAGGTCGTCGACGTGCGACCACCCCTCGACCGCCGGCGACGAGCGGCCGGCGCCGCGCAGGTCGTAGCGCACGACGCGGTGGTCGCGCGCGAGGTCGCCCACCTGCGCGTCCCACATGCGCGCGTCCACCAGCCCGCCGTGCACGAGCACGACGGCCGGGCCGCTCCCGCGCGACTCCGCGCGCAGCGTCATCGCCGCGCGCACCGCGACGTCGCGCGCGACGACGGACGGTTGCGGCGCGGGACGCGCGCACGCGAGGGCGAGCGCCGCGGCGGCGGCGAGCACGCGGCGCGCGGTCACGGCGCCGGCGGCGGGAGGACGTCGATGCCGACGATGTACACGTCGTCGGCGACCTGGCGGTCGCCCTCGTAGCGGATGCGGCTGAACAGCAGCCAGCGCCCGTCCGGCGACACGGTCGGGCAGAACTCGACGTCGGCGGTGTTGACGCGCGGGCCGAGGTTCTGCGGCGCGCCCCACGCGCCGTCGGGGCGGCGGTAGGAGATCCACAGGTCGCCGCGCCCCAGTCCCCCCGGTCGGCCGGCCATGAAGATGATGTAGCGCTCGTCGGGGTCGACGTACGGGTTGGACGCGCCGCCGGCCGAGTCGTTCACCGCGCGCGGGAGCGGCTCGGCGGGGCCGTAGCGGCCGCCCGCGAGGCGCGCGCGCCAGACGTTGCGCCGCGCCGGGAGCCCGGGGCGCACCGAGTCGAAGTAGAGCGTCCCGTCGCGCGTGACCGACGGGTACATGTCGGACTGCGGCGAGTGCGGCGCGTCGCCGACGTGCGTCGGCTCCCCCCACGTACCGTCGTCGCGCCGCTCGCTCGTCCACGTGTCGAAGTCGGCGACGGTGTCGGCCGGCGCGGTGGGGCTCGGCTTCTCCCAGCTGAAGTAGAGGCGGCGCCCGTCGCGCGTGATGAACGGGTCGGCCGAGGTCCAGCCGCGCGCGAAGGGCGCGGGGCCGGCGCCGGTCCAGCGCGTCCCGTCGTGGCGCGCCGTCCACAGCTCGACCACGCCGCTCGCGCGGTCGCGGTACGTGAAGACGACCGAGCGGCCGTCTGGGGTGAACGCCGCGGAGAACGCGCGCCCCGCGGGAATCGCGTCGGGGGCGAAGCGCACGGCCGCGGCGCCCGGGGGCGGGCCGCCGTACGGCGAGGGGTCGGCGGCGCCCGGACGCGCGGACGCGCAGGCGGCCAGCACGCCCGCCGCGAGCAGCAGCGAGGGGATGGGATGGCGCATGTCCCCAATCAGCGGCCGCCGGCGCGGCGCGACGAGGGCGGCGACGTGAGCGTCGTGTGAACGCGGGGCGCGCCGGGTGACGGGCCGGCGCCGCGCGCGGTCCCTTCCAGTCGTCCCCGCCCGCGCCCCGCGCTCACCCCGAACGTCCGCAGCCCGTGCGATACCCGAGGTCCTGGAGCGCCGCCCGCATCGCCGGCTCGCGGCCGGCCGCGCCCGACCGGCCGCTGCCGCGCGAGGCGTGGGCGGCGTTCTGCGCCGCCGCGCTGGCGGCGCTCGTGCACGCGTCGGTCGTCGGCACGCTGCCGCGCGCGCTGATCGTCGCGGCGGCGGCGCTGGTCTGCCTCGACCTCGCGCTGCACCGGCCGGCGCGCCTCGGCCGCGCGGCGACGCGCGGCGAGGTCGCGCTCCCGCTCTCGGCGTCGCTGGCGTGGCTGTTCTTCCCGCGCGCCGCGCTGTCGCAGCGGCCCGCCGCGCCGGCGCCGGCGAGGTCGCACGACGCCGGCGGCGTGGTCACCACCGTGCCGACCGGCGAGCGGCTCGCGGGGCCGGATGGCGCCGTGCTGCACCCGTCGGGCGACCTGCTCGTCGCCAGCTGGGCGGGCGGGAAGGGGACGCGCGTGATGCGCGTGCCGCGCGGCGGCGGCGCGGCGACGGTGTTCCTCGACGGCCTCGTCGCGCCCGACGCGGTGCTCTACGGCCCCGACGGCGCGCTCTACGTCTCGAACTTCGGCGACGGCACCGTCGTGCGCGTCGACTCGGCGGGCGGGCGGCGCACCGTCGCGTCGGGGCTCGGCCACCCGAGCGGGCTCGCGTTCGACGCGGCGGGCGACCTCTACGTCGCCGACTTCGGGAACTTCGACGGCACGGTCGTGCACCGCGTCGCGCGCGACGGCACGGCGCGCGTGTTCGCGCGCGGCTTCTCGGCGCCGATCGGGCTCGTGTTCGACCCGGCGGGGACCCTGTACGTCGCCAGCTTCGGCTCGGGGGAGGTGCACGCGGTGGCGCCCGACGGCGCGGCGCGCGTGCACGCGCGCGTCCCCAACGCGCCGCGCGCGATGCTGCAGTACCTGGCGCGCGACGGGGCGGGGAACCTCTACGTGCCGAGCTACGGCCACCAGCGCGTGTACCGCATCGACCCCGCGGGCGGGCTGCACGTGGTCGCGGGGACGGGGGCGCGCGGCGCGCGCGACGGCGCGGGTGCCGAGGCGACGTTCGAGGGGCCGAACAGCATCGTGCGCGAGGCCGACGGCACGCTGTGGATCACGGAGTACGACGGCGGGCGGGTGCGGAGGATCGTCCCCGCGCCGCGCGCCCGGTGAGGCGGCGCGCCCTCGTGGCCGCGGCGGCGCCGCTGCTCGCCGCGCGCGCGGGGGCGACCGCGACGCGCGCGGTGCCGCTCGACGGGGCGCGCGAGACGCTGGTCGTCGGGGGGCGCACGCGCGCCTACCGCTGGAACGCGCCCACGGTGGCGCCGCCCGCCGCCGGGCGCCCGGTGGTGCTGGCCTTCCACGGGCTCGGGGGGAGCGCCGAGCAGATGCGCGAGGCCACGGGGCTCGACGCGGCCGCCCTGCGCGACGGCTTCGTGGTCGTCTACCCCGAGGCGGTGCGCGAGGCGCGCGGCGGGTGGGCGATGGGGTGCGCGGGGTGCACGCCCGCCGACACGCTCGGCGTCGACGACGTGGCGTACGTCGACGCGGTGCTCGACGACGTCGCGCGGCGCACGCCGGTGGACCGCGCGCGCGTCCACGCGCTCGGCTTCTCGATGGGCGGCTGGTTCGTGCACGCCTACGCCTGCCGCCGCGCCGACCGGCTGGCCGCCGCGGCCCCGCTCGGCGCGGTGATGCCGCGCCCGGTGGCCGCCGCCTGCGCGCCCGCGCGGCCGCTGTCGCTGCTCGTGGCCTTCGGCTCCGCGGACGCGTCGCAGCCGTGGGACGGGCACGCGGGGGAGTTCGGACTGCTCGGCGTCGACGGCTCGGCGGCGTTCTGGGCGCGCGCCGCGTCGTGCGGCGCGCCGGCCGCCGACGCGTCGGGGGACGTGCTGACGTGGGGCGGGTGCGCCGGCGGCGCGCGCGTGGCGCGCCGCCGCGTGGTCGACCTGCCGCACGTGTGGCCGCGCACCGGCTGGGACGCGAGCGCCGAGATGCTGCGGTTCTTCGACCTGGGCACGCGATGACGGGAGCGCACCGATGACCGCGAGGACTCGCATGCTGGCGCTGCGCACGCTGACGGTCGTGGCGGCCGCGGGATGCTCGGACGGGGGCGACGCGCCGACGCTCGGCGGCGGTCCGGCGGCGCTGGTCACCTTCGCGTTCCGGGCGCACCCGCAGGACACGCTGGTCGTGGAGGTGCGCGACACGGCGTCGGCGCGACGCGCGCGCGAGTACGTGGCGACCGGGCGCGGGCCGCACATCCCGTCGGGGTGGATCGTGCGCGGCGCGGGCGCCGACCCGCGCTACCCGTTCCACTTCACGCCGGGGAGCGTGCGGCTCGCCGAGGCGACGATCGAGCTGTGCGACGGCGCGCCGATGCGCACGGCGGCCGCGGTCGACCAGTACATGCGCGGGGCGACCGGGCAGCAGGCGCCGGACAGCGCGCGCTGGTGCCCGTGGTCGGCCTACCCGGTCGCGGTCCGCTGACGGCGCCGCGGGCGGTGGGGCGGGGCGTGAATCCGGGCAAGCGGGCGACGCGACGGGCCCGCCGGCGTGACGCGGCGCGGGGGGCGGGCGTCGTCCGCCACACCCCGTCCCCGGAGGTCCCGTGATCGAGCAACCGGTCGGCATCCCCGCCACGCGCCGCCCGCACCGGCGCCCCACCGCGTCCGTCGCCGTGCACCCCGACGCGGTGCGCGCGCGGCACGCGCAGGTCGTCGCGCTCGTGGCGCTGGTGCTGGTGACGGTCTCCGCGACGGTGCTGGTCCTCGCGGCGCGCGGACGCTAGCGGCGCCCGCCGCGGGGCTCCGCCCGCGTGAGCGCTCGGTGAACGCGGGCGCCCGTCACTGTTCGCGCGCGCGTCGTCCGCGCACCGTCGTGGCTCGCCTCCCCCGCCCCGACCAGCCGACGCCGACGTGACCCCGCTCCCGCGCCCCGCCTCCCCCGCGCCCGTTCCCCGCGAGCCGTCGCTGCAGGCGCGCGTGGCGGCGCGCCGGCGGTGCGGGGGGGTGCAGGTGCTGTACGTGGTCCCCGACGCGATGGGCTCGCGCGACCTCGCGCTGTACTGCGCCGAGCGCGGCGTCGACCTGACGTGGGCGCCGGACATCGCGCAGGCGCTCGGCGTCGAGACGTCGCGGGCCCCCGACCTGGTGCACGTGGCGGCCGACGCGTGCACGCCCGCCCACGTCGAGCAGCTGCGCGCGCTGCGCGCCGCCCACCCCGCGGCGCGGCTCGTGGTCGAGACGTGGCGGACGACGATCCCGTCGCAGGTGCGGCTGCTCGACCTCGGCGCCGACGCGGTGGTCCCGGCACCCTGCCCGGTCGCGCTGCTGCTCGCGCTGGCGGGCAGCGCGGGGCGCCGCGTCGCGCCGGCGCCGGCGGCGCGCAG
>NZ_JARGEK010000087.1 GCF_029211165.1 Roseisolibacter sp. H3M3-2
CGGCGGCGACGGCGGCGCGCAGCGCGGCGGCGGGCGCCGTCGCGCCGGCGAGGGGGCCGGTGAGCGCCGGCTCGGACGCGGGGCCGGCGTCGGTGGCGCGGGCCATCCCGTCGGCGGGGGCCGGGTGCGCCGTGCCGATGTCGGCGAGGAAGCGGTAGGAGCCGTCGGGCTGCCGCCCCCAGATGCTCGAGTAGTGGCCGTGCACCACGCGCCCGCTGCCGTCGCCGGCGTGCGACTCGGAGGGGCCGGTCGAGTAGCCGAGGTCCCCGTCGGCGGAGGTGAAGACCACCTCGGGGCGCCAGAGGAGCTGCCCGGGGCGTGGCGGCGACGCCTCCAGGTCGGCGCGACGGATCAGCCCCGCGCCCTGGACGATCCCGCCCGAGTCGGCGATGAAGGCCAGGAAGGAGGCGCGGATCGCCGCGCCGCCGGCGCGGGCCGCCGACGAGAAGGCGCGCTCGGTGGCGGCGACGCGGGCGGTGGCCTCGGGGCACTCGGCGGCCCGCGCGACCGCGGGGACGACGGTGGGGACCACGCCCGCGGCGGCGCGGGAGGCGGAGAGCACGAGCGCCGCCAGGAGGGCGCGCTCGACGAGGGGCTGGAGGCGGGGAGGCATGGCCCCACGGTGCGCGCGCGGGGCGCGTCCGCCAACGCGGATGGGACGAGCCGGCCCCGCGGCGGGACGGCGGCGGTGGACGGGGGGCGGGCGGACGGCGAGGTTGCACGCTCCCCCCCTCTCTCCCCGCGATCCATGTCGACCACCGTCGCCCCCACCCTCGCCCCGGCGTTCGCCGCGGGGGCGCCCGCCCGGCTGCTCGCGCGGGTGCGCGGCCCGGCGATCGCGGCGGCGGTGTGGCTGTCGCTGGTGCCGCTGTTCGCGCTGCAGCACGCGGTGGCGGTGCACGAGGCGGGGCGGCCGGTGGAGTGGGGGCGCATCTTCGCGGTGACGCTCGACCAGTTCCTGGTGTGCCTGCCGATGCTGCCGCTCCTCGGGCTGCTCGTGCGGCGGGCGCCGCTGCAGGAGGGGCGCGTGGTGCGGAACGGCGCGCTGCTGCTGGCGGGGATCTTCGCGGTGGCGCTGGTGCGCGACTTCGTGGTGGCGCCGGCGGTGCTGCCGGTGTTCGCCGACCGGGCGGCACCGCAGCGGCGGATGGCGAACGTGTTCGCCGACGCGACGGTGTACCTGTGGGTGGTGCTGGCGCTGCACGCGCGGCTCTACTGGCGGCGGCTGCGGGCGCAGGAGGTCGAGGGCGCGCGCCTGGCGCAGCGGCTCGCCGAGACGCAGCTGATGGCGCTGCGCGCGCAGCTGCAGCCGCACTTCCTGTTCAACACGCTCAACGCGATCTCGGCGCTGATCCGCGACGAGCCCGAGGTGGCAGACCGGATGCTGACGCGGCTCGCGGACCTGCTGCGCGCGGTGCTGGAGCCGCCGCCGGGGGACGAGCACGCGCTGTCGGACGAGCTGACGGTGCTGGAGCGCTACCTCGAGATCATGGGGCTGCGCTTCGGCCCGCGGCTGGCGGTGGAGATCTCGGTCGCGCCCGACGTGCGGCACGCGCGGGTGCCGTGGCTGGTGCTGCAGCCGCTGGTGGAGAACGCGCTGGAGCACGGGGCGGGGGCGCGGCGCGGGCCGGTGCGGGTGCGCGTGACGGCGTCGCGCGGCGTCTCGGCGGACGGCGCGGACGCGCTGCTGCTTGCGGTGTGCGACGACGGGCCGGGGCCGCGCGCGAGCCAGCCGGGCCCGCGGCGCGGGACGGGGATCGGGCTGGACAACACGCGGCGGCGGCTGGCGCAGCTGCACGGGGAGCGGGCGTCGCTGGTGCTGGAGGCGCTGCCGGAGGGCGGGGCGTGCGCGCGGCTGACGCTGCCGTGGCGCGAGGTGCCGGCGCGCGCGGCCGTCGCGGCGTGACGTCGTGACGGCGACGACGTATTCGGTCCTGCTGGCGGACGACGAGCCGCTGGCGCGGCGGCGGCTGGCGTCGCTGCTGGCGCGGCATCCCGCGTACTCCGTGATCGCGGAGTGCGAGGACGGGGCGGAGGCGGTGGAGCGGATCGCCGAGCTGCGGCCGGACCTCGCGTTCCTCGACATCCACATGCCGGAGCTGGACGGCGTGGCGGTGGCGGAGGCGCTCGCGGAGGGGGATCCCGCGACCGCGCCGGCGGTGATCTTCGTGACGGCGTACGACGCGCACGCGGTGCGGGCGTTCGACCTCAACGCGGTCGACTACGTGCTCAAGCCGGTGGACGTCGAGCGGTTCGACCGGGCGCTGGCGCGGGCGTCGGCGCGGATCGACGCGCGGCGCGCGGGCGGGGCGCCTGCGCAGGAGCCGGACGCGGCGCTGCGGGCGGTGCTCGCCGAGCTGCGGCCGGCGGCGGCGTATCCGTCGCGGTTCGTCGTGCGCGACGCGAAGGGGCTCTACTTCGTGAAGGCCGACGAGGTCGAGCGGGTGGACGCGGAGGGGAACTACGTCGGGCTGTGGGTGCGGGGGCGGCGGCACCTGCTGCGCGAGACCATGAAGGGGATCGAGGGGAAGCTGGATCCCGCGCGGTTCGTGCGGGTGCACCGGTCCTCCATCGTCAACGTCGACCGGGTGCGGCGGCTGGAGCCGTGGGCGCACGGGGAGTACGTGATCACGATGGAGGACGGGACGAAGATCACGTCGAGCCGGACGCACGGGACGCGGCTGCAGGAGCTGCTGCGGTAGCGGATTAGGTTTGGGCCGACCCGGCGTACGTCGCGCCCGCCCCCGCCGCCCCGCCCGCCCCGATGTCCCCCGCCGCCCTCCTCGCGCTCCCGCTGCAGCTCGCCGCCGTCGCCGCGCCGCCGGTGCACCACGGCCTGCGCGGGCAGCTCGACGTGCGCGCGCCGCGGCTGGAGCGGACGATCGAGGTCGACGGCCGCCTGGACGAGCCGGTGTGGCGCGAGGCGGCGATCCTCACGGGCTTCTCGCTCTACCAGCCGGTGGACGGCCGCCCGGCGCCCGACTCGACCGAGGTGCTCGTCTGGTACTCGGCCGACGCGATGCACTTCGGCGTGCGCGCCTTCGAGCCGCACGGCGCGGTGCGCGCCACGCTGGCCGACCGCGACCGCGTGAGCACCGACGACTACGTCGAGCTGCACCTGGACACCTTCGACGAGCGCCGCCGCGCGCTGGTGTTCATCGTCAACCCGCTGGGCGTGCAGGCCGACGGCACCAAGAGCGAGGGCGGCGGCTTCATCCCCGGCGCCAACGTCGCCCCCGGGCAGAACGACCTCAGCGCCGACTTCCAGTGGCGCTCCAAGGGGCGCGTGACCGACTGGGGCTACGAGGTCGAGCTGCGCATCCCGTTCAGCAGCATCCGCTACGCGCTCGGCTCCCCGCAGCGCTGGGGGCTGCAGGTCGTGCGCCGCGTGCAGCACAGCGGCTACGAGCAGACGTGGACGCCGGCGAAGCGCGGCTCGGCGTCGTTCATCGCGCAGGCGGGGCACCTGGTCGGCCTGTCGGGGATGCGGCACGGGCAGGTGGTCGAGCTCAACCCCGAGCTCACCAACACCACCGCCGGCAGCGCGTCCGCGTCCGACCCCGGCTGGCGCTACGCCAACGACGCCAACCTCGGGGGGAACGTGCGCTGGGGGATGGGGAGCGACTTCGTGCTCAACGGCACGATCCGCCCCGACTTCTCGCAGGTCGAGGCGGACGCGACGCAGATCGCCACCGACCAGCGGTTCGCCCTGTTCTATCCCGAGCGGCGCCCGTTCTTCGTCGAGGGGAGCGACCAGTTCAACGTGCCGAACACGCTCGTCTACACGCGGCGCATCGTGCGGCCCGAGGCGGCGGCCAAGTTCACGGGGAAGATCGGCCGCAACGACGTGGCGCTGCTGAGCGCGGCCGACGACCGCGCGACGACGGCCGACGGCTCGCGCCCCCTCGTCGGCATCGTGCGGCTGCGGCGCGACCTGGGCACGCAGTCCACGGCGGGCGTCCTGTACAGCGGGCGCACGAGCGGCGCGCGCGACAACCACGTCGCCGGCGCCGACGCGCGCCTGGTGTTCGGGGGGCTGTACTACGCGCAGCTGCAGGCCGTGGGCAGCGTGACGTCGCAGGATGGCGTGCGTCGCGTCGCGCCCATGTGGGAGGCGGCCGTCGACCGCACGGGCCGAAACTTCGGCTTCCACTACGCGCTGCTGGGCATCGCGCCCGACTTCCAGACGGACAACGGCTTCGTGCCGCGCACGGGCTTCGTGCAGCCGAGCGTCAACAACCGGTTCACGGCGTTCGGGCGGCCGGGCGGCTTCCTCGAGCGGTACAACGTCTTCCTCCAGACGAGCGCCCTCTGGCGCTACGAGGACTTCTTCGACGGGCGCGGCCGGCTGGAGCACCGCCTGTCGGCCAGCAACCAGCTGACGTTCCGCCGCGGCTGGTCGGCGACGGTGACGCCGGCGCTCGGCAGCTTCGCGTTCGACCCGGCGAACTACGGCGGCCTGTGGCTCGCGGGCGCGGACGGCGCGGCGCCGACGGCGTTCGTGCCCGCGCCGCGCACGGGCACGACGCTCGGGACGTTCGCGATCGCGACGCCGCAGTTCCGCCGGTTCGCGGCGTCGGCGGGCACCACGGTCGGCAACGACGTGGACTTCCTGGAGACGTCGCGCGTGCGACGGCACGACTGGAACGCGTCGCTCGACCTGCGCCCGAGCGAGCGGCTGCGCGTGGGCGCGACCTTCGTCGCCAGCAGCTTCACGCGCCGCCGCGACGGGGCGCGCATCCAGTCGCTGCGCATCCCCCGCGTGCGCGCCGAGTACCAGGTGGCGCGCCCGGTGCTGGTGCGCGTGGTGTCGCAGTACGAGTCCACGCGCCGCGCGCCGCTGCGCGACCCGCGCACGGGCGGGGCGCTGCTGGTCGCCGGCGCGACCCCGGGGAGCTTCGCGCCGTCGCCCGAGCGGCGGGGGAACGCGCTGCGCACCGACTGGCTGTTCGCGTACCGGCCGACGCCGGGGACGGTGGTGTTCGCGGGCTACGGCAACACGCTCACCGAGCCGGGGGCGCTGGCGTTCCAGGACCTGCGGCGCGTGAACGACGCGCTGTTCGTGAAGCTCAGCTACCTCTTCCGCATGCGGTCGGGCGCCTGAGGCGCTCCGGGCCCGTGCCGTGCACTGTCCGGGCACCACGTGACCACCCGCCAGCTCCTGCCACGATGACCATGACGACCCGTGCGCGCGCGCTCGCCGTGCTGACGGTCTGCGCGCTCCTCTCGCCCACCGGGGCCCGGGCGCAGGCGCCGACGCCGCCCGACGCGCTCGGCCGCGCGCTCGCCGGCGGGCTCCCGTGGCAGCCGGTGGGCACGTTCTCGATCCTCGGCTACGACCCCGAGACGGGCGAGGTGGGCGGCGCCGTGCAGTCGCGCGTCTTCTCCGTGGGCAACGGCGTCCTCTGGGCGGAGGCCGACGTCGGCGTCGTGGCCACGCAGGCCATCGTCGACGTCAGCTACGGCCCGCAGGCGCTGGCCCTGCTGCGCGCCGGGCTGGCGCCGCGCGCGGTGGTCGACTCGGTGTGGAAGCGCGACCCCGACCCGCGCCCCGCCGACTGGACGAAGCAGGGGCGCCAGTTCGCGGTGATGGACGCGCGGGGGCGCGTGGCGGCGTACACGGGCCCCAAGGCCTCGACCTGGGCGGGCGACCGGCAGGGCGCCTTCTGCAGCGCGCAGGGGAACATCCTCGCCGGCCCGCAGGTGGTCGACTCGATGGTCGCCGCGTTCGAGCGCACGAAGGGCGAGCACCTGTCGCTCCGCCTCGTCGCGGCGCTCGAGGCCGGACAGCGCGCCGGCGGCGACACGCGCGGGATGCAGTCGGCCGCGCTGGTGATCGTGAAGAAGGGCGGCGGCGTCTGGCTGAACAACGACGTCGTGCTCCGCCTGCAGGTCGACGATGCGCCGGAGCCGATCGCCGAGCTGCGGCGGCTGGTGGACAAGGCGGCGCAGCAGCGCGCGGCGGTGCGCGCGCGGCAGGAGCGCCAGGAGCGGCAGGAGCGCGCCCGACGCGACTCGGCGTCGGCCGCGCCGGCGCGCCGGCCCTGAGCGCGCCGCCGATGCCCACCTTCGGACGTGCGCTGATCGCGCTCCTCTCCGTCCTGCCCAAGCACGCGATGAGCCGCGCGGCGGGCGCGCTCGCCACCCGCCCGGTGCCGCCGCGTTACCGCGAGCGCGTGTACCGCGGCTACAGCCGCGTGTTCGGCGCGAGGCCGGAGGAGGCCGAGCTCCCCCTCGACGCGTACCCGACGCTCAACGCCTTCTTCACGCGCGCGCTGAAGCCCGGGCTGCGCCCCGTGGCGGCGGACGCGATCGTCGCGCCCGCGGACTCGGCGGTCGGCGCGTGGGGGCCGGTCGCGAACGACACGCTGATCCAGGCGAAGGGGAAGGACTACTCCCTGCGCGCGCTGCTCGGCGACGACGCGCTGGCGCACCGCATGAACGGGGGCACGTTCGCCACCTTCTACCTCGCCCCCAAGGACTACCACCGCTTCCACGTGCCGGTGGACGGCGTGATCACCGAGGCCACGTACATCCCGGGCGAGCTGTGGCCGGTGAACACCCACGCCGTGACGCACGTCGCCGACCTGTTCGCCGTGAACGAGCGCATCGTCGTGCGCATCGAGCGCCCGGGCGCGGGGGTGGTGGCCGTGGCGCTCGTCGGCGCGACGATGGTGGGGATGACGCGGCTGGTCTTCGACGACCTGCACACCAACGCCCGGCGGCGGGAGGTGCAGCGCCGCACGTACGATCCCGGGTTCGCGGTGCGTGCGGGCGACCCGCTCGGGCACTTCGAGTTCGGGTCGACGGTGATCGTCGTGTGCTCGCCGGAGAGCGGCGCGCTGGAGCCGCTGGAGGTCGACCAGGTGGTGCGGATGGGGGAGCGTCTCGGGCCGCTGACCCAGGCCGGCGAGGGCGCCGCGGCGCGCGGCTGATGGCGGCTGCGACGAAGGTCGTCGGGGGACACGATGGAGGGCGGGACGAAGGTCACGTCGTCGCGGACGCACGGGGCGCGGCTGCAGGAGCCGTTGCGGTAGCGATACCTGCGAGGTGAGCCGCGGACTGAAAATCCGCGTACAGAGTGCCGACGCGGCCCCAACCCCGAACGCGCGTCCGCCTCTGCGCGCTTGCGAGGTCGGATCTCGCTCCACACATTGCTCGTTGCGCGGCGATTTCCCGACTTGACGGGCCGCGCCCCCGGCGTCGCGCCGGGCCGATCCGTCTAAGTCGCGGCCGGCGGCCCGCGACTTCGTGGGCCGCCGTCCTCGTTCCGGCGCCCGCGAGTTCCGCCGCACCACTGTCGGAGCCTCGACGTAGGATCGTAGCACCTGGCCGCCCCCGTTCCGGCGGCCGGCATGCAGAGGGCGGCGAGAGACCCGGCTCCGCGACCCGCCCGCCAGACCGTCGCCTCCACCAGGGGAGGACCACGGTGGCCCAGCCGGCCGGCGCGCTCCACCGCGCGCCGGAGCCATGCGCGAGGGGAACGGCACCGCCACCGAAAGGACCGCCATGCCCGCACCGCAGCTCACGCCCGCGCTCCCGTCCCCGTCCGCCGAGGTCCGCGCCGAGGCGCTCGCCCGCGCCGAGCGGCTCGCCGCCGGGCTCTTCCCCCACCAGGTCGAGGGCGTCGCCTTCCTCCTCGGCCGGCGCCGCGCGATCCTCGCCGACGACATGGGGCTCGGCAAGACGCGCCAGAGCGTCGTCGCGCTCACCGAGGCCGCGCCGATCGGTCCCTGGCTCGTCGTCTGCCCCGCGTCGGTGAAGCGCAACTGGGCGCGCGAGATCCACGCGGTGCGCCCCGACGACGCCGTGCACGTCGTCGGCCCGGCCGACCCCCCGGAGGTCGGCTACACGGGCTGGGTCGTCGTCAACTACGACCTGCTGCACCGCGTGGACGCGCTGCTCGAGGACCTGCCGTGGACAGGCATGATCTTCGACGAGGCGCACTACCTGAAGAACCACACCTCGCAGCGCTCGAAGCACGCGCGCGAACTCGTCGCCGCCGCGCCCGACGCGGTGCTGTACGCGCTGACGGGAACGCCGCTCACCAACCGCCCACGCGACCTGTTTCCGCTGCTGCAGCTCGTCGGGCACCCGATGGGGCGGAGCTTCCTCCCGTTCGCGAAGCGCTACTGCGCGGCGCACCACAACGGCTTCGGCTGGGTGACCGACGGCGCTTCCAACCTGGAGGAGCTGCGGGTGCAGCTGCACGGCGTGATGCTGCGCCGCACCAAGGAGGAGACGCTCGACCTTCCGCCGAAGCTGCGCGCCTGGGTGCCGGTGGCGGTGCCGGAGGGGACGGGGCGCCGCGAGATGCGGAAGGTCGTCGAGCAGCTACTCGCCGGCGCGATCGAGCGGCGGCAGGGGAAGGGAGGCGGCGGAACGCGCGCCCCGGGGCAGGACCGCGTGCGCCTCCTCGCCGACCTGACGAAGGCGCGCGTCGCGATCGCGAAGGCGAAGGCCGCCACCACCATCGAGTTCGTCGAGGGGGTGCTGGCGCAGGGAGAGAAGGTGCTCGTCTTCGGAAGCTTCGACGAGCCGCTGCAGCGCATCGCCGCCCACTTCGGCGAGCAGGCGGTCGTGCTCACCGGGGCCACGCCCGCGGCGAAGCGGCAGCAGCTGGTCGACCGATTCCAGCAGGACGACGGCGTGCGCGTGTTCGTCGGCAACATCGTCGCTGCCGGCGTCGGGATCACGCTGACGGCGGCGCGGCAGGTCGTGTTCAACGATCTCGACTGGGTCCCCGCGAACCACTGGCAGGCCGAGGACCGCGCGTACCGCATCGGGCAGACCGGGACCGTCAACGTCACGTACCTGGTCGCCGAGCGCACGATCGACGACTTCGTCGCCAGCGTGCTCTCGACCAAGGGCGCGCTCGTCGACGCCGTGGTCGAGGGGCGCGGCGACGTGCCGGCCGACGGCGACCTCCTCGCCCAGCTGGAGGGGATGCTGCGCGCGATCTCGCCGGACATCGCCACGCTCGGCGACGACGTAAGCGGGGAGGATCCCGTCGACCGCCTGCTGCGCGAGGTGGTGGCGTCGGCGCGCACGGAGGAGGCGGGTCGAGGCGCCGAGGGCAAGACGACCGGCGCCCGCCCCTCCGCGGAGGCGGTGCTCGCCCTGGCGCGGGTGCTGAGCGGCCCGGCCACGGAGCGCTACCGGGTGCCGAGCGGCTCGAAGCCGGGCGCGTTCTACGTGCTCGACGTCGACGGCGGGGACGTGTCGTGCACCTGCCGCGGCTTCGAGTACCGCGGCGCGTGCGCGCACGCGCGGGCGCTGAAGCAGGCGCTCGTGTCGGGCGGCGCGCTCCCCGAGGGGTTCACCCCCGTCGTCGACCGTTGACCGGTCAGGCGGGGGCGCCGAGGCCCCGGAGGTGGGCTCGACGCTCCCGCCGCGTCATGAGCGCGGCCATCAGCACCAGCCACGCGAGGTCCACCGTCCCGAAGATCGGGAAGGGGAGATCGATCGGGAGGCGGAGGAAGCCGGCCGCGCCGCTCGCGAGGCACCCCGCGCCGCCGGCGACGCCGAGCCAGCCCGCCCACCGCGGGTAGCGCGCGCTCGCCGCGACGGCCGCGCCGTACAGCACGAACGGCACGCCGAGGAAGACGGCGACCCACGTGTGCAGCAGCCCCGTCTCGGCCCACACGATCGCGTCGGCCGCGCGCTCGATCACGGCGCGCTCCGTCGCCGGCGCCGCGGCCCACGCGTCGGCCACCGCCTTGAAGCCGTAGCCGTCGACCGCGACGCCGACGAGCATGATCGGCACGCCGACCTGCGCCACCGTGCGCCCGGCGCGCGCGAGCGAGGCCGCCGCGCCCTCCGCGAGCGTGTCGGCCAGCGCGACCAGCCCGACCAGCGCCGCGAGGGCGAAGAACATCGTCGGGAAGTGGATCGCCGCCCAGTGCGGCTCGTCGGCGATGAGGCGCAGGAACGCGACGCGGTCGGCCGGCGGGAAGGGGTGGCGGAAGTTGTTGAGGAAGATCCCGAGCGCGCCGACGGCGGCGCACGCGGCGCCGGCGCGCGGGGAGATGGTGGGTCGCATGCGGGTGGCTCGGTCGGCCGGGTGGAGAGTGTCCAACCTGTCGGCGACGCGGCCGGCGTGGTACGGGTAGACCGACCCGGGACCGCGGCCCACATTGGACGCGTGCCCCCCGAGATCATCCGCGTCGTCGCCGCCGTCGTCTCGCGCGGCGACCGCCTGCTCGTCTGCCAGCGCCCGCCGCACAAGCGGCACGGCGGGCTGTGGGAGTTCCCCGGCGGGAAGTGCGAGCCCGGCGAGAGCGACGACGAGGCGGCGGGCCGCGAGCTGCGCGAGGAGCTGGGCGTGGCCGTGACGCACGTGGGCGAGGAGATCGCGAGCTTCCAGGACCCCGACTCGCCGTACCTGATCGCGTTCGTGCCGGTGGCGATCGCGGGGGAGCCGACGTGCCACGAGCACACGGCGCTGCGCTGGGGGACGCCGACCGAGCTCGCCGCGCTGTCGCTCGCGCCGAGCGACCGGCGGTTCGTCGAGACGCTGCTCGCGGGGACGCGCGCCTGAGCGCGTCGCGCGCGTCGTGATGGTGCGGTTACGCAGCGGTGACGGTCGTGACACGTGCGGCCGGTAGGGTTGGCGCGAACCGCTCCTCCCCCCACCCGCACCTGATCCGCGCATGCCGCGCCGCCTGACTCCACTCCTCGCCGCCGCCGTGCTCGCGGCCTGCTCCACCGCCGACACCCCGACCGGCCTCGCACCCGGCGAACGCCCGAGCCTCGCCGCCAACGCGGGCGGCGTCGTCGAGGTGACCACGAACGCCGACGCCGGCCGCGGCTCGCTGCGCGCGGCGGTCGCCGAGGCCAACGCCGACGCGGACGTCCGCACCATCCGCATCCGCAACGGCCTCGCCGCGATCGCCGTCGCCACGCCGATCGTCTACACGGGCACGCAGGCGCTCACCATCGACGGCAACGGCGCCACGCTCACCGGCGCCGCCCTGGTCGCGACCGACCCGACCGAGAACGCCGTCCTCGTCGCCACCGGCGCCGCCGACCTGACCATCCGCCGCCTGACCGTCGCCAACTCCACCGGCAACGGCATCGTCGTCGACGTCACGCGCAACACGCGGGCGCGCACGATCGAGGTGCAGCTCCTCGACGTCACCGTCACCGGCAGCGCCGAGCACGGGGTGATCGTCAACGAGCAGACCGACTTCTTCACCCGCGACCTCGAGTCGAACGTGGAGACCGGCACCCCCGCCGACCTGCGCGTCGTCGTCCGCGACTCGCGCCTCGCCGCCAACGGCTTCTCGGCGCTCGACCGCGACGGGCTGCGCGTGAACGAGGGCGGCCCCGGATCGCTGCACGCCGAGATCGCGCACGCGACGTTCGACGGCAACGGCGCCGACGGCGTCGAGCTGGACGAGCGCGGCGCGGGCGACGCGGTCTACACGGTGCGCCAGACGCGCATCACGAACAACGGCTTCTACGACGTCACGGAGACCGACCTCGACGACGGCATGGACGTCGACGAGCGCGGCGCCGGCGACCACGTGGCCACGCTGATCCAGGTCGTCGCCACGGGCAACGCCGAGGAGGGGATCGACCTGAATGAGAACAACCTCGGCGACCTGCGCGTGGAGCTCCGGCAGGTCACCGCGAGCGGCAGCGGCGAGGAGGGGATCGACCTGGAGGAGGACGACGACTGGGCCGACCGCGCGCTCTACCTCGACCCGGCGTGGGGCGGCTCGCTGTACGTGACGGCCACCGACGTCGTCGCCGACGGCAACGGGGGCGGCGACGCGGGGCTCAAGCTGCGCGAGCGCTTCGACGGCGGCATCCTCACGCGTCTCGTCAACGTCACCTCCCGCGACAACGCGACCGGCGGCATCAGCGTCCGCGAGCAGGAGGCGGGCGCGCTGGTCGCCGAGCTGGTGAACGCCGAGGCGCGCCGCAACCAGGGCGAGGGGATCGAGCTGCGCCAGGACGGCGCCGGCGCGATCGACGCGCGCGTGATCCGCGCCGTGAGCACCGACAACACGGGTGCGGCGCTCCGCCTTCGCGACGCCGGCACCGCGCGCGTGCAGTCGCTGGTCGCCAGCGGCAACGGCTTCGCGACGCCGATCCGGACGACCGGCGTCGTGGTCGAGGAAGTGCCCTGAGCTGAAGAGCAACTGCCAGGAATCGGATCGAACGGATGCGACGGATCCGTTGCATCCGTTCGATCCGATTCCCCCGCCGTTGAGAGGTCCGGCCCTACCGCGGACACGCCATCCGCACCGGCACCCGCACCACGTTCTGCATGGGCCGCAGCGGCAGCGCGTTCATCGCCGCCCACCGCATCGGCCGCGCGCCGGGGCTCGCCGTCGTCACCGCCAGCCGGAACGGCTCCAGCGACGCCTCCGCGCGTACCGCGCGCACGCCGGACGGCAGCCGGTACCACTGCACCGCGTCGGCCGCGAGCGCCTCGTCGGGGAGCAGCGCCGTCCCCGCGCTCGTCACGATGCTCACCCACGCGCGCTCGCGCAGCGCGTTGTGCACCTCGGCCACCTGCACCGCCGGGTCGCACGGCGCCGCCGAGTCGCGCGCGGCCGCCAGCGCCACCGCCGCCGCCCCCGGCGACGCGTCGCGCACGGCGGGGCCGATCGGGACGGGGCGCGCGCACGCGCCGAGGAGGATCGCGAACAGGAGACGGCGCCGCATGGACACCTCCGTGCGTCGGACGCTGCGGGCTGCGGACTGCGGATGCCCCACTATGGGGAACGAACCCGCAGCCCGCAGCCCGCCGCGCTTTCCGGAGTTGTCAGGGCTTCAACAGGAGGTACGGGTTCACCGGCGTCCCGCTCCCCCACCACCGCGCCGGGTCCGCGCTCCGCGCCACCGCGAAGTGCAGGTGCGGCGCGTCCGCCGAGGCGTTCCCCGTGCTCCCGACGTAGCCGATCACCTGCCCCTGCCGCACCGCCTGCCCCTCGGCGATCCCGGGCTCGTACCGGTCGAGGTGCCCGTACAGCAGCACGTACCGGTTGCTCGCGTCGGCCTGGTACACCGTCAGCCCGCCGGCCTCGCTGTCGAACAGCTTCACGACGCGCCCGTCCGTCGCCGCGACCACCGGCGTGCCGCGCGGGGCGAGGATGTCGAGCGCCTCGTGCCGCCGCGAGCCGCCGCCGCGCGCCTGGTCGAAGTCGTCGCGCAGCGCCGTCGCCGCCACGCCGCGCACCGGGACGGCCAGCTTCCCGCGCAGCGCCGCCACGTCCGCCGGGCCCGCGGCCGGCGGCGCGCCGCGCGCGGCCGTCGCGCCGGGCTCCACGCCGAGCCCCGAGAGCGAGTCGAGCGGCGTCTTCTTGGGCGTCGCCCCCGCGGCCGAGTCGCCCGGGGTGAGCGGCGCGCCGGCCACCGGCGGCAGCCCGATGCTGTCCATCGGCACCTCGACCGGCGTCGGGACGGGGATCGCGGGCGCGGCCACGGCGCCGGGCTGGACCACCTCGCCCGTCGCCATCGCGACCTGCTGCGGGGCGCCGCCGGCGCGCCGCTCCACCGAGATCCACCCCGATCGCACCCCGAGCGCCCCGATCCCCGCCGCCACCACGACCAGGACGAGGACGGTCCCGAGGAGCCCGGTCAGGACGCGGCCGGGGCGGCGGGCGGAGCGGCGGCGGTAGCGGTGGGTGCGCATGGCGGTGGCGGCCGGGGTCTCTGGCGGCGGGGAACGCCGCGCCCGTCGGAAAAGCACCCGCCGTGCCGGGACGCGCCGCGAGGCGGCCTAGACCGGCTCCAGCACCGACGCGTCGTCGTGGCGCGGGTCGTTCACCCGCGTCGAGATCCGCCACCCGCGCATCTCGGCCGCCGGGTAGGGCCCCAGCAGCGCCGCAGCGGCGGCCGGCGGCGTCGCCCGGTCGAGCCACGCGTCGAACGCCGCCGGCGGGACGATGACCGGCATCCGGTCGTGCACCGTCGCCAGGAGCGCGTTGGGCGCGGTGGTGAGGACGGCGAACGTCACCACCGGCGGCGCCTCCGGCGCGTCGGGGTCGCGCGACGCGTCCCACACCCCGCCGAACGCGAACGGCGCGTCGTCCCCGCGCGCGAACGCCCACGGCAACCGGCCGCGCCGCGTGCGCCGCGCGCCCCCCGTCGGGTCGTCGCCGTCCGCCACGTCCTGCCACTCGTAGAAGACGTCGGCCGGGACCAGGCACCGCCGCCCGCGTGCCCACGCGTCGCGCGTCGCCGGCGAGCCGGCCACCGACTCCGAGCGCGCGTTCACCAGCCGCTCGCTCCGCCCCGGCCGGCGCGCCGCGAGCCCCCACCGCGCGAGGTCGAGCCGCCGCCGCACCACGCCGTCGCGCCGGTGCGCGAGCGCCACCAGCACGTCGGTCCCCGGCGCGACGTTGAAGCGCGGCGCGATCGTCGGCGGCACCGACGCGCCCACCTCCTCCACCGCCAGCGCGTCGAGCAGCCCGCGCTCGGCGAGCAGCTCCGGCCGGATGAGGCCGAACCGGCCGCACATGCGCGCGGCCCCTCAGGCGGGGGTGGGGACCGCGTCGTCGACGACGGCGCGCGCCCCGAGCGCCGCGTCCACGCGCGCGCCGAGCTGCCGCGCCGCCTCGAGGTCGCGCGTCAGCTGGTCCGCCGAGCCGCGCCCCGCGTGCAGCCGCAGCAGGTCGAGCCGCACCGCCTCGATCGCCGCCAGCGCCGCCTGCAGCCGCCCCTCGGCGGCCGGCTCGCCGCCGAGCGCGCGCAGCCGCTCGGCGGCGTCCTGCAGCCGCGGCACCAGGCGCGGCACCTCGGCGGACCGCGCCCGCTCGGGCGCGCGGCGGGGGAGCTGTTCGACGCGCCGCCGGCAGCCCGAGCGCCGCCGCGCGGAAGGTCGCGCGCCCCACGCCGCCGGCGAGCATCCGCTCCCACGCCTCGCGTCCCGGGACCACGCTGCACCAGAGCGCGCGCACGGTGAGCGTCGGCGCCACGATCGACGTCGCGATCCCGGCGAGCCCGAGGAGGAGCGGCGCGTCGGCCTGCGTGAGCGCGACGCCGAGCCCCGTCGCCAGCGCGCCGCCCGACACGACGGCCATGCGCCGCGCGCCGCTCATCGGCGTCGCGGGGGGCGCGTCCGCGTCCTCGGCCAAGTCGGAGGCCAAGCGGTCTTAGGAAG
>NZ_JARGEK010000088.1 GCF_029211165.1 Roseisolibacter sp. H3M3-2
CCGCGGTGCTCGACGCGGGCGCCGACGACCCGGCGCGCGCGCTCGCCGCGCTGCGCGCCGAGGCGACGGCGATCCGCGACGAGGACCGCGCGATGTGCCGCGCGATCGGCGAGCACGGGGCCGCGCTGCTCGGCGACGCCCCGCGCGTGCTGACCCACTGCAACGCCGGCGCGCTGGCGACGTGCGGGATCGGGACCGCGCTGGCGCCGGTGTACGTCGCGCGCGAGCGCGGGCGCGACGTGCGCGTGTGGGCCGACGAGACGCGCCCGCTGCTGCAGGGAAGCCGGCTGACCGCGCTCGAGCTGTCGCGCGCCGGCGTGCCGGTCACCGTCATCGCCGACGGGATGGCGGCGGCGCTGCTGCGCACGGGCGCCGTGGGGGCCGTGCTGGTGGGCGCCGACCGGATCGCCGCCAACGGCGACGCCGCGAACAAGATCGGCACCTACGGGCTGGCGCTGGCCGCCCGCGCGCACGACGTCCCGTTCTACGTGCTCGCCCCCTCGTCGACGGTCGACCCGGCCACCGCCGACGGTGCCGCGATCCCGATCGAGGAGCGCGACCCGGACGAGGTGCGCGCGCCGATGGGCCGCCGCGCCGCGCCCGACGGCGTCGCCGCGTGGAACCCGGCGTTCGACGTCACGCCGGCGGCGCTGATCACGGCGATCGTGACGGAGCGGGGGGTGCACCGTCCGCCGTACGACTTCTCGACGCTCGGCGCTCGACGCTCGGAGTCGAGCGCATCGTCTAGTGCGCGCGGGGAGCGTCGAGCGTCGAGCGTCGAGCGGGCCCCCGCATGAAGACGCTCCTCGCCATCGACCAGGGCACCACCGGCACCACCTGCCTCGTCGTCGACGCGGCCGGCCGGGTGCTCGGGCGCGGGTACCGCGAGCTGGCGCAGTCGTACCCGGCGCCGGGGCTGGTCGAGCACGACGCGCTCGAGATCCTCGCCACGGTGCGCGCGGCGGCCCGCGAGGCGGTGGCGGCCGCCGGCGTCACGCCGACGGCGATCGGGATCACCAACCAGCGCGAGACGGTCGTGCTGTGGGAGCGCGCGACCGGGCGCCCGGTGCACCCGGCGCTCGTCTGGCAGGACCGCCGCACGTCGGCGCGGTGCGCCGAGCTGGCCCCGCGCGCCGCGTGGATCGGGGAACGCACCGGGCTCGTGGTCGACCCGTACTTCAGCGCGACGAAGCTGGAGTGGCTGCTGGGGCGCGACGACCTCCGCGCGCGCGCCGAGCGCGGCGAGCTGGCGGCGGGGACGATCGACGCGTGGCTGGTGTGGCACCTCACGGGCGGCCGCGTGCACGCGACCGAGCCCACCAACGCGTCGCGCACGATGCTGTACGACCTCGACGCGCGCGCGTGGAGCGACGAGCTGTGCGCCCTCTTCGGCGTGCCGCGCGCCGTGCTCCCCGAGGTGCGCCCCTCGCTCGGCGACTTCGGCACGGCCTCGCCCGCGATGCTCGGCTTCGCGGCGCCGATCCTCGGCATCGCGGGCGACCAGCAGGCGGCGCTCTTCGGCCAGGGCGGGTGGGACGTCGGCGTCGCGAAGAACACGTACGGCACCGGCGCGTTCCTCCTGCGCAACTGCGGCGCGACGCGCCCCGCCGGCGGGGGCGGGCTGCTGACGACGCTCGCCTGCGGCCCGA
Source organism: Roseisolibacter sp. H3M3-2 (assembly GCF_029211165.1). Classification (GTDB taxonomy): domain Bacteria; phylum Gemmatimonadota; class Gemmatimonadetes; order Gemmatimonadales; family Gemmatimonadaceae; genus Roseisolibacter. The sequence continues at coordinate 1,650 of NZ_JARGEK010000088.1, forward strand.
CGGGGGAGCCGCTGTACGCGCTGGAGGCGTCGATCTTCGTCGCCGGCGCCGCGGTGCAGTGGCTGCGCGACGGCCTCGGGATCGTCGCCACCGCGGCCGAGTCGGAGGCGCTGGCGCGCAGCGTCCCGTCCACCGACGGCGTCTACTTCGTGCCGGCGCTGACCGGACTCGGCGCCCCCGACTGGGAGCCGCACGCGCGCGGCACGATCGTCGGGCTCACCCGCGGCACCACGCGCGCGCACCTCGCCCGCGCCGCGCTGGAGGCGATGGCCTACGCCACCGCCGACGTCCTCGACGCGATGCGCGCCGCCTCGGCCGACGGGGCGGGAGACGGCGCGCCGCTGCGCGTCGACGGGGGCGCGACGACCAACGAGTGGCTGGTGCAGTTCCAGGCGGACGTCCTGGGCGCGGTCGTCGAGCGGCCGGCGGTGGTCGAGTCGACGGCGCTCGGGGCCGCGGGGCTGGCCGGGATCGCCGCGGGCGTCTGGCCCGACGCGCCGAGCTTCCTCGCGTCGCGGCGCTTCGCGCGGTTCGCGCCGGGGGAGGGGAGCGCCGCCGCGCAGGCGGGACGGGCCGGTTGGCGGCGGGCGGTGCGGGCGGCGTTGGCGTGGGCGAGGGACGACAAGGCGTAGAGCGGGATACGGCGCAGTGCAGGAACGGCGCAGAGCGGGGTGACCCGAACCAAGGGGTGGGGCGAAGAGCGGGGTACAGCGGACCTGCAGCCGTTAGCCGGTAGGTCCGCGGTACCCCGGTTCTCGGGTCACCCCTTGGTTCGGTTCACCCCGCTCTGCGCCCCACCCAGGTCTTCGCCGCACCCCGCTCTTCGCCGTCGGAAGGCGCGAATCGGAACCCCGACCCGAGCCATGGGGTCTCCCTCCCCGATGTCCCCCCTCCCGATCCTCGACCTCGCCCCGGCGCTCGAGGCGCATCGTCGCGCCCTCGCCGCCTGCCGCCGCTGCGCCGCGACGCTGCCGGCGGGCGCCCGCCCCGTCGTGTCGCACGCCGTCGCGCCGCGGGTGATGATCGTGGGGCAGGCGCCCGGGCCGAGCGAGGCGACCGGGGGGCGGCCGTTCGTCGGGCGGTCGGGGCGGACGCTGTTCCGCTGGCTCGCCGAGGCCGGATTGGGCGAGGAGGAGGCGCGGGCGGCGATCCTCATCGCGGCGGTGACGCGGTGCTACCCGGGGCCCAGCCCGAGCGGGCGCGGCGACCGGGTGGCCACGCCGGCGGAGCGCGGGGCGTGCGCGCCGTGGCTCGACCGGGAGCTGGCGCTGCTGCGCCCCGCGCTCGTGATCCCCATCGGTCGGCTGGCCATCGACCGGCTGCTCGGGCCGCTCCCGCTGGCCGCGGTGGTGGGGCGGGTGCATCCCGTGGTCGCGGGCGGCGTCGAGACGCGGGCGGTCCCGCTCCCGCACCCGTCGGGGGCGAGCGGGTGGCTGAACGCCCCCGCGCACCGGGCGCTGCTCGACGACGCGATCACGCACCTCGCCGACGAGTTCGCGCGGGTGGGGCTGATCGACGGCGGGCGGCGGGCGGCGGCGTGAGGTCGCTGCTGCTGGCCGCGGCGCTCCTCCAGTCGCCGGCCGACTCGGCGCCCGCGGTGCCGGCGGACTCGACGCGGCGTGCGGCGCCGGCCGCCGATCCCTGGTTCGGCGAGGACAAGCTCCGGCACTTCGTGCTCGCCGGGCTGGTGCAGGGGAGCGCCTACGGTGCGGCGACCGCGGCCGGCGTCGACCGGCGCGCCGCGCTGGTGACCGCGTCGGGGATCACCGCCCTCGTCTCGCTCGGCAAGGAGTGGCACGACCGCCGGCGGCGCGGCGTTTTCAGCGGGCGCGACCTCGTCTGGGATGCCGCGGGCGCCCTGGTCTGGGGTGCGCTGGTCGCCCGCGCCGGGCGCTGAAGGACGGGGCCGCCACGAGGCGGCCATGAAGGCCGTATATTTGGCGTGCTCCACTCGCTGCACCGGTCCCCCCGCGGGGCCGGCCCCTCCCTCCGGGGTCATACATCATGAAGGCGCGCAACAAGTTCCTGATCGGCGGGGCCCTCGTCCTGGGGAGCGCCAGCTATCTGATGGCGAGCTCCATCCAGGACACCGGGCAGTACTTCCTCACGCCGACCGAGTTGCAGGCCAAGGTCGCGGACGATCCGTCGTTCGTGAACCAGGGCGTGAAGATCGGCGCCAAGGCCGTGCCCGGCACCATCGTGCGCGACCCCAGCGGGCGGTCGCTGCGCTTCGTCATGGCCGACATGGCCGACTCGACCAAGACCTACCCCGTCTACTACAAGGGGATCGCCCCCGACACGTTCACCGACGGCGTCGAGGTCGTGGTCGAGGGGCGGCTGCAGGCCGACGGGACGTTCCACGCGACGACGCTGCTGGCCAAGTGCGCGTCGCGCTACGAGAACGCCCCCGAGCAGGGCGAGGGGACGCCGGGGTACAAGGAGTACCAGCAGTACAAGGGGAAGCACCCGGCCGGCGTGCCGAAGACGGCCGCCCCGGCGCCCGCGTCGCAGAGCTGAGTCGTGGGCGACTCCCTCTCCTCCGGGATGATCCTGGTCGGCGAGCTCTCGCTGTGGGTCGCCCTGCTGATGGCGGCCTGGAGCGCGACCGTCTCGTTCGCCGGCGCCCGGGACGGGCGCGCGGACCTCGTGCACTCGGGCGAGCGGGCGCTGTACGCGACGTTCGGCTTCGTGATCGTGGCGTCGATCGGGCTGTGGACCGCGCTGTTCACGCACGACTTCTCGATCAAGTTCGTCGCCAGCTACACGAGCGCGAACCTCCCCAAGGTCTACACCTTCACCGCCTTCTGGGCGGGGCAGGCGGGGTCGCTCCTCTTCTGGACGCTGATCCTCGCGGGGTACGCGGCGGCGGCGGTGTTCACCGGCCGCGGGCCGCGCACGCGCGCCTTCCTGCCGTACGTGACCGGGACGCTGAGCGTGATCACGCTCTTCTTCCTGGCGACGATGTGCTTCGGCGCCAACCCGTACGAGCGCCTCGACTGGACGCCCCCCGACGGGCGCGGGATGAACCCGCAGCTGCAGAACCCGGGGATGGCGATCCACCCGCCGATGCTCTACCTCGGCTACGTGGCCACGTCGGTGCCGTTCGCCTACGCGGTGGCCGCGCTGGTCACGCGCAAGCTGGACGCCGAGTGGCTGGCGCCGGTGCGCCGCTGGTCGCTGCTGTCGTGGTTCTTCCTCACCATCGGCATCACGCTCGGCATGTGGTGGGCGTACGTCGAGCTCGGGTGGGGCGGCTACTGGGCGTGGGACCCGGTCGAGAACGCGTCGCTGCTCCCGTGGCTGACGGGGACGGCGTTCCTGCACTCGATCATGATCCAGGAGAAGCGGGGGATGCTCCGCAAGTGGAACGTCACCCTGGTGGCGACCACCTTCCTCCTGTCGATCCTCGGCACGTTCATCACGCGCTCGGGCATCATCCAGAGCGTGCACTCGTTCGCGCAGTCGCCGGTCGGGAACTGGTTCGCCGGCTTCCTGGTGGTGAGCATCGCCGCGACCGCGTGGCTGGTCGCGACCCGCCTGAAGGACCTGGCGTCGCAGGCGGAGCTGGAGAGCATGGTGAGCCGCGAGGCCGCCTTCCTCTACAACAACCTGGTGCTCGTCGGGATCTCGTTCTCCGTGCTCTGGGGGACGCTCTTCCCGATCCTCAGCGAGTGGGTGAAGGGGGAGAAGATCACGGTCGGCCCCCCTTTCTTCAACACGGTCAACGTCCCGCTCGGGCTCCTGCTGCTCGCGCTCACCGGCGTCGGGCCGCTCATCGCCTGGCGGCGCGCGTCGCTGTCGAACCTGCGGCGGCAGTTCACCGTGCCGACGGCCGTCGGCGCCGTGACCGGGGTCGCGCTGGTGGCGCTCGGGATGCGCGACTTCTACGCGATCGTCTGCTACGCGCTCGCCGGCTTCGTGTTCGGCACCATCGGGCAGGAGTTCTGGAAGGGGACGCGCGCCCGCGTGTCGATGCACGGCGAGAACGCCGCGGTCGCGCTGGCGCGCCTGGTCGGGCGCAACCGCCGGCGCTACGGCGGCTACGTCGTGCACTTCGGCATGGTGACGATGTTCGCCGCCTTCGCCGGGATGGCGTTCAAGAAGGAGTACGACATCACCCTCCGCACGGGGCAGTCGTACACGGCGAAGGACCCGTGGGGGCACACCTGGACCTTCACCAGCCAGGGCGTCTCGGCGTACAAGGCGCTGAACCGCTACGTCACCGCCGTCGGCCTCGACGCCACCCGCGACGGGAAGCGCGTCGGGATCATCAGCTCCGAGAAGCGCCAGCACGTCGACAGCCGCGACCAGCCCACCTTCGAGCCGTCGACCGAGGTCGGCATCCTCGAGGGGGCGAAGCAGGACGTCTACGTCGTGCTGGCGGGCGTGACGGGGACCGACCGCGCCGAGATCCGCGTCGCCTTCAACCCGCTGGTGTGGTGGGTGTGGTTCGGCGGCTTCGTGATGGGGATCGGGGGGCTGATCGTCATGTGGCCGCAGGCCGAGCGCCGCGCGACGCGCCGCGAGAGCGGCTACGTCGCCGAGCTGCCGCCGGCGCCCGCCGGTGAGCCCGTCCCCGCGACCGTCCCCTGAGCCGTCCGCCGATGTCCTCCCCGCAGTATCAGGTCGGCGGCTACCGCGTCTCGCGCCGCCGCTTCGTCGCCGCGCTCGGCGCCGGCTGGGCCACCGCGACCGCCACGGCCGCCGGCGTCGCCGCGGCGCAGCAGGTCGGCGTCCCGGTCGAGTCGCCGTCGCCCAACCAGGTGACCGGCGCGGCCGTCACCCAGCCCGAGACGCCCGGCGCGTCGATGGAGGGGGACGGCTACCGCCCCGTGCAGCGTCCGCCCAAGCCCGGCGCGTCGCCGTCGATGGACGCGATGGCGCGCGACGATCTGGAGCACAAGATCTCGTGCCCCTGCCCGTGCACGCTCGACGTCTTCACCTGCCGGACGTCGATGCCGTGCGGCTTCTCGCCGCGCATGCACAGCGACGTGATGGCGCTCGTCGAGGGCGGCTACTCGGCCGACGAGATCTTGGCGGCGTTCGAGCAGGAGTACGGGCAGCAGGTGCTCATGGCGCCCAAGAAGGAGGGGTTCAACCTCGCCGGCTACCTGATGCCGTTCGCGGCGCTCGGCACCGGCGCGGTGGTGGTCGCGGCGCTCATCCGGAAGTGGGGGCGCCGCGCCGCCGCGGTGCAGGCGGCGGAGGGGCGGGTGGCGCCGGCCGCGTCGCACGGGCTCTCGCCGGCCGACGTCGGCGCGACCCCCGACGAGATGGCGCGCCTCGAGGCCGCGGTGCGCGGGGAGTCGCGCTGATGCTGGCGATCCCCGACGGCGCGCTCGCGCTCGGCCTGGGCACCGTGCTGGCGCTCGGCGCCCCGGCCCTCGAGCTGCGCGCGCTGCTCGGCGAGGCGCCGGCCGGCCCGCCCGCGCCGCCGGCGCCCACGCCCGTGGCGCCCGCGGAGGCCAGCGCGATCGAGGCGCTGCGCGAGATCGAGTTCGACCGCGCCACCGGGAAGCTCTCCGACGCGGACTACGCGGAGCTGCGCGCGACGTACACGCGCGAGGCGCTGGCCGAGATGCGGGCGAAGGAGGGCGCGACGGCCGCGGCCGCGGTCGCGTCCCCGACCGCGCCGGCGGACGGAGGCGACGACGCCGTGGAGGCCGCGCTGCGCGCCTTCCGCGCCCGCGCGCCGCGGTGCGCCGAGCACGGCGCCCGCCCCGAGGCCGACGCGCGCTTCTGCTCCGACTGCGGGCGCTTCCTCGCCGGGCGGTGCCCGGCGTGCGGCGGCGTGTGCGACGGCGAGGGGCAGCGCTTCTGCGGGCAGTGCGGCTCGTCGCTCGCCGCCTGAGCCGCCGGTGCGCATCGTCGTCGTCGGCACCGGCTACGTCGGGCTCGTCGTCGGCGCGTGCCTGGCGGAGACCGGGAACGACGTCGTGTGCGCCGACGTGCACGACGAGAAGATTGAGGGGCTGACGCGCGGCGTCCTGCCGATCTTCGAGCCGGGGCTGGAGGAGCTGGTCCGGCGCAACGCGTCGCACGGGCGGCTGACCTTCACGACCGACATCCCGGGCGCGGTGCGCGGCGCCGAGGTGGCGTTCATCGCCGTCGGCACGCCCCCCGACGAGGACGGCTCGGCGGACCTGCGGCACGTGCTCGCGGTGGCGGAGCAGGTCGGGCGGCACATGACGCGCGAGCTGGTGATCGTCACCAAGTCGACGGTCCCGGTGGGGACGGCGGCGCGCGTCGGCGAGGCGGTGGAGCGGCACGCGCGCTTCCCGTTCCACCTGTGCAGCAACCCCGAGTTCCTCAAGGAGGGTGCGGCGGTCGAGGACTTCCTGCGTCCCGACCGCGTCGTGCTCGGGGCGGAGTCCGACCACGCGCGCAGCGTGATGGCGGAGCTGTACGCGCCGTTCGTGCGCACGGGCAAGCCGATCATCTTCATGGACATCGCGTCCGCGGAGATGACGAAGTACGCCGCCAACGCGATGCTCGCCACGCGCATCTCGTTCATGAACGAGATCGCGAACCTGTGCGAGCGCGTGGGCGCCAACGTCGACCTGGTGCGGCGCGGCGTCGGCTCCGACGGCCGGATCGGCGCCGCGTTCCTCTTCCCGGGGCCGGGCTACGGCGGCAGCTGCTTCCCGAAGGACGTGGCCGCGCTCGTGCGCGCCGCCGACACGGCGGGGGCGCCGCTGCGGATCCTGCGCGCCGTCGAGGAGGCCAACGCGCGGCAGAAGGAGCGCGCGTTCGAGAAGCTGGCCGCCGCCTTCGCCGCCGAGGGGCTGGCCGGACGCCGCGTGGCGGTGTGGGGGCTCGCGTTCAAGGCGCAGACCGACGACATGCGCGAGTCGCCGTCGCTGTCGCTGGTCGAGCGGCTGCTCGCCGTGGGCGCCGAGGTGGTGGCGCACGACCCGGCGGCGCTGGGCGAGGCCCGGCGGCGGCTGGAGGACCGGGTGGCGCTGGTCGAGAACGGCTACGACGCGCTCGACGGGGCCGACGCGCTGGTCGTGATGACCGACTGGAACGAGTACCGGCACCCGAACTTCCGGCGCATGGCCGAGCTGCTCCGGCGACCGGTGCTGGTGGACGCCCGCAACCTGTACGACCCGGCGCGGATGCGCGCGCTCGGCTTCGACTACCGCTCGATCGGCCGCGAGCCCGAGCCCGCCGTCGCCGGTCAGTCCTCGAGCACGCCGGTCGTCTCGTCGTTGATCCAGGCGAGGTAGCGCACCAGCCCGGCGTGCACCGGCAGCGCCAGCAGCTCGGGCGTCTGGTACGGATGCAGCCGCTCGAACGCCTGCTGCAGGTCCTCCACCCGGTCGCGGCGGGTCTTGAGCAGCACGACGACCTCGCGCTCGTCGGCCAGCTTCCCCTCCCAGCGGTAGATCGACCGGGCGGGGGGGAGGATCGTCCCGCACGCGACCAGCCGCTGGTCGAGCAGCATGCGGACGAAGGGGACCGCCTCCTCCTCGGAGGCGAGGGTCGTGAGCACCACGACGGCGTCGGTCATGGCGCCAATGTAGCCGCCGGCGCGGCGGACGGCGCGGCCGCCGGCGCGCCCACTGTCGCGTCCCCGAAGATTTCCCGATCCGCCCGCTTGTCGGACGGGGCCTCCCCCGCGAGCTTTGCTGGTTATGGCAGAGGAAGCCCTGATCGTGCGCGGCGCGCGCGCGCACAACCTGAAGAACGTCGACGTCACCATCCCGCGCGACCGGCTGACCGTCATCACGGGGCTGTCCGGGTCGGGGAAGTCGTCGCTGGCCTTCGACACCATCTACGCCGAGGGGCAGCGGCGCTACGTGGAGTCGCTGTCGGCCTACGCGCGCCAGTTCCTCGGGCTGATGGAGAAGCCCGACGTCGACGTCATCGAGGGGCTCTCGCCCGCGATCTCGATCGAGCAGAAGAACACGGGGAACAACCCGCGCTCGACCGTCGGAACGGTCACCGAGATCTACGACTACCTGCGCCTGCTCTACGCGCGCGCCGGCACGCCGCACTGCCCGAACTGCGGGCGCGCCGTGCAGCGCCAGAGCCCCGTGCAGATCGCCGAGACGGTGCTGACGTGGGAGGCCGGCACGCGCCTCGAGATCCGCGCGCCGCTCGTGCAGGGGCGCAAGGGCGAGTTCCGCGAGCTGTTCGAGGGGGCGCGCAAGCAGGGCTTCGTGCGCGCCGTGGTGGACGGGGAGCTGATCGAGCTCGCCGACCCGCCGAAGCTCAACAAGCGGCAGAACCACAGCATCTCGGTCGTCGTCGACCGCCTCGTCGTGCGCGCGGAGGACCGCGGGCGCCTCACCGACTCGCTGGAGACCGCGCTGCGCCTGGCCGACGGGCTCGTGGAGGTGGTCGAGTACGCGGCCGACGCGTCCGCCGAGCCCGAGGTGCACCTGTTCTCGGAGCGCTACGGCTGCCCGGTGTGCGGCATCTCGCTCCCCGAGCTGGAGCCGCGGCAGTTCTCGTTCAACTCGCCGTTCGGCGCCTGCCCGGCGTGCGGCGGGCTGGGGACGCGCAAGGAGGTCAGCCCCGACCTCGTGCTCGGCGACCCGAGCATCACGATCCTCGAAGGCGTCGTGCTGCCGTGGGGGGAGCCCGACGGCTACCTGAAGAAGGTCATCCTCCCGGGGCTCGCCAAGGCGCTCGAGTTCAGGCTCGACACGCCGTGGGGGAAGCTGCCGGCGCGCGTGCAGCACGCGCTGCTCTTCGGCGCCGGCGAGGCGCCGCCGGCGGCGCGCAAGACGGGCGGGCGCAAGGTCGCGTCCAAGGCGGCGAGCGCCGAGGTCGTGTGGGAGGGGATCCTGCGCAACGTGCAGCGCCGCTACGAGGAGACGTCGAGCGACGGCATCCGCGTCGAGCTGGAGGAGTACATGGTGGCGACGCCGTGCTCCGCCTGCGCCGGGATGCGCCTCAAGCCCGAGTCGCTGGCCGTCACGGTGCACGGGCGGAACATCGGCGAGGTCGGCGAGCTGTCGATCGACGGCGCGCGCGACTTCTTCGGCGAGGTGCCGGTGCGCGGCGAGGGGCGCCCGGGGCTCGACCCCGACATCGCGGGCCCGATCCTGAAGGAGGTGCGCGAGCGCCTCTCCTTCCTGGTCGACGTGGGGCTCGACTACCTCACGCTCAACCGCTCGGCCGAGTCGCTGTCGGGCGGCGAGGCGCAGCGCATCCGGCTGGCGACGCAGATCGGGTCGCGCCTGGTGGGCGTGCTCTACATCCTCGACGAGCCGTCGATCGGGCTGCACCAGCGCGACAACGGGCGGCTGCTCGCCACGCTCAAGCAGCTGCGCGACCTCGGCAACACCGTCATCGTCGTCGAGCACGACGAGGAGACGATGCGCGAGGCCGACCACCTCATCGACCTGGGCCCCGGCGCCGGGAAGCACGGCGGCGAGGTGATCGCGGCCGGCACGGTGAAGGAGGTGCTGCGCAACCCCAAGTCGGTGACCGCGCAGTACCTGAACGGGAAGCGCGAGATCCCGGTCCGCCCCGAGCGCCGCCCGCGCGACCCGCACCGCGTGATCCGCGTCGAGAACGCGCGCGAGCACAACCTGCGCGGCGTCGACTTCGAGATCCCGCTCGGCTGCTTCGTGTCGGTGACCGGCGTGTCGGGGTCGGGGAAGTCGACGCTGGTCGAGGACATCCTGCACCGCGCGCTGGCGCGCCACTTCTACCGCGCGCGCACCATCCCGGGGCTGCACGACCGGATCGTCGGGCTGGAGCACATCGACAAGGTCATCGACATCGACCAGAGCCCGATCGGGCGCACGCCGCGCTCCAACCCGGCCACGTACACGGGGCTGTTCACGCCCATCCGCGAGCTGTTCGCCGAGATGCCCGAGGCGAAGATCCGCGGCTACGGGCCGGGGCGGTTCTCGTTCAACGTGAAGGGCGGGCGCTGCGAGGCGTGCCAGGGCGACGGGCTGGTGAAGATCGAGATGCACTTCCTCCCCGACGTCTTCGTGCCGTGCGACGTCTGCAAGGGGAAGCGCTTCAACCGCGAGACGCTCGAGGTCCGCTTCCGCGGGCTCTCGATCGCCGACGTCCTCGACCTGACGGTCGAGGACGCGTGCGGGATCTTCGAGAACCAGCCGCGCATCGCGCAGAAGCTGGAGACGCTCCGCGACGTGGGGCTCGGCTACATCCACCTCGGGCAGAGCGCGACCACGCTCTCGGGCGGCGAGGCGCAGCGCGTCAAGCTCGCCACCGAGCTGTCCAAGCGCGACACCGGGCGCACGCTCTACATCCTCGACGAGCCGACGACGGGGCTGCACTTCGAGGACGTGCGGCTGCTGCTCGACGTCCTGCACCGGCTGGTCGACCGCGGCAACACGGTCCTGGTCATCGAGCACTCGCTCGACGTCATCAAGACGGCCGACTGGGTCGTCGACATGGGACCCGAGGGCGGCACGCGCGGCGGGATGGTGGTCGCGCAGGGGACGCCCGAGACGGTCGCGCAGGTCGACGCGAGCTTCACGGGGCACTACCTCCGACCGCTGCTCCCCGCGCTCAAGCGGCGCAAGGCGGGGTGAACGACCGACGGGGCGCGCCAGATCGGCGCGCCCCGTCGCACGTCGTGCCCCGGGACCGTCAGGGGACGATGCGCAGCACCTCGTCGACGCCCGCGCGGTCGCCGTTGACGGCGACGTAGAACGCGCCGTCGCCGTCGATCGCCAGCGCCGTCGCGTTCGGCAGGTTGCCGGCGACGGTGAGGTGCGGACCGGCGCCGGGGACGACGCGCAGCAGCGCGCCCGGCGTCGGGAAGAACACCGGCCCCGTCGCGTACTGCAGCGCGTACAACTGCCCGTCGGGGGCGAAGGCGAGGTCGGTGACCGTCTTGAGCCCGGTCGCGTACGGCTGCGCGACGCCGCCCGACACGCGGTAGATGATCGCCGCGCCCTGCGAGAACGGGACGCCGGTGAGCGTGCTCACGTACAGCGCGCCGTCGGGGCCGCGCACGACCTCGGTGGGCACCGCCTGCGCCGAGCCGCCGAACATCGCCGGCGCCGGCACGCGCGGGAACGTCGCCACCAGCGACACCGCGCCGCGGTTGTCGACCTCCAGCAGCGAGTTGCCGCCGGCGTCGGTGACGTACTGCCGCCCGCCCTCGGCGAGGAGGCCGTACGGGTTGGAGTCGAACACCTCGCCGTCCGGGTTGCGCGACTGCTCGAACGCCGCCACGTCGGCGACCACCGACCACGAACCGTTGGGGTGCAGGCGGGCGAGGGTGCCGAAGGCGGCGCCGGCCGCCCCCAGCCCCGCGCGTCCGGTCGGCGGGCCGCCCCAGCCGATGGTGAAGTAGGCGTTGCCCGCGCCCTGGAAGTCGATGTGCTGCGGCCCGGTGATGTCCTGCATGTTGGCGTTGTAGTACGACGGCAGCCCGCTCACCACGCGCTCCTGGACCCCGCGCCGCTTGCGCGAGATCGCGCCGGTGCCGCTGTAGCAGTAGAGGCCGCGCGGGAGCGGCGTGCAGTTCGTCGTCACGGTGGTCCGGCCGGACTCGGTCACGTAGAGCGCGCCGTCGGGCGCGAACGCGAGGCCGCGCGGCGCGTCGAGCCCCGACATGAACACGGTGCGCGACGGCGCCGGGGCGGCGTCCCTGGCCGCGCGCGGCGCGCCGGCGTCGGGCGCGAGCGGCGCGGCGGTCGGGTCCTGGCAGGCGGCGAGGGCGAGGAGGGTCGCGATCGAGATCGGCAGCCGGTTCCGCATGGGACTCCTGGTGGGGCGGGTAGGGCCGCGCTACGGCTGCGGCGTGGCGAAGGTGTCGGCCAGCCGGACGACCTCGACGTCGTCCGTCGCCAGCACCTGGTTGTCCTGCCGCCCCAGCCGCCAGCCCGTGTGCGTCAGCAGGCGGCCGGGGGTGAACGACTGCACGAGCACCGCGCCCGACGCGTCGCGGACGTAGGCGCCGTCCGCGCGCAGGTACGCGCGCCCCGCGTACAGGTCGACGACGAGCTCGTACCGCGCCGGCGTGTTCTGCGCCCACGCCAGGCCGGCCGCGGTCTGCCCGGCGAACCGGATGGTCCCCGACTGCGCGCTGGGGCCGTTGACGTACGCGAACCGCGCCAGCTCCAGCGTGTCGCCGTTCACGATGCTGGCGGCGACGAACGGCGCCCCCTGCCCGCCGGCGCGCGGCGACGCCACCGACGAGGTCCAGCGGATCCGGTACTTGCCGGCGTTCGCCTGCTGCCCCTGGCCGGTCTGCGCGTCGGCGAAGTGCGCCAGCGCGGCGAACATAGTCAGCCCCCGCTTCGCGTCGGACGCGCCGCCCGCCTGGTTCACCTCGACCACGTTGGTGCCGGCCGCGAACCCGCCGAACGGGGTGGCGCGCACGCGCACGAACCCCGGCGCCTGGAACTCGATCTCCCACGCCGCGCGCCCGATGTCGTCGTTGACGGGCGCCGCGCCGGGGACGTCGGCCACGTGCTGCGACGGCGGGCTCGCGTACGGGTTGTCGAACGTCGCCTCGAACACGAACGGGTCGGCGGGGCCGAACGTGCTGAGCTCCTCGATGATCCCCAGCGAGCCGAGCCCGCCGTGGGCCGCGTACGCGACGCGCGGCGCGAACAGCGCGGCCGCGAAGGAGCGCGCCGCCCCGAACCACCGCGTCGCGCGCCCGACCGGCCCCGGCGCGGGGAGGAGCGCCTGCGCCAGCTGCGCGATCGTGCAGTTCCCCTCGAAGAACTGGTCGCTGTCGTACAGGTGCGCCGGCGACGGGGCGGGGCGGGGGCGGAGCGCCACGGTGGCCCGGTCGGCCGACTTCTGCGCCAGCCGCACGCGCGACGTCGTCGCGTCCGGGAGCGGCACCGGGACCGGCTCCCCGTCGCCGTCCGCGAGGTAGTAGCGGGCGGCCGTGTAGGCCGGCTCGGTCATGCACGTCTGCACCAGCGCGGGGACCGGCGAGACGGGGCGCAGCTTGAAGCTCGCCCCGATCTTGGGGTCCACCGAGACCTCGATGCACTGGCCCCACACGCGGATGTCGGTCGTGCCGTCGATCGGCGCGCACGGCGCGGGGCGACCGGTGACCAGGAACTGCTCGCCCGCGTTGGCGCCCAGCGCGCCGGGGAACAGTTTGATCCCGCTGGTCGCCGCCGGCGCGATGAGCGTGCAGCCGTCGCCCGCGCGGCAGACGCCGATGAACCCCTGCGCCTCGAGCGCCGCGGCGGTGTTGTCGATGGTGTAGCCCACCGCCCGGAAGAGCGTCGTCAGGTAGTCCCAGAACTCGGCGTTCGATCCGAGCCAGTGGTCGGGCGACGGCGCGATCGGCTTCCACCACGCGACCAGCTGCGCCGCGTAGGCGAGCGCCGCGGCGGTGCCGGGGGCCGCCGCGTTGCGCCGGCAGGCCGCGGTGACGTCGCGCAGCAGGCCGCTCGCGCTGGGCTGCGCCGTCTTCGCGACGTTCGTGGCGATGCTGTCCTGCAGCGCGGCCAGGTCCGCCGGCCGGCAGGCGGCGCCGGCGGGGAGGGCGGCGGC
>NZ_JARGEK010000089.1 GCF_029211165.1 Roseisolibacter sp. H3M3-2
CGGGCGCGGCGCCGGACTCGGCGTCGGCGCGGGCGCGGGCGCCGCGCCCCCGCCTCCCGCGCACCCCGCGGCCAGCGCCGCTGCCGCGATTCGCACCCGCACGCGCATCCGGACCTCCGTAGACGTCGCCGCCCCGCGAGCCGGGGCGCGCGGGGCGGGAGTGTGGCGACCGGCCTGTAAGCCGGGTTCTGTCGGACGGCGCGGACGCCGCCCGGACGGTCATTTCTCTCGGCGTCCGGTCGCCCGGACGCTCCAGCAGCCTACCCGCGGTTCGACGGGACGGGCCGTCCCTCACCGCCTACTTGGCCTTGCTCCGACTGGGGTTTACCGTGCCGCCCCCGTTGCCGGGGACGCGGTGGGCTCTTACCCACCGACGCCGGGCTCTCGCCCGCCGCCGGCCGCGGACCCTGCCGCGCACCCTTTCACCCTTGCCTGTGCCGCGGACGCTCGCGCGTCCGGGGCCATCGGCGGTGTGCTCTCTGTTGCACTGTCCGTCGCGCGCGGCGGGGTCCCGCGCGCGCCCAGGCGTTACCTGGCAGTCCGCCCTGCGGAGCCCGGACTTTCCTCGGGCGGCCACGGTCGCCCGCGCCGCACGCGACCGTCCGGCCGGCCGCCACCCCCCAATCATACACCCGACGCCCCCCGCCGGCACCCGCGCCCCGGGGGACGCCGCGCATCGTGCCGCCCCGTCTCACCCGAGGTGCCCGATGACGTCGCAGCTGCACGACCCCGCGGGCGGCCCGACCGCCGCCCGCTACCGCTCCCCCCGCACCCCCCTCGTCTACCGCCCGCGCCCCCCGATCGAGGTCCCACCCCCCGCCCGCCGCGCCCCCGCCGTCGCCACCCTCCTCACCCCCGACGAGCGGCTCCGCGTCCAGGCCGCCCTGCTCGACGCCTTCGTCGCCGTCCACCACGAGGCGCTCGACGACCTCGCCCGCGCCCTCCGCCTCCACCCCTGCGCCGCGGTCGTGGTCTCCACCGCCCGCCTCGCCGCCGCCGGCCGCGCCGCGGTCCCGCGCCTCGCGGAGCTGGTCCGCGCCTTCCCCCGCACCCCCCTCGTCGCCCTCCTCGGCGACCCCGACCCCGGCGCCCCGCAGCTCCTCCTCGCCCTCGGCCGCGTCGGCGTCCGCTGCCTGGTCGACGCCCGTCACGCCGACGGCTGGGCCGCCCTCCGCACGCTGCTCGGCGACGACCCCCTCCGGCAGGTCGCCCGCGACGCCATCGCCCGCCTCGAGCCCGCGGTCGCCGGCGCCGGCGAGGGGTGCGCCCGCTTCTTCCGCGCCGTCTTCGACCCGGCCCCCGAGGCGGTCACGGTCCGCACCCTCGCCCGCCGGCTCGGCGTGGCCCCCACCACGCTCATGAGCCGCTTCGCCCGCGCCGGGCTTCCCTCCCCCAAGCGCTACCTCGCCTTCGCCCGCCTCGTGCGCGCCGCCCGCCTGCTCGAGAACCGGGGCGCCACGCTCTCGTCGGTCGCCGACCGCCTGGACTACTCCAGCGCCCAGAGCTTCGGCCGCCACGTCCGCCTGCTGCTCGACGTCAGCGCCGCGGAGTTCCGCCGCGACTACGATGCCGACGCCATGCTGGCGCGGTTCGGGCGCGAGCTCGTCGAGCCGTACGCCGATCGGCTGCGCACCTTCCGCCCCTTCGGCCGCGGCTGACCGGCCCGATTGGGCCGCGTCAGCGCGTCGCTTCGCCGCCCGTCATCCGACGGAAGGCCCGCCCCAGCCCCCGCCACAGCGCGCGGACCAGCAGGGCGAGCAGCACCACCACGACCACCGTCACCCCGAGCGCGACCCACGGGTGCTGCCACACCAGCAGCCCCACCGTCGCCACGAACCCCGCCTCGGCGAGGTTCGCCACCCCGTTCGTGACCGGCTCCGGGCTCGCGTCGATCGCCACCCGGGCCCCGAGCTTGGTCGCGTGCGTCCCGAGCGCCAGCGTCCCCCCGAGCAGCCCGGCCATCGCCACGACCGCCGGGTCGGCCTGCCACGCCGTCGCCGCCGCCAGCGCCGCCCCCGCCAGCGGCCGGATGGCGCTGTGCACCGTCTCCCACGCCGACGCGACCCCGGGGACCAGCGTCGCCAGGAACTCGACCGCGTAGAGCGTCGCCGCCAGCCCGATGACCCACCAGCTGGTCAGCCCGTGCAGCCCCTCCGGCAGCGCCCCGAACCACTGCTGGCGCCCCGCGAACCCGATCAGCGCGACGGTGGCGTACGTGCTCACGCCGGCCGCGGAAGCCAGCGCGGCCGCCTGGGCGAGCAGGGTGGCGTTCATCCGACCGGGGGTGGGAGGCGGGTCAGCGGGACGCCGAGTGGCGCCATCCGCGGAGGCTGACCTCCAGCGCCCGCGTCATCAGACGGTGCAGCACCGACAGCGCCAGCGCCACGTCGCTCCCGCCACTGGCCGCCGTCTGGCGCACGACCGTCTCGACTTCGTCGCGAAGGACGGCATAATCCCGGCGCAGGTGCGATTCGCTCCACCCCAGCCGGTGCCGCTGCTCCCCGTGCCGGAACGCGATCTCCTCCTGGATCGCGCTCCCGTCCCGCAGCAGCTCGGCGTCCACGCTCCCCGCGTGCTCCAGCACCACCAGCGTCTGCGCCAGGTCGGCCACGAAGCTCAGCGCGTGGTCCTCCAGCTGCGCCCGCGGCAGCGCCTCCGCCTGCGGGATCGCCGCGTCCGCCCGCAGCCGCGCCGTGTATCCCTCGAGCAGCGACTCCAGGTTCTGGCGCAGTCGTGTCCCGACGCTGGCGAGCCCGTGGGTTGCCGTGATCGCGACAGCCGGGCGCGAGCCGCCGTGTCCGCGCCCCTCGCGCCCCGCGGACCGGGTCCGCGGCCCACGCGGCCGCGCCGGCGGCTCCTCGGGCTCCGGCAGGCGGCTCGGCAGCCACAGCGTGAACTCGGCGCCCGCCCCCGGCTCGCTCGCCACCGTCAGGTCGCCCCCCATCAGCCGCGCCAGCCCGCGGCTCACCGCCAGCCCGAGCCCCGTCCCGCCGACCGTCCGCGTCCGGCTCCCGTCCCCCTGCACGAAGGGCTCGAAGATCGCCTCGTGCAGCGCGTGCGGGATCCCGACCCCGGTGTCGGCCACCCGGATCGTCACCCACGGGTCGGCGGCCGGCCGCGGCCCGCGCTCCACGTCCGCGGCGATGTCGACCCGCACCTCCCCCCCCGCCGACGTGAACTTGATCGCGTTGGTGAGCAGGTTCACCAGGATCTGCCGCACCCGGTGCTCGTCCCCGACGAACCGCGCGTCGGCGTCCGCCGCCGGCTCGGCGAGCCGTACCCCGCGCGCCGCCGCCTGCGACGCCACCAGCGCCAGCGCCCCGTTCGTCACGGGCCGCACCGTCGCCGAGACCAGCTCGACCGCCAGCCGCCCCGCCTCCAGCCGGGCCAGGTCGAGCACGTCGTCGACCAGCCCGAGCAGGTGGTGGCTGCTCGCCAGCACCCGTTCCAGGTAGCCGCGCTGCGCGTCGGTGACCGGGCCGGCCACCCCGAGCTCCAGCAGCTGCGCGTACCCGGTCACGGCGTTGATCGGCGTCCGCAGCTCGTGGCTCATCGTCGCCAGGAAGTCGCTCTTCGCCCGCGCCGCCACCTCCGCGGTCGCCCGCGCCTGGTCGGCGGCGTGGCGCGCCTGGTCGGCCGCCGCCCGCGCCGCCCGCAGCTCCCCGGCCAGCCGCTCGGCTTCCTCCCGCGCCCGCCGCTCCGCGGCCAGCGCCCGGGCCGCCGGCTCCCCGGCGCGCACCAGCGCGACGTCGCGCTGCAGGACGAGCAGCCCGTCCCCCGTCGGGTAGGCGCTCACCTCGACCCACCCGCTCTGCCGCGTCGCGAAGTGGTCCAGGTGCGCCGTCCGCTGCTCGTGCATCGCCCGGACGAGCTGCTCGTGCGCCGTCGCCGCCGTGGTCTGCGGGAGCACCGACCAGAGCGACCGCCCGGTCGCCGCCGCCGGCGACAGCCGCCACAGCGTCGCCGCGGCCGCGTTCACGAACCGCAGCCGCCACTCCCGGTCCACCACGAACAGCGGGTCCGTGACCTGCTCCAGCAGCCCGCCCAGCTCCTCGGCCGTCATCGCCGCCGGGCGCGCGCCGCGCTCGCGCACCGGCGCGTCGGCGATCGGCGCCGCGGTGGGCGGCAGGGCGGCGTGCGTCAGCCGCGCCAGGTCCCACGAGTTGGTCCGCCGGTCGGCGCCCCCGATGCGCGGCGCCTGCCGGCGGTCCGCCGTCGAGCGCCGCCGCTCCACCGCCGGCCACTCCCCCGTCAGCGGCACGCCGACGCCCGCCCCGGCCCCCCCTTCTGGGGCGGCCGGAGGCTCGGGCGTCGGGGCGTCGGGCGGCGTGGGCATGGTCGGGGACCAAATGCGAATACCGTGCGAGCACGGCCGCTGCATGCCGTGACGGGACGCACGGGCATCGGGGCGATGTTGATTGCCCGGTCAGTGAGATCCGGCTACATTGACCACGTGATCAACTTCTCGCGCCGCTGACCCGCGTGCCCGGTCGCAAGCTTCCCGAGGAGCAGCGCCGCGAGGCCATCCTCCGCGCCGCGTACGCCGTCGCCGCCCGCGAGGGGCTGGCCGGCGTCACCGCCCGCGCCGTCGCCGCCGAGGCGGGCGTGAGCAGTGGGCTCGTCTTCTTCCACTTCGGGGAGAAGGACGCCCTGCTGGCCGCGCTGCTCGACTGGCTGCTCGCCCACACCCTCGTCGCCGGCGAGCTCCCGCCCCCGGTCCGCCCCGACGCCGGGGCCGCGGAACGGATGCTGGCCGTCGTCCGGCGCGACCTGACCGCGCTCCGCCGCGCCCGTCCCCGCGTCGAGCTCTTCTTCGACTACTGGGTGCTCGGCACCCGCGACCCCGGCATCCGCGAGACCATCCGCGCCGCGCTCGAGCGCTACCGCGCCTCCTTCCTCCCCCTCGCCCGCGCCGTCGTCGCCGAGTCGCCGGAGCGGTGGGGGGCGGAGGGCGCCGAGAGCCTGGCCGGCGTCGCCGCCAGCTTCGTGGAGGGGAGCGCCCTCCGCGCCGTGCACGACCCCGAGGGCTTCGACCCCGACCGCGCCATGTCGGCGCTCGTCGCCCTCCTCCGTCCCCCCGTCCCCGTCAGCACCCCCCGCCCGTGACCGAGCAGCACCCGCACGACGCGCAGGCCGTCGAGCCGCACGACGACATCATCCACCCGAGCCCTGTCGCCTTCCTCCTCGTCCACGCCGCCTGCCTCGGCGCCGTCTGGTCGGGGGTCACGGCGGGCGCGCTCTGGCTCTGCCTCGCGCTCTACGTCGCGCGGATGTTCGGCGTCACCGCCGGCTACCACCGCTACTTCTCGCACCGCTCGTTCAAGACGGGGCGCGTCTTCCAGTTCCTGCTCGCCTTCCTCGCGCAGAGCACCGCGCAGCGCGGGATCCTCTGGTGGGCCGCCAAGCACCGGCACCACCACCGCCACTCGGACACCGAGCACGACGTCCACTCCCCGCGCCACATGGGGTTCTGGTACTCGCACGTCGGCTGGATCTTCACCGCGCAGCACGACGCGACCGACTTCGACGCGATCCCCGACCTCACGAAGTACCCCGAGCTGATGTGGCTGGAGCGGCACCCGTACCTCCCCGCCGCGACGCTGGCCCTCGGGTGCCTCGCCCTCGGCGGGTGGCCGGCGCTGTTCGTCGGTTTCTTCTGGAGCACGGTGCTCCTCTACCACGGCACCTTCTTCATCAACTCGCTCGCGCACGTCCACGGCCGGCAGCGCTACCTGACCGGCGACGACTCGCGCAACAACTGGTGGCTCGCCGTCATCACGCTCGGCGAGGGGTGGCACAACAACCACCACGCCTACCAGCGCTCCACCCGCCAGGGCTTCCGCTGGTACGAGTTCGACCCGACGTTCTACGTGCTGACGGCGCTCTCGTGGGCGCGCGTCGTGTGGGACCTGGGCGCCCCGCCGGCGGACGTCGTGCGCAACGAGCGCCCCGTCGGCCGCGCCGTCGTCGAGAAGGTCGCGCGCCACCTCGCCGAGAGCTTCCCCGCCGCCGCCATCGCCGAGCGCCTGCGCGGCTCGCTCGACTCGCTCGACCACGCCGTGGCCGACGCCGTCGCCGACGCGCGCCACGCCCGCGACGAGGCCGTCGCCGCCCTCACCGCGCGCCTCGCCGAGCTGCACCTGCCCCACGTCCCCACCCTCGACGAGCTGCGCGACGCCGCCCGCCAGCGCTACGCCGCGACCCCGTCCCTCGACGCCATCGTCGCCCGCGCCCGCGAGCGGCTCCTCGAAGCCGTCGCGCGCGAGCTGCTGGCGCCTCTTCCCGCCTAGGTAAGTACCAGGAGAACGGATGAGACGGATCCGAACGAATCCGTCTCATCCGTTCTCCTGGCAGTTGTATGTAGAATCCGCCGCATGCCGACCCACGACGTGCTCGTGATCGGCGGCGGCCAGTCCGCGCTCGCCGTCGGGTACTACCTGCGCCGCACCGGCCTCTCCTTCGCGCTGCTCGACGCGAACGACGCCCCCGGCGGCGCCTGGCGCCGCGCCTGGCCCTCGCTGCGCCTCTTCTCGCCGGCGCAGTGGAGCTCGATCCCCGGCTGGCTCATGCCGCGCGGCGACGGCGAGTACCCGACGCGCGACGAGGCGCTCGCCTACCTCGCGGAGTACGAGCGCCGCTACGCGCTCCCCGTCGAGCGCCCGGTGCGCGTGCTCGGCGTGCACGCGGAGCGCGACGCGCTGCGCGTCGCGACCGACCGCGGCGAGCGCCGCGCCCGCGCCGTCGTCAGCGCCACCGGCGGCGCCGGCGTGCCCGTGGTCCCCGACGTCCCCGGCCGCGACGCGTTCGCCGGCGAGACGCTGCACTCGTCGGAGTACGACGGCCCCGCGCGCCTCGCCGGGAAGCGCGTGGTCGTCGTCGGCGCCGGCAACTCGGGGGCGCAGATCGTCGCCGACCTGGCCGGCGTCGCCGACGTGACGTGGGCGACGCGCGAGCCGCCGCGCTTCCTCCCCGACGACGTCGACGGGCGCGCGCTGTTCGGGCAGGCCACCGCGCGCTGGAAGGCGCTGCAGGAGGGGCGGACCCCCGACCCGCCGCGCTCCCTCGGCGACGTCGTGATGGTCGAGTCGGTGCGCGCCGCGCGCGACCGCGGGCTGCTGCGCGCCGTGCCGATGTTCGACCGCTTCACCGCGCGCGGCGTCGCGTGGGCCGACGGGCGCGGGGCCGACGTCGACGCCGTGGTCTGGGCGACCGGCTTCCGCGCCGCCCTCGCGCACCTCGCCCCGCTCGGCGTGCTCGACGCGCGCGGGCGCGTCGCCCTGCGCGGCACGCGCGCCGCGCTGGAGCCGCGCCTCTGGCTCGTCGGCTACGGCGAGTGGACCGGCTTCGCGTCGGCGACGCTCGTCGGCGTCGGGCGCACCGCGCGGGCGACCGCCGACGAGATCGCGGCCGCCCTCGCGTAGCCGATCACGGATCGAGCGCGAACGACCCGGTCCGCACGTCGCCGGCGCGCGCGTAGTGCGCGACCACCACGCCCGTCGGCGACGTCAGCGTGCGCGTGAGCGCGAACGCCCCCGGCCGCGTCCCCGCGCCGAACAGCCGCTTCCCCGTGCCCAGCAGCACCGGGTAGGTGAGCAGCCGCAGCTCGTCCACCAGGTCCGCGGCGAACAGCGACTGCAGCAGGTCGCCCGAGCCCTGCGTGAGCAGGTCCGGGCCGTCGCCCTCCTTGAGCGCGCGCACCGCGGCCACCGCGTCCTCGCCCAGCCACTCGCTGTTCCGCCACGCCAGCTCGGGGCGCGCGCGCGACGCGACGTACTTGGTGACGGCGTTGAACCGCTGCGCGATCGAGCCGTGCGGGGCGTCGTCGCCGATCCGCGGCCAGTGCGCGGCGAAGATGTCGTACGTCTTGCGGCCGAGCAGGAGGTCGTAGGCGCGGCCGTAGGGCTCCGCCGTCCCCTGCGGCACCGTGTCGTCCGCGTACGGGACGATCCAGCCGCCGAACGGGAAGCCGCTGCTCGTGTCCTCGTCCGGGCCGCCGGGGGCCTGCATGACGCCGTCGAGGCTGACGAAGGCGGCGGCGATGACCTTGCGCATGGGGGACTCCTGTCGGGGCGGTGAGGGAGGGGGCGCGTGGCGCGCTCACCCCCTCTGACGGCGGCCGGCGGGAGGAATCATCGGTCAGTACAGGAAGAACGCCACCGCCAGCACCGCGTACACCACCAGCAGCAGCGCCCCCTCCAGCCAGTTCGACTCCGCGTCCTGCAGCACCGCCATCGCGATCAGCACCGCCAGCGTCACGCTGGCCACCTCGAACGTGCTGAACGCGAGCGTCATCGGCTGCCCGAACGCGACGCCGAGGAAGACGAGGATCGGCGCCACCAGCAGCGCCACCTGCACGCAGGAGCCGATCGCGATGTTCACCGCGAGGTCCATGCGGTCCTTCAGCGCCATCAGCACCGCCGACGAGTGCTCGGCCGCGTTGCCGATGATCGGCACCACCACCAGCCCGACGAAGAAGTCGCTGAGGCCGAGCGCGCGGCTCGCCTCCTCGGTGGCGCCGACCAGGAACTCCGACAGCACGCCGATGACCGCCGCGACGGCCGCCAGCACGAGCAGCGTGCGCCGGAGCCCCCACTCCGGCGGCGCCTCGCCGCGCGCCACGTCGCCCCCCTCGGTGAACGCCGCCCGGTGCGTCCCCATCGAGTAGAGGAGCGACAGCGCGTAGCCGACGATCAGCAGCCCCGACACCCACTCCGACATGCGCACCGTCCGCACGCGCTGCGGGTCGGGGTGCGCCGCCGCGAACAGCGCCGGCACCACCAGGCCGACGACCGCGATGACGAGCAGCGAGCCGCTCATCCCCGCCAGGTTCGCGTTGAACTTCTGCACCGGGTACCTGAGCCCCCCGGCCAGCATCGCCGCGCCGAGCACCAGCAGCAGGTTGCCGAGGATCGAGCCGGTGATCGACGCCGCCACCAGCTCGATCATCCCCGCGCGCAGCGCCAGCGCCGCGATGATGAGCTCCGCCAGGTTGCCGAGCGTCGCGTTGAGCAGCCCGCCCACCGTCGGCCCCGCGTGCCCCGCCAGCTGCTCGGTGGCGTGGCCGAGCAGCGCCGACAGCGGGAGGATCGCGAGCGCGCTGAAGCCGAAGATCGCCAGCGGCGGCCAGTGCAGCACCTCCGCCGCCACGGCGACGGGGACCGCGGCCAGCAGGTAGTACAGCGGGTTGACGCGGCGCCCGGTGGCGGACATGGCGGTCGGCTGCGGTCGGCTGGGGTGGGGTGCGGGCGCGGGAACATAGCACGCCCGTCGCGCGTGCGGATCTTGCAGCCGCCCCGCGCACCATGCACACCACCACGGTCCTCTTCTGGCGCCGCCTCGACCTCGAGGGGCTCGAGCGGCTCGAGCTCACCGTCGCGCCCGACGCCGTCGTCGCGTCGGGCGTCGTCATGTCGCTCGAGGGGGGCGGCGTGCGCGTCGCGCACCGCTGGGAGCTCGACGCCGACTGGCGCGCCCGGTCGCTGGCGGTCGAGCGGTGGAGCGAGGCGGGACACGCCATGCTCCGCGTCGAGCGCGACGGCGACGGCTGGCGCGTCGACGGCGCGCGGCGCCCCGACCTCGACGGCGCCGAGGAGCCCGACCTGTCGGTGACCCCGTTCTGCAACACGCTCCCGATCCGCCGCACCCCCGCGGCGCCCGGGCCGGGGCGCCCGCTCGACGTCGCGTTCGTCGACGGCGTGACGCTCGCCGTCGCGCGCTCGCGGCAGCGCTACGACCGGCAGGGGCCGGGGCGGCTGCGCTTCGTCGACCTCGGGCTGTCGCGGGGGTTCGAGGCCGACCTCGTCGTGGACGGGACCGGCCTGGTGCTGCACTACGAGGGGCTGTTCGAGCGCGTCGCGCCCTGAGCGGTCTGTCCCGCGGTGGACGGATGGCCTATTCTGCTGCCACCCGCCCACCCCCGCCGATGCCGACCTCGCCGCCGACCCTGGGGACGCTGCTGCGCCACCTCCTCGACCAGCTCGACGGGGACGTGGAGCGCGTCTACGCGATGGGGGGGCTGGAGTACCGGCCGCGCTTCACGCCGGTCATGCGCGTCCTCGGCGAGCAGGGGCCCGTCTCGATCCGCGAGATCGCCGACCACGCGCGGATCTCGCACTCCGCCGTGAGCCAGACAGTCGCCGAGATGGTGGCGCGGAAGCTCGTCGTCACCAGGACCGGCGGCGACGCGCGCGAGCGGATCGTCCACTTCACCCCGCGCGGGAAGGCGCTGTACCCGGTCCTGCGCGCGTACTGGCGCGCCACCAACGCGGCGGCCGCCGGGCTCTCCGACGAGCTGGGGATCGACCTCCCGGCGACGCTCGAGCGCGCGATCGCGGCCTTGCGCGCGCGCCCGTTCCGCGAGCGCATCCTCGAGCAGCACGCCGTGCCGGAGGAGCCCGCGACGGCATCCGCGCCCGCGAGACGCCGGCCCGCGCGCGAGGCGTCGAGACGGGGGGCGTGAGCTTCACAGAATCGTAATGCCGGCTTCACGCTCCGGTAATACGACGCGGACCCGCGGGGCGTACCGTCGCGTGCAGCACGCAGGGTCATGACCCTCGCCCGCGTACGTTCGCCACCCGAGACACCCGACTCGCGCCCGTGATCTCCTGCCGCCGTCGCACCGCGGAGCCGCGACGCCCGAACGCCGGCGCGACGACGCGCGTCGTGCGACGCTTTCCCCCGAGTCGGTGACCGACGACGCGTCGCGCGTGCGGGACGCCCGTCGGCAGATCCGCCCTCGGGTGGCGATGCCGACGTTCGTCTCCTGCGCCGTCGCGTGCCTCGCGCTCACGGTCGCCGTCGGGCTGCAGTCGCCGGCGGTGTCCGGCGGCGTGCGCTGGACGCCGACACCGGGATCGCGTGGGTTCGAGCCGATCCGCCTCGACTTCCCCGCGGTCGTCCTGCCCCCCCGCGACGCGCGGCCGGGAGACGGCGGACAATCATGGGTCGCGTGGGCGCTGGCGGTCCTCGTGATGCTCGCGGTGCTGATCGGGATCGCGCGGTGGATCCGCCGTGTCACCCGTCCCGTGCCGCCGGCCCACGCCGTCCGCACCGGCGGCGACGCGGGGGCGCCGGGCGAGGCCGACGCCCGCGTCGTCCAGTCGGGCCTCGCGTCGGCGCTGCAGATCCTCTCGCTCGACGACCGGGACCTCGGCAACGCCGTCGTGCAGGCGTGGCAGGGGCTCGAAGATGCCGCGGCCGCCGCCGGCGTTCACCGCCGTCCCGCCGAGACCGCGTCGGAGTTCACCGCGCGCATCCTGTACCGGTCGCGCGGGTCGGCCAAACCGATCGCCGTGCTGCTCGCGCTGTACCAGCGCGTGCGCTTCGGCGAGTACGCGCCGCGGGCGGACGACATCGCCGCCGCGCGCCACTCGCTCGACGTCCTCGTGCACCTCTGGCGCGCCGACCTGCCGGGGCGCCGTCCGACCGCGTCGGTGCGGTCTCCCCGGGCATCGTGACGACGCGCCGGACCCGGCCCCGCGCCCTGCGCGTCGCGATCGGGGTCGCCGTCGCCGCCCTGGCGGCCGCCGCCGCCACGTTCGCCGTGTGGGCCGTGGGGCTGGACGCCGCGTGGGCGGTGACCACGGTGGTGGCGCTCGGCGCCGTCGGCGCGGTGCTCGCCACGCTCCACGTCGAGGAGGACGTCGCGTGGGAAGCGCCCGCGCACGATCCGCCGCGCGGGATCCGGATCGCCGTCCCGGTGCTGGAGGCGTCGTTCGCGGCGTGCGACCGCCTCGCCCGCCCCGGGGTGCTGCGCGGCCTCCGCGCGCCGGTGATCGACGAGCGCGAGGACCGCCTGGCGCGAGCGGCGCTCGTGCGGCAGCTCCGGGCGCTGCTCGCGGCCGAGCTGCGCGCGCGCGGCGGTGCGCACGACGGGGCGCGTGCCGCGCGGCCGGACGACGCGCTGCTCGCGCTGTTCGGCCCCGACGCACGCCCCGTCCTGCAGCCGGACGACGCGCACCCGCTCACGTCCGCCGCCATCGCGCGGTGCCTCGACGCCGTCGAGCGCCTCGCGGCCGAGCCCCCGCCCTCACGATGACCCACTTCGATCCGACGCCCGCCGCCCCGCTCCCCGTTCCCGAGATCACCGCGCTCGTGGCGCGGATCCGCGCCGAGGTCGCGACGGCGGTGGTGGGGATGGGGCACGCGATCGAGCTCGCGCTCGCGGCGATCCTCGCCGGGGGCCACACCCTGTTCGAGGACGTGCCGGGGCTCGGCAAGACGCTCGCCGCCCGCAGCATCGCCACCGCGATCGGCCTCGACTTCCGCCGGTTGCAGTGCACCCCCGACCTGCTCCCCGCCGACATCACCGGCTCGTTCGTCTACGCGCCGGCGACCGCGTCGTTCGACTTCCGCCCCGGGCCCGTGTTCACGGGCGTCTTCCTCGCCGACGAGATCAACCGCACGGCCCCCAAGACGCAGTCGGCGCTGCTCGAGGCGATGGCCGAGGGGCAGGTGACGGTCGAGGGGCAGAGCTTCCCGCTGCCGCGCCCGTTCCACGTCGTCGCGACGGCGAACCCGATCGAGTACGAGGGCACCTACTCGCTCCCCGAGGCGCAGCTCGACCGGTTCATGGTGCGCCTCGCCGTCGGGTATCCGGGTCGCGAGGGCGAGCAGCAGGTGCTGCTGAACCGCGTGGCGCGTCGGCGCGAGCGGGCGGAGGTCGCCGCCGTCGTCGCCGCCGGCACGCTCGCGCGCATGCAGGCGGGCGTCGAGACCGTCACCGTGGACGCGGACGTCGTCCGCTACTGCGTGGACCTCGCCGAGGCCACGCGCCGGCACCCGGCCATCGCCGTCGGCGCGTCCCCGCGCGGCTCGCAGGCGCTGCTGCTCATGGCCCGATCGGTCGCGGTGATCGCGGGCCGCGACTTCGTGCTGCCGGACGACGTGAAGCGCGTGGCGGTGGCGGTCCTCGCGCACCGGCTGTCGCTCACGACGCAGTCGTGGGCCGCCGGCGTCGACGCGGCGCAGGTGGTCGTCGAGATCGTGGAGCGCGTGCCCGGCCCGCTCGTCGCGGGCGCGGTCCGCGCGTGAGCGCGCACGCCGCGGGGTCGACCCTTCCCGCACGCGCCGTCGACCGCACGGATCGCCCGGCGTGGCACGCGACGTCGACGTTCGCGGTGGCGATCGCGCTCGGGCTGGTGATCGCCGGCGTCGGGGTGCTCACGAGCCGGGTGGACGTCGTGCTCCTCGCGCTCCCCCTGCTGCTCTCGACGGCGCTCGGCCTCGATCGACGACCGCCCGCCGGCGCGCCGTGCGCGCTCCGCGTCGACGTCGCGCGGCGGGCGGGCGCCGAAGACGCCGAAGGCGCCGAAGGCGACGAGCGCGATCGGGGCGCGAGCGCGTTCGCGTACCGCGTCACGATCGAGGCGCCGGCCGGGGCGGAGCTCGTGCACCTGCGCCTCACGACGCAGGGGGCGCAGCGGCACGACCTCGTCCTCGCCGCGCGCCCCCGCGCCGAGGCGACCGGGAGCATCCCCGTCCTGCACTCCGGCCCGCAGCGCGTCGTCGAGGTCGGCTACCGGCTGGTCGGCGTCGACGGCGGGTGGCGCTCGACGCCGGCGCCGTGGGACGTGGTGGAGCGCGTGGTGGAGCCCGCGCTCGCGCCCGTCGCGTCGATCCCGCTGCCGCACCGGCTCACCGGGCTGGCCGGCGTGCACGGGTCGGCGCGGCG
This sequence comes from Roseisolibacter sp. H3M3-2, assembly GCF_029211165.1. Classification (GTDB taxonomy): domain Bacteria; phylum Gemmatimonadota; class Gemmatimonadetes; order Gemmatimonadales; family Gemmatimonadaceae; genus Roseisolibacter. The sequence goes on from NZ_JARGEK010000089.1 coordinate 13,673, forward strand.
GGGCGACGGCGGCGAGTTCCGCGACGTGCATCCGTACGCGCCGGGCGACCGCCTGCGGCGCATCGACTTCAAGGCGACGGCGCGGCGGTCGCAGGGGACGGGCGCGCTCTACGTCCGCCGGACGGACGCCACGTCGGATGCGACGGTCGTCCTCGTGATCGACGGGCGCGAGGACGTCGGCGAGCGCGTCGAGAGCTGGTCCGCGCCGCGGATCGGCGGGGGCGGCCTCGGGTCGATGGACCTCGCGCGCGAGGCGGCGGCGTCGCTCGCGGCCGCTGCCATCGGCGCGGGCGACCGCGTCGGGCTGATCGACCTCGCCGCGCCCGACGGCGTGATCGCCGCCGGGAGCGGCCGGCGGCACCTCGACCGGCTGCTCCGCCGCATCGCGGTGAGCGGGGCGTCGGGGACCCGGCTCGCGCTCCGACGGGCGCCCGTCGTGCCTCCGGGGGCGATCGTCTACCTGCTCTCGCCGTTCCTCGACGACGACGTCGCGGCGATCGCGGCGCTGTGGCGCGCGGCCGGGCACCGCGTCGTCGGGGTCGACCTGCTGCCGACCCCGTGGCTCGACGGGAGCGCGCCGTACACGCGGCTCGCGCACCGCGTCGTGCTGGCGGAGCGGCGGCGGCGCGTGGCCGACGTGCGCGCGAACGGGGTGGAGCTGTTCCGCTGGCAGGAGGATGCGGAGCGGCCGTCGCGGGCCGTGGCCCTGCGCACGCTCGCCCGCGCGGGACGGCGGCGGCGATGAGGGGATGGTCGCACGCGCGTCGCGCGCGCGGGTCGGCCCCCGTCGTCGGCCCGTGGATCTCCGCCGCGGCGTTCCACGTCACCTTCCTCGCCGTGGCGGTCGGGCTCTGCCTGCTCGTGCTCGCGCGCCCCGTCTGGCTGGCGGTCGGCCTGCTGCTCGCCGCCGGCGCGACGCTCCGACCCGAGCTGGTCTCGCGGTGGTGGGTGCTCCTGCTGCTCGGCGTGAGCCAGCTCTGGCGCGAGCCGTCGGCCACCGACGGCGTCTTCTACCTGCTGCTCGCGGGCGTGCACCTGCTGCACGTCGTCGGCAGCCTCGCACAGCAGTTTCCCTGGCACGCGCGCGTGCAGCGGGCCGCGCTGGCGCCGCCCCTGCGGCGCTTCGTGGCCGTGCAGGCGGCGGCGCCGGCGGCGGCCGCGGGCGCGCTCGTCGCCTTCGGCGGGGGCCGCGGCACGGTGACGGGGCTGTCGGTCGGCTCCGCCGCGGCGCTCGGTCTGGTCGCGGCCGTCCTCGCGTGGGGGCTGCGCCGCGCTCCGGTCGTCCGGCGCGGCGACTAGAGCAGATCACGGCGCGCTGTAGCGAGGTGAAGGGCTCGGGGCGGCATC
>NZ_JARGEK010000009.1 GCF_029211165.1 Roseisolibacter sp. H3M3-2
GATCGGGGGCGCGTCGTCGCGAGCGCCGCCGCGCGCGCCGAGCGCCGCGTCGACGGCCGCCTCGACGAGCGCGCGTGGGACGACGCCGCGCCGGCCGTCGACTTCGTCCAGACCGTCCCGGCCTCGGGCGCCCCGGCCTCCGAGCGCACCGAGGTGCGCGTGCTGTTCGACCGGCAGGCGCTGTACGTCGGCTTCCGCCTGCACGACAGCCGCCCCGACTCGATCGCCGCGCAGCTCGCGCGCCGCGACGCCGGCGGCATCTACACCGACTGGGCGCACGTCGCGATCGACAGCTACCACGACCGCCGCACCGCGTGGCGCTTCTCGCTCAACCCGCGCGGCGTGCAGGCCGACGGCGCGATCTTCAACGACACCGAGCGCGACCCGCTGTGGGACGCCGTCTGGGAGGGCGCCGCGCACGTCGACTCGATTGGGTGGACCGCGGAGTTCCGGATCCCGCTCTCGCAGCTGCGCTACGACCTCGCCCCCGACGGCACGGCGCGCGTGTGGGGGATCAACTTCACGCGCGAGCTGGCGCGCCGCGGCGAGCGCGCGTACTGGTCGCCGACGCCCCCCGACGCGCCGGGCGTGGTGTCGCGCTTCGGGACGCTCGTCGGCCTCGACTCGCTGGCCGCGCCGTCGCGGGTCGAGCTGATCCCGTACGTGCGCGCGCAGGTGACGCGCGCCCCCGGCGACGCGGCCAACCCGTTCTACCGCGCGACCGAGCCCGCCGCCGCCGCGGGGCTCGACGTGCGCTACCGGCTGCCGAAGAACCTCACGCTCAGCGCGACGGTGAACCCCGACTTCGGCCAGGTCGAGGCCGACCCCGCCGTCGTCAACCTCAGCGCGTTCGAGGTGTTCTTCCCCGAGCGGCGCCCGTTCTTTCTCGAAGGGCAGGACGTGTTCCGCTTCGGCGGCACGCGCACCTTCAACGACGACGACCGCCCGACCTTCTTCTACACGCGCCGCCTCGGCCGCGCGCCGCAGCGCCGCATCTCGGGCCCCGACGTGGCGTGGGTCGACGCGCCGGCGCAGACGCCGATCCTCGCCGCCGCGAAGGTGAGCGGGAAGACCCCGGGCGGCTGGTCGGTCGGCGCGCTCGGCGCCGCGACGCGCCGGCAGACCGCGCGCCGCCGTCGAGCCGGGGAGCGGCTACGGGATCGTGCGGCTGCGGCGCGACCTGCGCGGCGGCAACACGGTCCTCGGCGGGATCGCCACCGCCGTCACGCGCGCGCTCGACGACCCCGCGTTCGCCCCGCTGCTCCCCGAGCGCGCCGCCGCCGGCGGCGTGGACTTCGAGCACGCGTGGGGGCAGCGCACCTGGGCGGTCAGCGGCGTCCTCGCCGGCACGCGCGTCGACGGCGACCCGCGCGCGCTGACGCGGCTGCAGCGCGCCGCGTACCGCCTCTACCAGCGCCCCGACGCCGGCCACCTCGCCCTCGACACGACGCGCTCCGACCTCGCGGGGCGCTTCTCGGCGTTCAGCGTCGCCAAGACCGGCGGGCGGCACTGGCTCGGCTCCTCGACCTTCGAGGAGACGACGCCGGGCTTCGAGACCAACGACCTCGGGTTCCAGCAGCGCGCCGACCGCCGCTCGTGGTCCAACGCGCTCACCTACCGCGAGACGCGCATCGGGCGCGTGTTCCGCGACTACTCGGTCGGCGGCTACCTCACCCACTCGCGCAACTTCGACGGCGACGTCGTGGCCACGCGCCCCGCGATCGAGGGCTCGGCGACGCTGCGCAGCTTCTGGCGCGCCTTCGCCATCGCGTCGTTCAGCGCCCCGGCCTACGACGACCGGCTGACGCGCGGCGGCCCCGTCGTCCGCGCGCCGCGCCGCTGGAGCGTCGACGCCTCGCTCACCAGCGACTCGCGCCGCCCCGCGGTGGTCGAGCTGTCGGGGAGCACCGCGCGCAGCGCCGCCGGCGAGTGGGAGCGCGAGGTCGGCGTCGCGCTCGACCTGCGCCCGAGCGCCGCGCTGCGCGTGCGCGTCGAGCCCGAGCTCTCGCGCGCCTACACCGCCAGCCAGTACGTGACCGCCGGCGCCGACCCGCTGGCCGCCGCGACCTTCGGCCGCCGCTACGTGTTCGCCGACCTGCGGCAGGACGAGGTGGCCGCCGACGTGCGCGTCGACTGGACCTTCACGCCGCGCCTCAGCCTCGAGCTGTTCGCGCGCCCGTTCGCGTCGCGCGGCCGCTACCTCGCCTTCAAGGCGCTGGAGCGCCCGCGCGCGTTCGACTTCGCGACCTACGGCGCGGAGGCCGGCACCGCGACGCGCGCCGGCGGCCGCGTGACGCTCGACCCCGACGGCCCCGGCGCCGCGCCGGCGCTGGCGTTCGACGAGCCGGACTACGCCGTGCGCTCGCTGCGCGGCAACGCGGTCGCGCGCTGGGAGTTCCGCCCCGGCTCGACGCTGTTCGTCGTCTGGCAGCAGCAGCGCGACGGCCTCCCCGCCGAGGCGGGGCGCGGCACGCTCGGCGGGAGCGCGCTGCGCGCCTTCGGCGACCGCGGCACCGACGTGCTCCTGCTCAAGGTCAGCCGCTGGATCGGCCGCTGACCCGGAGCGCGGTCAGACCTTGGAGTGGAGGAAGCGGGCCGCCGGGCGGCGGTCCGCCGCGTCGTAGACCTCGACGTCCGAGAAGAACGCCGGCGCCTCGCCCTGCAGCACGCGGATCGCGAGCACGGCCAGCCGCCGGATCTCCAGCTCCGCCCCCTCGCTCGACCGCAGCTCGAGCAGCGTGCGCCACGCGCGCGCGTTCCCGGTGACGACGATCTTCGTCTCGGTCGAGTTGGGGAGCACGCCGCGCGCCGCCTCGCGCGCCATCTTGCGGCGGTGGACCTTGTCGTCCACCCAGCGGTAGCGGTCCATCAGCTGCTCGACCAGCGCGACGTAGGCCGCCTGCGCCGCCTCGACCTGCGCGCGCCACGCCCCCTCCAGCTCCGCGTCGCCGACGATGGCCGGCGGCACGACGAAGCTGGCCTCGCTCTCGTCGACGTAGCGCTGCGACAGCTGCGAGTAGGCCATGCCGGCGCGGTGGCGCACCAGCTCGTGCGTGAGCGAGCGGCTCACCCCCTCGAACAGCAGCGTGTAGTTCGCGTGCTCGAGGACCGAGCCGTGGCGCTGCCGCTTGATGTTCTCGAGGTACTCGGCGGTCGTGCGCCCGGCCGGGTTGTGCTGCGACATGTAGCACAGCCGCCCCGCGAACTCCGCCAGCCGCTCGCCGTCGCTGCTCTCCCCCTTCCACGCCACCGGCAGGTGCGCGGGCTCGGCGAACTGCGGGCGGGCGAGGACGGTGACCTTCGGCTCGGTGTACAGCATCGGCGGGGGCGGGGGAGGGGGCACTCGGCGGCTCGGCCGCCGGGCAAGCTATCGCGTCCCCCGCCCCCCGTCAGGCGGCCGTCAGGCCGGGACCGCGTGCTCCCCGGTCGCCCCGACGGCGGCCATCCCCGGCGGGGTCGGGGTCACCGCGCGGTGCGCGTCGGCCGGCGTCCGCCGCTCGGCCTCGCACGCGTCGAGCGTGTGCTCCACCGCGCGCCGCATCCGCTCGGCCAGGTCCGCGCGCTCCAGCGCCAGCGGGCACCGCGCCACCCACGCGGCCAGCCGCCGCACCGCGTCCGGGCCCTGGCCGATCGCCACGAGCTCGCGCGTGACCTGCGCGGACGCCGTCTCGATCAGGCGCGACTCGGGCGGCGCGAAGCCGGCGGTGGCGGTGAGGGCGACTTCCAGGCGGCGCATCGCGTGCAGCACGCGCGATTCTGCGTCCATCGGGTGGGCTCCGTGCGCCTTCGTCGGCGCGGGACCGCGGGGAGGGTGGGGAGCAGAGGGGGGTGCGGCGGCGCGTATGTATAACCGCGCCCGCGCGTCGCGTAAGTGCCCGCCCGCGCGCGGAACCCCATCGTGATGGGATCATCACGGATCGCGCCCAATTCGTCTTGCGCCCGCGTCATGCGCGCGCGCGCGCCGCCCGCGGCTGTCGGTCCGCTCAGGGCGCCGGTCAGGGCGCGGCGTCGACCAGCGCGAGGCGGTCGGCGGAGTAGTCGCGCGTCGCCGCCACGTGGTCGAGCGCGCGGCGCGCCGCCGCGGGGAGCGCCGGCAGCGTCGGGTCGTACTTGATCGCGTCGATGGCGCGCTGCCCGTCGGCCGGCACCTTCACCCCCGGGTTGAGGATCCCCGCCGGGTCGAAGGCGCGCTTCGTGGCCGCGAACAGCGCCAGCGCCTCGGGCGTCCAGGTGCGCGCCATGAGCGGGGTGCGCAGCCGCCCGTCGCCGTGCTCCCCGGCCAGCGTCCCGCCCAGCGACGCCGCCAGCGCGGTCACGTCCTCCAGCAGCCCCTCGACGCGCGCGCGCCACGCCGGGTCGCGCACGTCGACGAGCGGGTTCACGTGCACGTGCCCGTCCCCGGCGTGGCCGAAGATCACGCCGCGCACCCCCTGCCGCGCCAGCGCCGCGCGCACGCCGCGCACGTAGTCGGCCAGCCGCGCCGGCGGCACCGCGCCGTCCTCGATGAACTGCATCGACTTGAGCGCGGGGTCGAGGCGCGCCAGGATCGGGCTCGCGGCGTGGCGCAGCGCCCACAGCGCGCGCTCCGCCCCCGGGTCGAGCGCCAGCGTCACCTCGCGCGCCCCCGCGCCGTCGAACGCACGGCGCAGCACGCGCGCCGCCTCCACCGTCGCCCCCGCCGACGCCCCCTCGGCGTCGGCCAGCAGCGCCGCCGCGGCGCCGTCGGGCGCGCGCCACCCCGTGCGCCGCCCGCCCCCCGGCACGTCGGTGCCGCGCGCCGCCACCTCGAGGAAGGTGCGGTCGAGCAGCTCGCACGCGACCGCGCCGGCCTCGCGCGCCGCCACCGCCGCCCGCACCGCCGCGTCGAGCGTCGGGAAGACGCCGAGCACGCTCGCCGTCGCGCCGGGGAGCGGCGCCAGCGCCAGCTCGACGCCGACGAACACCGCCAGCGTCCCCTCGCTCCCCACCAGCAGGTCCACCAGCTCGCGCGACCGCTGCCACTCGCCGAGCGCGTAGCCGGAGGAGTCCTTGCGCACGGCGCGCCGCAGCGGGACGCCGCGCGCGGCCGCCGCGTCCACGGCGGGCGCCGCCTCGGCGAGGAAGCGCCGCACCGCCGGCAGGTCGGGGGGCGGGGCGCCGCGGCGCACCACGGCGCGCGTCCCGTCGGCGAACACGCAGTCGAGCGCCGTGACCCACGGGCGCATCGCGCCGTGGCGCAGCGAGTGCGCGCCGGCGGCGTTCGCCGACGCCATGCCGCCGACGCTGCAGAACTGCCAGCTCGACGGGTCCACCGGGAAGCGCAGCCCCGACTGCCGCGCCCGCGCGTCGACCGCCGCCCCGGTGACCCCCGGCTGCGCCAGCACCCGCCGCGCGGCCACGTCCACCGGACCGAGTGCCCGCAGCCGGCTGACGTCGAGGATCACGCCGTCGCCGATCGCGCCCCCGGCCATCGAGCTCCCCGAGCCGCGCGGCACGAGCGGCGTCCCCGCGCGCGCCGCCCACCGCACCAGCGCCTCCGCGTCGGCGGCGCCGGCGGGGACGGCCACCGCCCGCGGCACCACGTGCCCGATCCCCGCCGCCTCGGCGTAGGCGCCGCGCGCCGCCGCGTCGCTCCGGAAGCGGCCGCGGAACCCCGCCTCGGCGGGAGGCGCGGCGGGCGCGGGGGCCGGCTCGGGGGCGACGGGCGCGGACATGCGCGGACGAAACCGCAAGGGCGCGGCCGCGCGCAAGCCCGTCCGACGCGGCTATCTTGCGCGCGGCCCCCGCGTGCCCGCGTGCGGCGCCGGTCGTCCCTCCTGTCGATGCCGTCCCCCGTCGCCCCGCCGGCCGCCCAGGCCCCGCCGCCCGCCGCGCCGCCCGCCCCCGCCGCCGCCCTCCCGGCGGCCGCCCGGGCGACGCTCGGCGCCGCCGTCGCCCGCCGCGACGCCCGCCGCTTCTGCGAGACGATCCTGCCGCTGGTCTCGCGCACCTTCGCGATCGGGATCCGCGCCCTGCCGGGGGACCTCGGGCGCGCCGTGCTCACGGCGTACCTGATCTGCCGCATCGCCGACACGGTGGAGGACGCGCCCGGCATGGCCCCCGAGGCCAAGGGCCCGCTCCTCGACGCGCTGATCGACTGCTTCGACGGGCAGGCCGCGGCCGACGCGTACCCGGCCATGTGCGCCGCGGTGACCGGCGAGCCCGCGCACCTCGCGCTCGTGCGGCACGCCGACCTGGTGTTCGGCTACTTCCTGACGCTCCCCGCGCCCACGCGCGCGATCGTCCGCCGCTGGGTCGCCGAGATGGCGGGCGGGATGAAGAAGTTCGTCTTCCTCTACCCCGACGGGATCCGCATCCAGACGGTCGAGGAGTTCCGCGAGTACTGCTACTACGTCGCCGGCACCGTCGGGTACCTGCTCACCGACCTGTGGCACGAGCACGCGCCGAGCGTCGGCCGCGCGCACTACGAGCGGCTGCGCGAGCGGTGCCGCGCCTTCGGCGAGGCGCTGCAGACGGTGAACATCCTCAAGGACGTCGCGCACGACGCGGTGGTCGAGAACTCGATCTACGTCCCCGAGCAGCTGCTGCGCGAGCACGGGAGCTCGCAGGCCGCCCTGCTGGCGGCCGACCGCGAGGCGCAGAACCGCGGCGCGATCGAGCGGCTGATCCAGCTCGCGTGGGCCGACCTCGAGGAGGCGCGCCGCTACCTGCTGCTCATCCCGCGGCGCGCGGTCTCGATCCGCCTCTTCTGCATCCTGCCGCTCCTGTACGCCTACGCCACCCTGCGCGACCTCACGCAGACGTCGGCGATGCTGCGCCCCGGCGGCTCGGTCAAGATCTCGCGCCGCGAGGTGAAGGCGCTGCTCATGACCGGCGCCCTGTTCGCGATGAGCAACGGGGCGGTGCGGTGGCTCGTGGAGCGCGTGCGGCGGCGGGAGTTCCGGCTCGCCTGGCAGTAGAGCCGCGCTGCGGGCTGCGGGCTGCGGGTTCCGAATCCGCAGCCCGCAGCCCTCTCAGAGTCCGAGCCGCGAGGGAACTGGCGGATCCTCCGCGTAGTCGTAGAACCCCCGCCCGCTCTTCCGGCCGTGCATGCCGGCCAGCACCATCCGCTTGAGCAGCGGCGGCGGCGCGTAGCGGCGCTCGCGGTACTCGGCGAACATGATCTCGCCGATCTTGTGCAGCGTGTCGAGCCCCACGAAGTCGCACAGCTCCAGGGGGCCCATCGGGTGGCCGGCGCCGAGCCGCATCCCCGCGTCGAGGTCGTGCACGGTCGCCACGCCGCGCTCCAGCTGCGTGATCGCGTCGAACAGGTAGGGGACGAGCAGCAGGTTCACCACGAACCCCGACACGTCCTTGGCGGCGATCGGCTCCTTCCCGATCGCCCGCGCGAACGCGAACGCGCGCGCCACCGTGTCGTCGCTCGTCGTCACGGTGCGCACCACCTCGACCAGGCGCATCACCGGCACCGGGTTGAAGAAGTGCAGCCCCACCACGCGGTCGGCGCGCGCCGTCGCCGCGGCCATCGCCGCGATCGTCAGGCTCGACGTGTTGGAGGCGAAGATCGCCGACGGCGCGCACACGGCGTCCAGCTCGCGCCACGCGGCGTTCTTCGCCTCCAGGTCCTCGACCACCGCCTCGATCACCAGGTCGCACGCGGCCAGGTCGGCGAACTCGGTCGTGTAGCGCACCCGCGCCAGCGCGGCGTCGCGCGCCTCGGCGGCGAGCTTCCCGCGCTCGACCGCGCGCGCCAGCGAGCGCTCCACCGACGCCTGCGCGCGCTGGCACATCGCGGCCGTCACCTCGCGCACGACGGTGTCGAACCCGGCGGCCGCGCTCACGTGCGCGATCCCGCTCCCCATCAGGCCGCCGCCGAGCACGGCGACGGATCGGATCTCGGTCATTCGGTGGTCCGGAAGGGTCGTCAGCCGAGCGAGCGCCGCACGCCGTCGATCACGTCGCGCAGCGTCGGCGGGCGCGGCGCCGGCGCGGGGGCGTGCTCCAGGTGGTCGAGCACGCGCACGAGCGCGAGCGCCGCGCGCGCCACCGCGCCGCGGTGCCCGCGCGCCAGCGCCCACGTCACGCCGCCGCCGGCGAGCACGGGGAGCACCGCCACCGGGACCACGACCGCCAGCAGCGCGTTGGCCACCACGCCGACGCCGAGGATCGTGGCGCTCGCCGCCGCGCCGCTCGCCGCGCAGACCGCGCCCACCGCGAGCCGCTGTCGCCGCCCCTCGCTCACGTCGGCCTCCAGCGTCACCAGCGTGCGCCGGTCGTCGAGCGGCAAGACGGCGGCGCCGAGCGCGCGCGCCGTGCGCAGCGCGGGCGTCCCGCCGCCGCGCACGCCGCGCAGCACGTTCCCCACGAGGTCGCGCCGCGGCTCCCACGTCCCGCCGTCCGCCAGGCGTCGCACGGGGCGCATGCACTCCTCGCGCTCCAGCCACGCCGACAGCCGGGCGAGCACCGTCGCCGCGTCCCCGGCGATCAGCCGCGACGCCGACGCACGCCCGGGCCCCGCGAGCCGCTCCGCGATCCCGCCCTCCGACTCGGCGTCCGCCGGCACGAGCGCGCCGCGCAGCCGCTCCTCGGCGAGCGCGCGCCGCACGTGGTCCACCGACAGCCCCGCCTCGCGCGCGACCTCCAGCAGCTCCGCCTCGCTCAGCCCCTCGACGGCCCCCGACGGCGCGCTCGCCTGCAGCGCCGCCGCGCGCGCCAGCACGCGCTCGATCGCGCGCGGGTCGAGCGACGGCGGCTTGGCGGGGAGGTGGGACTCGTCGGGCATGATGAAAGCTACTCGCGGCGGCCGCGGCGGGCTGCGGGCTGCGGGCTGCGGTCTGCGGTCTGCGGGTTCGTTCGATCCGCAGTCCGCAGCCCGCAGTCCGCAGCCCGCCGCGTGCCTTCAGATGCCGCCGAGCGTCACGTCCAGCTGTCGGTTGAGCCCATCGACGATCGCCTGCGGCAGCGGGAACGCCGCCACCAGCGCGGCGACCGGGTCGCCGGACGCGGGGCGCCCCGCCTCGCGCAGGTAGAATCGCGCGTACCCCGCCGCCAGCGTCGGCGCGAGGCGCTGCAGGAGCAGCAGCCCGCCGCGCACCTGCGCGCTGCTGACCAGGCGGTCGGCCGCCCCCTCGCGCTGCTGCGCCGGCGTCACGTTGTCGCCCACGACGCTCCCCGCCACGCCGCCCACTAGCTCGTGCACCGCCGCGTACGTCACGTCGGCGGCGTCGGCGGCGCGCGCCGGGAAGCCGACGGTCACCACGTTGCCGCTGCGGGTGCCCGTGGTCTGCGTGCGCCCCTCGCCCCCGAGCGCGACGCTCAGCAGCAGCTGCCCGTCGCGCTGCTGCGTGTTCGTGAGGAAGCGCTGCAGCGCCGGGCGCGCCACGCGCTGCCACACCGAGTCGGCGGCCGCCAGCGCCGGCGAGCGGTCGCGCTGCGCGTCCAGCCACCACCGGTGGTGGAAGCGCGTCGACTCGTCGTCGAGCGCGTTCACGAACAGCCGCAGCCACTCGCGCTCGGCCGCCGACCGGAAAGTGTTGGCGAAGAACGCGATCGCCTGCGCGGTGCGCTGGTCGCCCGCGCGCTGCGGGTCGCCATTGGCCTGGATGAACGCCGACGCGGCGCCCTTGAGGTCGGCCCACGACGGGAACGACAGCGCCAGGAACTGCGCGCCGAGCGCGAGCTGCGGGCTCGTCGCGAGCCGCTGGCGCAGCCGGTCGCGCTCGGCGTCGAGCTGCGTCGTCACGTTCGCCGCGCCGCGCGCCGCCTGCAGCTCGGCGCGGTAGCCGCGCTTGAAGATCGGCACCTGCGCCGTGTCGTCGACGAGCATCGCGAAGCCGTGGAGCCACAGGTCCACGTGCTCCAGCGTGCGCGTGGGCCAGACGGCGGCCGGCTGCGCCGCGGCGCCGGCGGAGCCGGAGGCGCCGGACGACGGGGTCGGCGCAGTCTCGGGGGCGGCCCCGCCGCCGCAGGCGGCGAGCAGCAGCGCCGTCGCGGCGACGAGCGGGGCCCGGAAGCGGAGGGTCGCGTGCGGTCGGGTCATGCGAGTCGGGATCGCGAGAACCGTGCGCCGGCCGCGACGGCTACGGCGCCTGGGGAACGGTGGGGCGGGGAACGGGAGTCGCGGGCGGGACGGCCGGCGGCGGGACGGCGGTGTCGGGCGGCGCCCCCTCCGGCTGCACCGCCCCTGGGCGCGACAGCGTCCACACGAACGCCGTCAGCCGCGCGAGCTGCGCCGCGTCGAGCTGGCCGCCGTACGCCGGCATGCGCACCGAGAAGCCGCCCTTCGGCGGGGCGACGCCGCGCTCGATCACGGCGCGGATCGCCGCCCGCGTCCCGCCGTGCAGCCAGACCGAGTCGCGCAGGTCGGGGCCGAGCCGCTCGACCCCCTCGCCGGCCGCGCCGTGGCACCCGGCGCAGCGTCCCGCGCCCCGCCACAGGGTGTCGCCGGCCGCCGAGTCGGCCGCGGCGACCAGCAGCGCCTCGACGTCGAGCGGGGCGGCGGAGTCGGTCGCTGTGCCGTCGACCAGCCCGGGGAACGCCCCCGCGAGGGTGTCGGCCTCCGCGGAGTCGGCGGCGGCCGCGGCCGGCGCGTCGGGGTCGAGGGGGCGGCGCTCGCGCTGCTGCACCCCGGGCACCAGCCCGAGCCACGCCGCCGACGCGCCGGCGCCCGCCGCGCGCAGCGCCAGCGCGCCGACCGCGACCACCCAGCGCGGGACGCCGCCGCGGCGCTTCCCGCGCCCGCCGGCCGAGGGGGTCCCGGCCGGCCGGCCGCCGGAGCGTCCGCCCTTCGAGCCGCCGCGACGCGCCACGGGCGTCAGCCTCCGGGCGGGGTGCTCCCAGAGCCCGTCGGGCCAGCGCCCGTCGGCGCCGCCCCTGTCGGCGCGGCGTCCATCGCCCGGCCGCAGGTCACGCAGTAGCGCCAGCCGACCTCGAGCTCCGTGCTGCACGCCGGGCAGCGCACGACGGTCACGTTCTGCCCGCAGTAGGGGCAGAAGGTCACCGGCCGCCCCTCGGGGAGCGCGTGCCCGCAGTACTGGCAGCGCCCGCCGGTCACGGCGGCGGCGGGGCGGGTGGGGAAGGGCATGGACGCGGAGGGGTCGGATGCCAGGGGCGCGGCCTGTGGAGGCGCCGGCGGGGGCGCCGGGCGGTCGGCAACGCTAGCGGCCGCCGCCGCGGGTGCCAAGGGGGGCGTCACGGGCTCCTGCGACCCGAACGGCGACCCGACGCCGGACCCGTACCCCGACCCGGACGACGACCCGCCGAACGCGCCGGTGGCGAACGGCGAGTCGGCGGACGGAGCGGGCGGCGGCGGTGGCGGCACGACCGGGGGGATGGGCACGGGCGGCGGGGCCTGCCCGAGCAGCGCCGACAGCGGCTCGCCGGCCAGCCCGGCGGGGGCGTCGGCGAAGCGGCGGAGCGGGTCCTCGTCCCCCGGCCGTTCCAGCCCCGCGCGGGCGGCGTCCCGGACGACGGGCTCCGTGATCAGGTAGCCGCGCTCCCCGGCCGCCAGCCGGAGGAGGGCCCGGTCGTACTGCTGGATCGTGTCGAAGCCGAGCGCCCGCCGGTGGAGCCGGTACGGCACGAGCTGCTGCGACAGGTCGCCGACGGTGAACCGCTGGCGAAGAAGGTGGGGCGCCTCGCCGCGCAGCGTCTCGACGAGGTGCCGGTAGAGCCGATCGAGGTCGTCCATGGGCGCTCCGGTTGGGGGCGGCGCCTCGTACACCACGACCCGTGCCGCGCTATCTGTCGGACTCGGCCGTGGCGCGGTCGACCCCGCCGTACTTCCCCCGGGCGGCCCCGCCGACGTTGTCGAGCATGCGCTCGTAGACCGGGCGCTCGTGGACGCGGGCGTCCTTGAACCCCATCGAGTAGCCGAGCAGGCACCCGACGGCCAGGATGAGCAGGCTCTTCTTCATGACCGGGGGACGCCCGCCGGCCGGGCCGGGCAACGCCTGGGGCCCGCTCAAAGCGTCACGCCCCGGGCCCGCCGCCGCTCAGCGGCCGGCCGGGAGCCGGGGGAAGGCCGGCGCCGGGCGGAACGTCGCCGCCTCGGGGAAGGGCTCCAGCTGTCCCTTGAGCGCCGCCTTCCCGCGCTGCGCCGCCACCCACGCGTCGAACCCCGAGGGGACCAGCCCGTCCGACTGCGTCTGCTCGGCGGCCGCCCGCGTGGCGAGGAAGTTCGCGTACTCGTTCTGCGGGTGCCCGTTGTGTCCGCGCACCCACCGCCACTCGCGCTCGTGCGGGCCGAGCGAGTCCACCGCCTCCTGCCACAGCGCGAGGTTCTCGATCGGCCCGGTCTTGCGCGTCCATCCGCGCGACATCCACCCGGGCACCCACGACGTCATCCCGTCGACGATGTACTTCGAGTCGCTGGTGAAGACGACGCTGAACGTGTGCCCCTTCCTCGACAGCCCGCGGAACGCCTCGATCACCGACCGCAGCGCCATGCGGTTGTTCGTCGTGTCCGGCTCGGCGAACCAGTAGTCCCAGCGCAGGATCTCGCCGGTGCGCGGGTGCCGCCACTCGACCAGCCCGCCGCCGCCGCCGGGCGTGTCGCCCGCCTTGCCGTTCCCGAGGCACGACTCGTCCGCGAACACCGCCACGACGGGGTGCGACGCGCTCACTTCACGACCTCGAAGGCGTCGATCTCGTCGAGGTACAGGTTGAGCCGGTCGCCGGTGGTCGGGTGCGCCGCCTCGATCATCTCGCGTCCGCCGACCAGCCGCAGCCGCCGCGGCAGGACCACGACCTCGCCCGACCCCGGGCGCTGCACCGCGATCCGGCGGCCGTCGGTGATGGCGCGCTCGAGCGCGTCGTACTGGGCAGGGGAGAAGTTCGCCATGGGGGCAACCTAACAGCGAGCGGACGCTGCGGGCTGCGGCGTGTCGGCTGCGGGCTGCGGGCTGCGGGTTCAGGTCCGCAGTCCGCAGCCCGCAGCTCCCTGCGCGCCGCTCACGCGCACCACGCGGACACCAGCCCCTGCATCACGTCGGTCGCCCGCGCGATCTCGGCCGTCTCCACGTACTCCTCCGCCGCGTGCGCCAGCGCGATGTCGCCCGGCCCGAAGCAGATCGCCGGGATCCCCGCCTCGTTCAGCAGCGCGGCGTCGGTCCACGCGCTCATCCCCGCCACCGGCGCCGACTCCCCGGCCGCGCGCAGCGCCGCGTCGAGCGCGCGCACCAGCGGCGCGTCCGCCGGCACGTCGCTCGGCGGCTGCGCGAAGTCGAGCGCGACGTCGGCGCGGAACTCCGGGCGACGCGCGCGCACGCGGTCGCACGCCGCCTCGATCTCGCGCTGCGCGCCCGCCGCGCTCTCGCCGGGGATCGTCCGCCGCTCCAGCCGCAGCACGCACCGGTCGGGGTACGTCGTGAGCCCGATCCCCCCCTCGATCAGCGACGCGTGCAGCGAGCCGCGCCCGAGCAGCCCGTGCGGCGCGCGCCGCGGCAGCTCGTCGGCGTCGAGCGCGTCGAGCTCCGCCAGCAGCAGTCCCGCGTGGCGGATCGCGTCCACACCGATGTCGTAGCGGCTCCCGTGCGCCGCGCGGCCGTGCAGCGTCACCGTGTACCACGCGAAGCCGCGGTGCGCCGGCATGATCGCCAGCCGCGTGGGCTCGGTCACCAGCGCGCCGCCGCACGTCGCGCCGCGCGCGCGCAGCCCGTCCAGCAGCGCGCGCGTGCCGACGCTCTCGTACTCCTCGTCGGCCACCGCCGCCACCAGCACCTCGCCGCGCAGCGCCCCCGCCGCGTGCGCGCGCGCCGCCGCCGCGCACATCGCCGCCACGCCCCCCTTCATGTCGGTCGCGCCGCGCCCGTACATCCGCCCGCCGCGTTCCTCGGCGTCGAACGGCGCGTGCACCATCCCTTCCGTCCCCACGACGTCGAGGTGGCCGTTGAGCATCAGCGTCCCCGCGCCCGCCTCCGCGCGCCCGAGCCGCGCCAGCACGTTGGGGCGCCCCGGCGCCGCCTCCTGCACCTCGACCGCGAACCCCCACCCCGCCAGCACCCCGGCCAGCAGCCGCGCGCACTCGCCCTCGCCGGGCGCGCCGGGCACCAGCGACGGGTTGCGCGAGTCGACGCGCACGAGGGCGCGCGTGAGGGCGAGGGGGTCGGCGAAGGGGATCATCCGAGGTCTGGTGCGCGTGCTCAGAATGGACGGCGGGAGTCGCGACCGCGGGAGTCTACACGGCGGGAGTCGTGACCGCGCACTGCGCCGTTGCGAGTCCCGTGGTGTCGACTCCCGCCGTGACGACTCCCGCCTTCATGGATCGTCGATGGGCACGCGCTGCACGACGACCCCCTCCCGGTCCAACACGAAGTCGAGCGGCTCTCCCAGCGGCCCCACCGCCGCGCGCAGCGCGTCCTCGCGCCCGTCGGCCGACAGCAGCAGCACGCAGCCGCCCCCCGACGCGCCCAGCGCCTTGGCGCCCAGCGCGCCGGCGCGCGCCCCCGCCGCCACGATGGCGTCGATGCGCGGCGTCGTGATCGACGGGTGCAGCGCGCGCTGGTGCGTCCAGTGCTCGTCGAGCTGCGCGCCCAGCGCGTCCACGTCGCCGGCGGCCAGCGCGTCGGCCATGCCGGCGGCCAGCGCGCGCATGCGGGCGAGCGCGCGCACCACCCGCGGTTCGCGCGCGCGGTACGCGTCGAGCACCGCGGTGATCGTGTCGCCCGAGATGCGCGACTCCCCCGTGTACACCACCAGCAGCCGCCGCTCCAGCGCCGACGCCGTGGCGTCGGCGAGCGCGATCGGGTGCGCGGCCGCCGGCCGCCCGCCCGCCGCCGCGCCGAAGTCGAGGCGCAGCGCGCCGCCGTACGCCGCGGCGTAGTGGTCCTGGCGCCCGCCCGCGATCCCGGCGTCCTCCACCTCGACCGCGCGGCTCCACTCGGCGAGCGCGTCGCGCGTGGCGGCGTCGGGGGCGCCGGCCGGCAGCGCCCCCTTCCAGGCCGCGACCGCCGCCGCCAGCGCCACCCCGGCGGCCGACGACCCGCCGAGCCCCGCGCCCACCGGGAAGTCGCTGGCGAGGTCGGCGCGCGCGACCGTGCCGAGCCCCGCGCGCACCAGCGCGGCGTCGGCCAGCCGCGCGTCCGACGCCCGCCCGGTCGGCGCCCGCTCGGTCGGCGCCGAGGCAGCGTCGGCGGCGCGCAGCCGCACCGTCGCGCGGCGCGCGATGGCGAGGTTGCAGACGGTCCCGCCCTCCTCGTCGCAGTACGGCGGGACGTCCGTCCACCCGCCGCCGAAGTCGAGTCGGGCGGGGGCGCGGGCGACGAGCACAGGGGGCTTGGCGGGGGCGGACATGCGCGCAACATGCACCAGCGCCGCGCGGCCGTCACGGGCGTCCCCGCGGGCCCCGGGCGCCCCGCCGCGCGGGCCGTTGGGGGCACGCGCATTGCCTTTTGTTCGGGCGATGTCCCAATCGATCGAAGGCCCCCTCGACGGTCGCACGCTCATCCTGGTGTCCAACCGGGAGCCGTACGAGCACGTGCACGGCGAGGACGGGGTGCAGCTGCGCCGGCCCCCGGGCGGACTCGTCTCGGCGCTCGACCCGACGCTGCAGCGGACGCACGGCACCTGGGTGGCCTGGGGCTCCGGCACCGCCGACCGCGAGACCGCCGACGCCGACGGCCGCCTCCAGGTGCCGCCCGAGTCGCCGGCGTACACGCTCCGCCGCGTCTGGCTCGACGACGCCGACGTCGAGGGCTTCTACCTCGGCTTCGCCAACAGCGCGCTGTGGCCGCTCTGCCACCTGCTGCTGCAGCACTACGAGTACCGCGCCGAGCACTGGGAGCGCTACCACGCGGTCAACGCGCGCTTCGCCGAGGCCGCGGCCGAGGAGGTCGCGCGCGCGCCGGGCGAGCCGGTGGTGTGGATCCAGGACTACCACTTCGCCGTCGCCCCGTCGCTGCTGCGGCGGCGCCTCGCGGCCCGCGGGGAGCGCGCGTTCATCCACCAGTTCTGGCACATCCCCTTCCCGCCGCCCGACATCCTCCGCCTGCTGCCGACCGACGTGCAGCAGTCGGTGCTGCGCGGGCTGCTCGGCAACGACCTGCTCGAGTTCCACACCGACCGCCACGCCATGAACTTCATGGACTGCGTGGCGGCCGTGCTCCCCGACGCCGAGGTGCGGCGCGAGCACCGGCGCATCCGCGTCGACGGGCGCGCCGTGCGCGTCGGCACCTTCCCGATCAGCATCGACGTCGAGCGCTTCGAGGGGCTGGCGCTGCACCCGGACGCCGAGCGCCGCGCCGCCGAGCTGCGCGCGCAGTACGCCTCCGACAGCTGCGCGCTCGGCGTCAGCGTCGACCGCATCGACTACACGAAGGGGATCCCCGAGCGGCTGCGCGCGCTCGACCTGCTGTGGCAGGAGGCGCCCGAGCTGCGCGGCTGCCTGACCTTCCTGTTCGTCGCCACGCCGTCGCGCAGCGAGATCGCCGCCTACAAGGCGCTCGAGGACGAGGTCACGGCGTCGGTCGACGCGATCAACGCGCGCTGGGGGACGCCCGACTGGACGCCGATCGTGCTGCTGCGCCAGAACACGGGCGCCGAGGAGCTGGCGGCGATCTACCGTGCGGGCGACCTGTGCCTCGTGTCGTCGCTGCAGGACGGGATGAACCTGGTGGCCAAGGAGTTCGTCGCCTGCAACGTCGACGAGCAGGGCGTGCTCGTGCTGAGCCGCCTCACCGGTGCCGCCGAGGAGATCGAGGGCGCGGTGCTGGTCAACCCGTTCAACGTGGACGGCATGGTGCAGGGGCTGCGCGAGGCGATCCGCATGCCGATGGCGGAGCGGCAGGAGCGCATGCACGCGATGCGCGAGCGCCTGCGCCGCGCCACCATCTTCGACTGGCTGGCGGCGATCCTGGCGCGCGTCGACCAGCTCGCCCCCGACCCGGCCAACCCGGCCGGCCCGTCGGCGTCGTCCCGGCCGCCGACGCGCGGTGAGCGCGCCGCTCGCCGACGACGCGCTCGCGCCCCTCGCGCAGGCGTCGCCGCTGCTCGCCCTGTTCGACATCGACGGCACGCTCGCCCCGCTGGCGCCGCGCCCCGAGCTCGCCGAGGTCCCCGACGCCACGCGGCGCGCGCTCGCCGACCTCGCCGCGCGCCCGGGCGTGCGCGTCGGGCTGGTGACGGGCCGCGCGGCGCACGACGGCGCGCGCATGGTGCCGGCGGCGGGGCTCTGGGTGATCGGCAACCACGGCGTCGAGACGTGGGACGCCGACGGCACGCGCCGCGTCGCCGAGGCGCTGGTGGCCGCGGCGGCGGCGGTGGCGCGCGAGGCGGCGGCGCTCGCGTCTCCGGTCGCCGCGGTGCCCGGCGCGCTGCTCGAGGACAAGCGGTGGGGACTCTCCGTCCACACGCGCCTCGCGCCCGACGACGCGGTGCCGGCGCTCGCCGACGCGGTGCGCGACGTCGCCGCGCGCGAGGGGCTGCGCGTACACGACGGGAAGCGGATCCTCGAGCTGCGCCCCGACGCGGAGCTCGACAAGGGGACGGCCGTCCTCGCGCTCGCCGCGCGCCTGGGCGCGCTCGCCCCCGCGGGCGCGGTGCTGTTCGCCGGCGACGACCGCACCGACGAGGACGCGTTCCGCCGGCTCCGGGCCGCCGGCGCCCGCGCGGTCACGATACGCGTGGGGGAGGCCGACGTGCCGACCGAAGCCGACTGGCACGTCGCCTCCCCCGTGGAGGTGGCCGCCCTGATCGGGCGGCTGGTGGAACTGCGCGGACCGGTCGCCGAGCGCGCGGAGCGCTAGCGCTTCTTCGGCGCGGCCTTCTTGGCCGGCGTCTTGGCGGGCGCCGCCTTCGCCGGAGCCTTGGCGGCCGGCTTGGAGGCGGCCTTCGCCGGCGCCTTGGCCGGCGGCGCCTTCACGCTCCCGGCCTTGGTCGCGGTCTTGGCGGGGACCTTGGCGGCCGGCGCCGCCTTCGCGGGGGCCTTGGCCGGCGCCTTGGCGGCGGGCTTCGCCGGCGCGGCGGCGGTCTTGGCCGGCGCCTTGGCGACGGGCGCGGCCTTGGCCGGCTCCTTCGCCGGCTCCTTCGCCGCGGCCTTCGCGGGCTCCTTCGCCTTCGTCGCGGGCTTCGCCGGCGCGTCCGCCCTGGGCGCCTCCGCCCTCACGGGCTCGCTCTTCGGCGTCTCGACCGTCGCGGCCTCGGGCTTGGCCGCCCTGGCGGGCTCCGCCCTGGGCGCCTTCACCGCGGGGGCCGCCTTCGCCGGCGCCGGCTTCGAGTCGGCGGGTTCCGCGCTCGCCGCCACCGGCGCCGGCGTCTCGACCGGCGCGGGCGTCGGGGCGGGGGCCGGCGCGGGCTCGGGCTTGGGCGGGATCCCCTGGCCGGGGACGTACCCGGCGGCCACGCGGTGGCCGTACGCCTCCTCCGCCTCCCGGATCAGCTTCTCGGCTTCGTCCTGCGCCATCTGCCCGCGGCGCACCATGAACTGCACCACGTCGCGCGCCGTCTCGACGACGAAGCCGCCGATCCCCGCCGCGGCGTGGACCAGGTCGCGCATCGCCCCCGACATCTTGCTGCCGGCTTCCAGGCTGATCTGGTGGGCACGGGCCGCGAGCTCCGCCGCCGTGTCCCGCGGGTCCGCCCCGCGGTGCCCGAGGCCGCGCTTGGGCGGCGGCGGGGTGGACGGCGCGTCAGCCTTCGGCGTCTCTTCCGTGCTCTGCACCTGTTCCGCCATGATTCGCTGCTCCGGGGAGGGGCCGCGCACCCCTGATGGAGGGAGTGGGTCGGGCCGGAAGGGCGCGCGGCGCTCCGGCGGCACCTGCTGACGACGCGGGTAAGTATATGATTTTGCAGGGCCTACGCAAGTTCGGCCGGGCCCGGCAGCCGTGGCGCGCTCGCGACACGCCCGGCAATCTACCGAACAGTTCAACGGCAGAATAGAGGCAGCATGCTCCTCTCCGGCGTCCGCGTCCTCGACCTCACCCGCGTCCTCGCCGGCCCACTCTGCACCATGCTCCTCGGCGACCTCGGCGCCGACGTCCTGAAGGTCGAGCGGCCGGGCGAGGGAGACGAGACGCGTGGCTGGGGCCCCCCGTTCGACGAGCGCGGCGAGAGCGCCTACTATCTCAGCATCAACCGCAACAAGCTCGGGCTCGCCGCCGACCTCGACGCCGCGGGCGACGTCGCGCTCCTCCGCGCCCTCGCCGCCGACGCCGACGTGGTGGTGGAGAACTTCCGCCGCGGCGCCCTCGCCCGGCGCGGGCTCGACCCGGCGGTGCTCCTCGCCGAGAACCCCCGACTCGTCTGGTGCACCATCTCGGGCTTCGGCCCCGACAGCGACCGCCCGGGCTACGACTTCGTCCTCCAGGCGGAGCAGGGGTGGATGGCCGTGAACGGCGCCCCCGACGGCGAGCCCGTGAAGGCCCCCGTCGCCGTGGTCGACGTCCTCACCGGGAAGGACGCCGCGATCGCGATCCTCGGGGCGCTGGTCGGACGGTCGGGCCCGCGGGCGCCGCTGCCGGCCGCCGAGCGGCACGTGCGCGTCTCGCTGGCGGCGAGCGCGGTCGCCGGGCTGGTGAACGTCGCCCAGAACGTCCTCGTGAGTGGGCGCGACGCGCGGCGGTGGGGGAACGCCCACGCCAACCTCTCACCCTACCAGCTGCTCGACGCCGCTGACCGGCCGCTGGTGGTCGCGGTCGGCAACGACGCGCAGTGGCGCGCCTGCGCCGCGGCGCTCGACCTCCCCGAGCTGGCCGCCGACCCCCGCTTCGCCACCAACCCCGCCCGACTCGCCAACCGCGACGCGCTGGTCGCGCTGCTGTCCGGTCGGCTGCGCACCCGACCGGCCGCCGAGTGGCGGGCGCGGCTCGACGCGGCCGGCGTCCCGGCGGGGGAGGTGCGGTCGGTGGCCGAGGCGCTGCGCGACGTGGACGCGTCGCCGCTGATCGGGGTGGCGCCGAGCGTCCCGGGGCGGGTCCGGCGCCCCCCGCCGCGCCTCGACGAGCACGGGGCGCTGGTCCGCGCGCTCGGCTGGGGCGCCTTCGGGCGGGTCGCGCCGCTCCCCTGAGCCGGCGTCCTCGGCCGCACGCCGAGCCGCCCCGAACGGGGGCCGAAGCGCGCGCTGAGACCTCCGCGTTACGCGCCTCGGCGGCCCGTCGTCTTGACCGCGTGACCACTGCGGTCGGACCCGTGCTGCCGGGGCTATCCGGTGCGCCGCTCGGAAGTTATGCTCGTACCGTGCACACTACGGTACAGGGCACGACGACCGATCCGGCGGACGCGGATCAGCAGATCATCGCGAGCGTCCTAGCGGGCGACCGCGATGCGTTCGCCGTCCTCATCCAGCGTTACAGCGACCCGCTGTACCGCCACGCGTTGGGGATGACCGGGAGTCCGGACGTCGCGGAGGACATTCTCCAACAGTCGTTCATCAAGGCGTACTCGCATCTCGCCGAGGTGCGCGGGCGGTTCGACGCCTGGCTGTTCCGGATCGTGGCGAACGGGTGCAAGGATTGGCTGAAGAACATCCGCCGCACCCACGTCAGCTACGAAGAGGACGACCAGCCGTCCAACTACGCGACCCCCGACGAGGACCTCGACCGCTCTGAGCTTCGGCGCGATCTCGACCATGCTTTAGGTCGACTCGCCCCGTCCCTCCGGGAGGCGTTCGTGATGAAGCACGTCGAGGGGCGGTCGTACGAGGAGATGGCAGACCTGCTGGGGACCACCGTTGGAGCCCTGAAGATGCGCGTGCATCGAGCACGCGAGGCGCTCCAGGCCTTGCTCGAGGAGAAATACGCCTGATGGACAACCTGAATCCCGACGGCGGTCGTGGCCGGGCGCGCTCTCCCGAGCCGTCGCCCAATCACCACCCGGAGTCGCTGGCCGACCGCGAGGTCGCGCTCAACGGCGACGGGCACCCGGCCCTGGCCGTGCAGCAGTGGCTCGACGGTGAGGTCAGCGAGGCCGCGGCGCGCCGTGCCAACGGCCGCGACGTGGAGCTGTGGTCGCGGATCACCGAGGAGACCGAGCGCCGCCGCCGCATGGTGACGCCGTCGCCGGTGGTCGAGCGCCTCATGGCCGCGATCCCCGCCACCCGCCCCGCCGCGCCGCAGTCGTGGTGGCAGCGCCCGGCGCCCTTCAACACCGCCCTCGCCGTCGTCGGCGGCACGGTGCTGCTGGCCGCGGGCGCCGCGCTCGGCCTGATGCTGCGCTGACCGACGTCGTCCGACCGATCGACGCGAAGGGCCGGCTCCTCGTGAGGAGCCGGCCCTTCGCGCGTCCCGCCGGTCGCCCGGCGGTCAGATGTGGATCGCGCGGCCGAGCGTGGCGAGCGCCGCTTCCTTGACCGCCTCGGACAGCGTCGGGTGCGAGTGCACCGTGATGCCGACGTCCTCGGACGACGCGCGGTACTCGAAGCCCAGCACGACCTCCTGGATGAGGTCCGAGACGTTGGCGCCGAACATGTGGCACCCGAGCAGCTCGTCGGTCTCGGCGTCGGCGATGAACTTCACGAGGCCGGTCGTCTCCCCCATCGTGCGCGCGCGCCCGTTGGCGCTGAAGGGGAACTTCCCGACCTTGTACTTCCGCCCCTCGGCCTTCACCTCGTGCTCGGCGAGGCCCACGGTCGCCACCTCGGGCCAGGTGTAGACGATGGAGGGCATCGAGCGGTAGTGCATCTCGACCGGCTTGCCGGCGATCACCTCCGCCGCCACCACGCCCTCCTCCTCGGCCTTGTGGGCGAGCAGCTTGCCGCCGACCACGTCGCCGATGGCGAACACGTTCGGCAGGTTGGTGCGCATCTGGTGGTCGACCTGCACCTCGCCGCGCTTGCCGACCGCGAGGCCGAGCGCCGCGGCGTCGACGCCGTGCAGCGCGGGGCGCCGCCCGACCGAGACGAGCACGTACTCCGCCTCGAGCGTCTCGCTCTGCCCGTCCTTCTCGACCGTGACCTTCACGACGTCGCCCTCGCGCCCGCCGCCGGTCACGCGCACGCCGGTCTTGAGCACGAGCCCCTGCTTCGTGAAGGTGCGCGTCGCCTCCTTCACGATGTCCTCGTCGTTCCCCGGCAGGATCGTCGGCGCCAGCTCGACCACCGTCACCTGCGCGCCGAGGCGGCGCCAGACGGAGCCGAGCTCGAGCCCGATCACGCCGCCGCCGATGACGATCAGGCGCTTCGGCACCTCGGGGATCTTCAGCGCGCCGACGTTCGACAGCACGCGCTCCTCGTCGAACTTGAGGAACGGCAGCTCGATCGGCACCGAGCCGGTGGCGAGGATGACGTGCTTCGGGGCGAAGCGCGTGACCGCGCCGTCCTCCGCCGTCACCTCGACGACGTTCCCCTGCGCGCCGGCCTGCGCGAGCGTGCCGCGCCCCTTCGCCCAGGTGACCTTGTTCTTCTTGAACAGGAACTCGACGCCCTTGGTGTTCTGCGCGACGACGTCGTCCTTGCGCTTGAGCATCGTCGGCAGGTCGAAGCCGACGCCGTCGTAGCGGACGCCGTGCTCCTGCGCGTGCAGGCGGGCGAACTCGTAGTGCTCCGACGACTGCAGCAGCGCCTTCGACGGGATGCACCCGACGTTGACGCAGGTGCCGCCGAGCGTCTTGTCCATCTCGACGCAGACGACCTGCAGGCCGAGCTGCGCGGCGCGGATCGCGGCGACGTAGCCGCCCGGGCCGCCGCCGAGGACGAGGACGTCGGGGGCGGGGGTGTTGGTGTCGGCCATCAGGCGATCAGCATCGAGGCCGGGTCTTCCATCAGCTCCTTGACCCGGACGAGGAAGAGGACGGCCTGCTGCCCGTCGATCAGGCGGTGGTCGTAGGAGAGCGCGACGTACATCATCGGGCGGATGACGACCTGCCCGTCGACCGCGACCGGCCGGTCCTGCACCTTGTGCAGCCCGAGGATGCCGACCTGCGGGTAGTTGATGATCGGCGTCGAGACGAGCGAGCCGAAGACGCCGCCGTTGGTGATCGTGAAGGTGCCGCCGGTGAGGTCGTCCATCGTCAGCTTGCCGTCGCGCGCGCGCTTGGCGACGGCGACGATGTCGCGGCTGATCTCGAGGACGCCCTTGCGGTCGGCGTCCTTGATGTTCGGCACCACGAGCCCGGCGTCGCTGGCGACGGCGATGCCCATGTTCACGTAGTGGTGCTGGACGATGCTGTCGCCGTCGATCTTGCCGTTGACGAGCGGGTACTGCTGGAGCGCGGCGACGGCGGCCTTCACGAAGAACGGCATGAAGGAGAGGCGCACCCCGTGCTCCTTCTCGACGCGCTCGCGCACGCGCTCGCGGAGCTGCGTGACGGCGGTCATGTCGATCTCGTTGAACGTCGTCAGGTGCGCGGTCTGGTGCTGCGACGCGAGCAGGTTCTCGGCGATGCGCTTGCGGCGCGTCGTCATCTTCTCGCGGCTCTCGCGCGGGCCGGTCCCGTTGGCGGGCGCCGGACGCGGCGCGGCCGCCGGGCGGGCGCCCTGCGCGGCGGCCTGCACCACGTCCGGCTTGCTCACCACGCCGCCGCGCCCCGTCCCGGCCACGCCGGCGAGGTCCACGCCCGACTCGGTGGCCAGGCGGCGCGCGGCCGGCGAGGCCTTCACGTCGGCGCCGGCACCCGCGGGCTGGGCCGCCGGCTGGGCGGCGGGCTCCTGGGCGGCCGCCGGCGCGGCGGCCGCGGGCCCGAGCGCCGGGGCGCCCGCGGGGGCCGCCGTCTCGTCGATCTCGGCCAGCTGCTCGTCGACCGCGACCACGTCGCCCTCGTTGCGGAGGCGCTTGGTCAGCACCCCCGAGGCGAGCGCGGGGACCTCGACGGTGATCTTGTCCGTCTCGAGCTCCACGAGCGTCTCGCCCGCCGTCACCGCCTCGCCCTCGCGCTTCACCCAGCGCGAGATCGTCGCCTCGACGATCGACTCGCCGAGGGGCGGCACCTTGATCGCGACCATGACCGATCCGAATGAGCAGGGAATGGGGCCGACCCGGGCTGGGCGGCAGAAAGTGCCCGGAATATAAACCGCCGGATACGGCGGGAACGGGTACGGCGGGAACGGGTGGGGCGGGAACGGAGACGGCGTCGGTCCCCACCTACGTAGTATTCGCTCCCGCCTCACCCGCTCCCGCTCCACCCGCTCCCGCCCCACCCGATCGATGCGCGCGCTCACGCTTCCGAGTCACGGCGATCTCGACCAGCTGGTCTACCGCACCGACCTCCCGGTGCCCGAGCTGCGCGACCCGCGCGACGTCCGGGTGCGGATCGAGGCGGCGGCGCTGAACCACCTGGACCTGTACGTGATCGGCGGGCTGCCGGGGATCACCGTCGGCCCCGACTTCGTCACCGGCTCCGACGGCGCCGGCGTGGTCGAGGCGGTGGGGAGCGAGGTGACGCACGTGCGGCCGGGGGACCGCGTCGCGATCCACCCGGCGACGAGCTGCCGCGCGTGCGAGTACTGCCTCGACGGGGAGCAGCCGCTCTGCCCGCGCTACCAGATCTTCGGCGAGCACCGCCCGGGCTTCCTCGCCGAGTACGTCGTGCTCCCGGGGCGCAACGTGCACGCGATCCCCGACGACGTCACGGCGGAGCAGGCGGCGGCGTTCTCGCTGGCGACGCTCACGGCGTGGCGGATGGTCGTCACCCGCGCCCGCGTGCGTCCCGGCGACCAGGTGCTGATCTGGGGGATCGGCGGGGGCGTCGCGCTGGCGGCGCTGCAGATCGCCAAGCGGATCGGGGCCACCGTGTGGGTGACCAGCGGGAGCGACGAGAAGCTGGCGCGCGCGCGGGCGCTGGGCGCCGACCACGTGCTCAACCACGCCACCGCCGACGTCCCGCGCACGATCCGCGAGGCGACGGGCAAGCGCGGAGTCGACGTGGTGGTCGACAGCGTCGGCGAGGCGACCTGGCAGCGGTCGCTGCTCACGCTCGGCCGGCGCGGGCGGCTGGTCACGTGCGGGGGGACGTCGGGGGCGATGCTGCAGACCGACGTGCGCCGCCTCTTCTGGAACCAGTGGTCGCTCCTCGGCTCGACGATGGGGACCGACGCCGAGTACGAGGCGATCGTCGGCGAGCTGCGCGCCGGGCGCCTGCTCCCCGTGATCGACTCGGTGACGCCGCTGGCCGAGGCGCGGGCGGCGTACGAGCGGCTGCGCAGCGGCGCCCAGTTCGGGAAGGTGGTGATCCGTGTCGGCGACGCCTGAGCCCCCGGACGGCCGCGAGACCCCATACACGCCCGAGGAGCAGCAGGCGCTGCGCGCCGCCGTCGCCGGGGGGCGCCCGCCCGTCTGCCCGCGCGACGGCGCCACGCTCACCCGCCGCCCGATCGGCGGCGGCTCGTTCGGCCTCGGCTACGCGCGCCGGCGCGAGTGGCTGATCTGCCCGAACTGCCGGCGGAGCGCGCTGTTCGACGTGCGGAGGGGGACGAGGAACTGAAGCGTCGAGCGTCGAGCGGGTTGTTCGCACGGGACGTCTCCCCGAGGCATGGGACGCGTCGTCGCGACACGGCCCGAGCGCCGGGCGCCGGGCGCCGAGCAGACGTGTTCTCGGCGCTCGGCGCCCGGCGCTCGGGCGGGTCCGCAGAGGCGGCGGCCTCCGCGAGACGACGCCCGCCCGCCGAGGAGCGCCCGCGACGCTCGACGCTCGACGCTCACCGCTCGACGCTCCGGCGGCGGAAGCGTCCTGTGCCGCCTAGATTCCCGCCCCATGGAACCCCAGCCCCTGGACTTCGTCGCCCGCCTGCAGGAGAGCTTCGCCCAGCTCGGCCTGTTCGTCCCCTCGCTCCTGGGCTCCCTGGTCATCCTGTTCGCCGGCTACCTGCTGGCGAAGCTGGTCGAGAAGGGGACGAACCGGCTGCTGCGGCGGGTGCGGCTGAACGAGATGCTGGAGCGCGGCGGCGTGCTGCACGCGGTCGAGCGCTCAGGGACGCACCTCAACCCGGCGCGGGTGATCGCGAACCTGCTGTTCTGGTTCGTGATGTTCGCGGTGATGCTGATCGCCGCCAACGCGCTCGGCTTCCAATCGCTGGCGAACGTCTTCTCGGAGCTGGTCAGCTACATCCCGAGCGTGATCGCGGCGATCGTGATCATCATCGTCGGGATCGTGCTGGGCGGGTTCGTGGGCGGGCTGATCATGGCCTCGGCGGGCGGGCTGCACGGGGGGCCGACGCTGGCGCGGGTGGGGCGGTGGGGGGTGATCATCCTGGCCGTCTTCATGGCGCTGCAGGAGCTGGGGATCGCGACCGACATCGTGACCACGGCGTTCGCGATCCTGTTCGGGGCGATCGCGCTCGCGGTGGCCCTGTCGTTCGGGCTCGGGAACCGCGACCTGGCGGGGGAGATCACGCGCGAGTGGTACGAGCGGTACCGGGCCGAGAAGGCCGCGATCGCGCGGGAGGCGGCCGAGGAGGAGGCCGCCGAGGAGGCGGAGGACCGGGGCGCCTGAGGGGTCCCGCGGGGCCTCCCGCCGGGGCCGCCGGGGCGGCCTCGTAAGTGGTTGTCGGAGCGATGGTTAGGCCGGGACCTTCGGGTTGCGTTCAGCCCCCGGATCCGGTACATTACGGGATTGCCGCCGGCCCCTCATGGAGGCCGCGGGTCGTCCCCCATCGCAGGTAGCTCATGACCGCTCCGAACAACCGCGAACGCATCCTGCCGCGTCTGATCGACGAGGAGATCAAGGAGTCGTTCATCAACTACTCGATGAGCGTCATCGTGTCGCGCGCGCTGCCGGACGTGCGCGACGGGCTGAAGCCCGTGCAGCGCCGCGTGCTGTACGCGATGAACGAGATCGGGCTCACGCCGGGCCGGCCGTACAAGAAGTCGGCGACGGTGGTGGGGGACGTGCTGGGCAAGTACCACCCGCACGGCGACCAGTCGGTGTACGACGCGCTCGTGCGCATGGTGCAGGACTTCTCGCTGCGCTACCCGCTGGTGGACGGGCAGGGGAACTTCGGCTCGGTGGACGGCGACCCGGCGGCGGCGTACCGGTACACGGAGTCGCGCCTGACGCGGGTGGCGACCGAGATGCTGGGCGACATCGACAAGAACACGGTCGACTTCGCGCCCAACTTCGACGACCGGCTGCAGGAGCCGACGGTGCTGCCGGCGGCGCTCCCGAACCTGATGGTGAACGGGAGCTCGGGGATCGCGGTCGGCATGGCGACGAACATCCCGCCGCACAACCTGCGTGAGGTGGCGGCGGCGCTGGTGGCGCTGATCGACGACCCGACGCTCGAGCCGGCGGCGATCCGGAAGTACATCAAGGGGCCGGACTTCCCGACCGGCGCCTACATCTACGGGCGCCAGGGGATCCAGGACTACATCGAGAACGGCCGCGGCCGCGTGGTGATGCGCGCCCGCGCGGTGATCGAGGAGAAGGAGTCCTCGAACAAGTCGCAGATCGTGGTGACGGAGCTGCCGTACCAGGTGAACAAGGCGCGCCTGGTCGAGCAGATCGCCGAGCTGCACCGCGAGCAGAAGGTCGAGGGGATCAGCGCGCTCCGCGACGAGTCGGACCGCGAGGGGATGCGCATCGTCATCGAGCTGAAGCGCGACGCGATCCCGCGCGTGGTGCTGAACCAGCTGTACAAGCACTCGACGATGCAGTCGACGTTCGGCGTCATCATGCTGGCCCTGGTGCCCGACGCGGCGACCGGGCGGCTGGTGCCGAAGGTGATGCCGGTGCGCGACGTCCTGCTGCACTACATCACGCACCGGCACGAGGTCATCGTCCGGCGGACGCAGTTCGACCTCGACAAGGCGCTCGAGCGCGAGCACATCCTCGAGGGGCTCAAGATCGCCGTCGACAACATCGACGAGGTGATCAAGATCATCCGCGGGGCGTCGGACACGCCGGCGGCGAGCGGGCAGCTGCAGCGGCGGTTCAAGCTGAGCGAGCGGCAGGCGGAGGCGATCCTCAACATGCGCCTCGCCAAGCTCACCGGCCTGGAGATCGAGAAGCTGGAGGAGGAGCTGCGCGAGGTGCGGGCGACGATCGCCGACCTGCGCGAGATCCTCAACAGCCGGCCGCGCCGGATGCAGATCATGAAGGACGAGCTGGCGGAGGTGGTCGCCAAGTACGGCGACGAGCGCCGCAGCGAGATCACGTCCGACGAGGGCGAGTTCACGATCGAGGACCTGATCGCCGAGGAGGACATGGTCGTGACCATCTCCCACTCGGGGTACATCAAGCGCACGCCGGTGACGACCTACCGCAAGCAGCGGCGGGGCGGGCGCGGGCTGTCCGGGCAGGACCTCAAGGACACCGACTTCATCGAGCGGCTCTTCATCGCGAGCACGCACGACTACATCGTGATCTTCACGGACGACGGCCGGTGCTTCTGGCTGAAGGTCCACGAGATCCCGCAGGCGGGGCGGGCCACCCGCGGCAAGCCGATCGTCAACCTGATCAACGTGTCGCCCGACACGAAGATCCGGTCGATGGTGCCGGTGCGCGAGTTCCGCGAGGACCAGTACCTCCTGTTCTGCACCCGCGACGGCACGGTCAAGAAGACGCAGCTGAGCGAGTACGGGAACGTCCGCACCACGGGGATCAAGGCGATCAAGATCGAGAAGGGCGACGCCCTGATCGACGTCCAGATCACCAGCGGCTCCAACGACATCGTGCTCGCCACCAAGCACGGGCTGTCGATCCGCTTCCCCGAGTCCGACGTGCGCGACATGGGGCGCGACACGACGGGCGTGAAGGGCGTGACGCTGCGCCCCGAGGACCAGGTGGTGTCGATGGTCGTCGTGCGCCGCGCCGACGCGACGCTGCTGGTCGTCACGTCGCACGGGATGGGCAAGGTCACCGACCTCGGCGAGTACCGCGTGCAGGGGCGCGGCGGCAAGGGGATCATCACCGTCAACCGCACCGAGCGGACGGGGAACGTCGTGGCCGTCATGGAGGTCGTGGGCGACGACGAGATCATGCTCATCACCAAGAACGGCGTGATCATCCGCTCGTCGGTCGGCGAGGTGCGCAACACGGGGCGCAACGCGCAGGGCGTGAAGCTGGTGAACCTGGACGCGAAGGACTCGCTCTGCGCCGTCGCCCGCGTGGTGTCGGAGAAGGACGAGAGCGGCCAGGGGCTCGACGCCGAGGACGGCGCGTCGGAGAACGGCGCCGACAACGGCGCCGACAACGGCGAGGCCCCCGGGGCCGACGACGCCGCGGAGTGAGGCGACCCGCCTGACGCCGTCCGCCGCCCGCGCGTCGGGCGGCCGAGCGCAGGACCCGACGGCCCCCCGGCGACTCGCCGGGGGGCCGTCGCGCGTGCGACGCCTGCGAGTCGCGCGGCGTGGCCGCGGCACGCGGTCGGCGTTGCACGCGGACATCGGGCGACGTGCACGTGGCGCGGCGGTACGGGCGGTGCATGGGCGGGGGGCGCGCGTGGCCGGTCACGCCCTGCGCTGCTACATTCGCGGGATGCACCTGCGGCGGGCTCGGCGGTAACGGCCCCCCGGGCCCGTCCCCCCGCCGTCACGCCCCCATGGGATCCGCCGTCGCCACCCCGCTGGTCACGCTCGAGACGCTGCGCGCCGCCGCCGCCGTGCTGCGCGGCGTCGCCGTGCGCACCCCGCTGCTGCCGGCCGACGACCTGCTCCCGGGCGGCCCGGGGCGCGTCTGGGTGAAGCCGGAGATGCTGCAGCGGGGCGGCGCGTTCAAGCTGCGCGGCGCCTACACCTTCCTGGCCGAGCTGCCCGCGGAGGTGCGCGCGCGCGGCGTCGTCGCGCCCTCGTCGGGGAACCACGCGCAGGCGGTGGCGCTGGCGGCGCGGCTGTTCGGCGTCCCGGCGACGGTCGTCATGCCGACCACGGTGACGCCGGCGAAGCGCGCCGGCGCCGAGCGGCTGGGGGCGCGCCTGGAGCTGGCGGGGACGTCGACCGCCGACCGGATGGACCGGGCGCTCGAGATCGTGCGCGAGACGGGGGCGGTGCTGGTCCCGCCGTACGACCACCCGACGATCATCGCCGGGCAGGGGACGGCGGGGCTGGAGCTGGTCGACGACCTGCCGTCGGTGCG
Source organism: Roseisolibacter sp. H3M3-2 (assembly GCF_029211165.1). GTDB lineage: Bacteria > Gemmatimonadota > Gemmatimonadetes > Gemmatimonadales > Gemmatimonadaceae > Roseisolibacter. The sequence goes on from NZ_JARGEK010000009.1 coordinate 29,911, forward strand.
CCTCGTCCTCGTGCCGGTGGGCGGGGGCGGGCTGAGCGCCGGCGTCGCGACGGCGGTGAAGCTGCTCTCGCCGGCGACGCGCGTGGTGGGGGTCGAGCCGGCCGGGGCGCCGAAGCTGACGCGCGCCCGCGCCGAGGGGCGCCCGGTGCACCTCGGGAAGACGTCGGGGCTCGCCGACGGGCTGCTGGCGGTCGAGGTGGGGACGCACCCGTTCGCGCACCACCAGGCGTACGTCGACGAGGTCGTGACGGTGGAGGACGCGGCGCTCCCGCCGGCGATGCGCGCGCTGCTCGACCGGATGAAGCTGGTCGCCGAGCCGAGCGGCGCGATCACGGTCGCGGCGCTGCGCGAGGGGCTGGTCGCGCCGGCCGCCGACGGCGACACCGTGTGCGTGCTGAGCGGGGGCAACATCGAGTGGGCGGGGCTGCGCGAGGTGATGGGCGGGGCGGGGGGCTGATCGACGCCGCATGCCGGGATCCGCGACCATGAGCGCCCGCATCCTGATCGCCGACGACGACCCCGCGGTCGTCGAGAGCGTGTCGTGGGTGCTGGAGGAGCACGGCTACGCGGTGACGGCGGTCCCGGGCGCGGCGGCGCTGCTGGAGCTGGTGGGGAGCGGCGAGGAGCGCCCGCCCGACCTGCTGCTGCTCGACATCTTCATGCCCGACGGCGACGGGGTGCAGCTGCTGGAGCGGATCAAGCGCGACCCGCGGTGGCGCGACGTCCCGGTGCTGATGCTGTCGTCGGCGCCGGTGGAGGAGGCGACGGTGCGCACGCTGGGGCTCGGGGCCGCCGACTACGTGCGCAAGCCGTTCCGCGTGAAGGAGCTGGTGGCGCGCATCCAGGCGCAGCTGCGCGTGGGGGCGGTGCTCCGGCAGCAGCGCGACACGCTGCGCCGCACGCAGGAGGAGCTGGAGCGCGCCCGCGCCGACGCCGAGAACCGCCGCAAGCTCGTCGACATCCTGCACGAGGTGACCGGCGACCTGGCGGCGGACGAGGTCTACAACATCCTCGCGCGGCGGGTGGCGCGCGCGCTGAGCGTGTCGCACTGCGCGGTGATCCTGGCGGCGCCGGGGCGCGACGACGCGGTGGTGGCGACGGCGTTCGAGAACGCCAAGCTGCAGAAGCGCCCGATCTCGGTCGGCGACTACCCCGAGGTGCGCGAGGCGCTGGAGCACGACCGGCCGGTGCTGATCGAGGAGCTGTCGGCGTCGCCGCTGTACGGGCTGCGCCCGGCGATGGGGCTCGACGGCACGGAGGTGCCGGTGCGCAGCGCGATGGCGCTCCCGTTCACCGTCGACTCGGCGCAGCGCGGCGTGTTCCTGCTGCGCCGCACGCGGGAGCAGCCGCCGCTGACGCCCGAGGACGTGGAGTTCGCCGAGGCGGTGATCGGCGCCGCGGTGGCGGTGATGCAGCGCGCGCAGGTGATCGAGACGACGCGCGCCGACAACGCGCGCCTGGAGCAGCTGGCGACGCGCGACCCGCTGACGCAGCTGCTCAACCGCCGCGCGCTGACCGAGCGGCTGACGACCGAGATGGAGCGCGCGCTGCGCTACGACCACTCGGTGGCGCTGCTGCTGATCGACCTCGACCACTTCAAGCGCGTGAACGACACGCACGGGCACCTGGTGGGCGACGCGGTGCTGCGCGACGTGTCGGAGCTGCTGCTCGGCGTGGCGCGGAGCGTGGACGTGGTCGGACGCTACGGCGGCGAGGAGTTCCTGGTGGTGCTCCCCGAGACCGACGACGACGGCGCGGCGGCGTTCGCCGAGCGGATCCGCGAGCGCGTCGAGGCGCACGCCTTCCGGCCGTGGGACGAGGACCGCGAGCTGCGGATGACGGCCAGCATCGGGGTGGCCAGCTTCCCGGCGGCGCGGATCGAGAGCGTCGAGGACCTGTTCGCGCGGGCGGACGCGGCGCTGTACCGGGCGAAGGCGGACGGGCGGAACCGGGTGCGACTCTGATCCTGCGACCTGCGACCTCGTAGCGGCCGTGAGGTCGCAGGTCGCAGGGTTCACATCCCGATCGTTCGCAGCTCCACCATCAGACACCGGTCCTGCACGACGTCGATCCCCTCGCGGGCCAGCCGCTCGGCGGTCTCGGCGTGGCGGATGCCGCTCTGGAGCCAGACGGCGCCGGGGCGGGCGGCGAGGATGTCGTCGAGGTGCGCGGGGACGTCGGCGGGGCGCCGGAAGACGTTGACGAGGTCGATGTGGCCCGGGACGTCGGCGAGGCGGCGGTAGACCGGGGCGCCCAGCATCTCGGTCAGCTCCGGGTAGTAGACCGGCACCGGCACGACCTCGAGCCCCACCTGCTGCGCGTACTGGGGGACGAAGTAGGCGGGCTGCATCGTCTCGCGCGGCTTGATGCCGAGCACGGCGACCCGCTGGACGCGGCGCAGCAGGGCCGCGATCTGGGCGGGGGACTCGAGCAGGTGGGCGCGCCAGTCGCGCGGCTGGCCCGGCTGGTCGGGGCGGAGGGCGGCAGACATGCCGCCCCGCCATGCGAAGACCGTGCGCGGTGAGCGGGGGGCGGGGGGTGGGAGGCGCCGTTAAGTTGGGGGCGCCGGACCCAACCTGATCAGGAGACCTCATCGATGCGGATGCTCGTGCTCGGTGCGGGGCTGCAAGGCTCCGCCTGCGCCTACGACCTGCTGCAGAACCCCGACGTGCAGGAGGTGCGGCTCGCCGACCTGCACGTGTCCAGCCTCCCCGCCTTCCTCGCGCCGCACTCGGGCCCTCGGCTGATCCCGACGCCGCTCGACGTGCGCGACCGGGAGGCGGTGCTGGCGCTGATGCGCGGCGCCGACGCGGTGGCGTGCGCGCTGCCGTACTACTTCAACCTCGACATGACGCGCCTGGCCATCGAGGCCGGCGCGCACTTCTGCGACCTCGGGGGGAACACCGAGATCGTCTTCCAGCAGAAGGCGCTGGAGCCCGACGCCGCGGCGAAGGGGGTGAGCGTGGTCCCCGACTGCGGGCTGGCGCCGGGGATGGTGAACATCCTCGCGCAGCACGGCATCGACCAGCTCGACGAGGTGTCGGCGGTGCGGATGTTCGTGGGCGGGCTGCCGCAGCACCCCGAGCCGCCGCTGAACTACCAGATCGTGTACTCGCTGGAGGGGGCGCTCGACTACTACACGACGCTGTCGTGGGTGCTGCGCGACGGGAAGCGCACGCAGGTGGTGCCGCTCTCCGAGCTCGAGCCGGTCGAGTTCTCGGCGCCGCTGGGGACGCTGGAGGCGTTCCACACGGCGGGCGGGCTGTCGACGATGCCGTTCCGGTACGAGGGGAGGATCCCCACGATGGAGTACAAGACGCTCCGCTACCCGGGGCACGCGCACATCATGGCGGCGATCCGCGAGCTGGGGCTCCTCGACCTGCAGCCGATCGAGGTGAAGGGGCACCGCGTGGTGCCGCGCGACGCCTTCGTGTCGGCGGTGACGCCCAAGCTCAGGAAGCCGGGCGGGCACGACGTGGTCGCGCTGCGCGTGATCGCCGAGGGGACGCGCGGCGGGCGGCCGGCGCGCGTGGGGTGGGAGGTGCTCGACCGCTACGACGCCGCGCGCGGCATGAGCGCGATGATGCGCACGACGGGCTTCTCGCTCTCGATCACCGCGCAGCTGCAGGCGGCGGGGGCGGTGGCGCCGGGGAAGGTGTGCACGCCGGACGAGTGCATGCCGGCGGCGCGCTACGTGGACGAGCTGCGGAAGCGCGACATCGTCGTGCGCGAGCTGCACTGAAGCGGGCTGCGGGCTGCGGACTGCGGGTTCCGAATCCGCTGCCCGCAGCCCGCAGTCCGCGGTGCCTCCGGCTCACCGCTGCTGCTGGGCGACGGCGGCGCGCACGGGGGGCGCGGGCTCGCGCGAGAAGCCGGCGAGCGTGGCGCCCATCGCGTCGATCGTGGCGCGCGCGTTCCACCGGTCGCGCCCGTTGAACACGAACGAGAAGGCGAGCACCTCGCCGTTCTCCGCGGTGACGTAGCCGCCGAGCGAGATGACGTCGTTGGTCGTCCCGGTCTTGGCGTGCAGGTTCCCCTGGGCCGGGGTGCCGCGCATGCGGCCGCGCAGCGTCTCGCTCTCGCCGGCGACGGGGAGCGAGGCGTGGAAGACCGACCCCCAGGGCGCGCGGTGCGCGAAGGCGAGGAGCTGCACCATCGAGCGGGCGGTGACGCGGTCGAGCGTCGAGAGCCCGCTGCCGTCGGTCACCTGCACGGCGCCCGACGCGACCTGCGCGTGGTCGGCGAGGAAGCGCTGGAGCATCGTGTTGGCGGCCGCGGCGGAGCCCTCGCCCTGCCGCTCGCGCCCGCGCACCGCGTTGCGGAGGATGAGCTCCGCGAAGTGGTTGATGCTCTCGCGGTTCATGACCGCCACGAGGTCGGCCAGCGGCGGCGAGTCGAGCGCGGCCACCGGCTCGGCGCCGTCGGGGGCGCGGCCGACGCGCACCTGCCCGTCCACCGCGACGCCGCGCGCCGCCAGCGCCGCGTGCAGCGCGCCGGCGGTGAACGTCACGGGGTCCTGCACGACGAGCTGGAGGCGGCGCACCGGCGCCGCGCGGCCGATCCACCCGCGGGCCACGACGTGGCCGTCGGCGGCGCGGTGGACGCGCACTCCCTGGCCGCGTCCGGGGCGCGTCGTCACCGAGCTCTCGACGCGGATCGCGGTGGTCGCGGGCTCCAGCAGCACGCGCCCGTCGGGGTGCACGGCGACGACGACGATGTTCTCGTTGATCGACAGCGCGGAGAACGGGGCGGAGTAGCCGGAGCCGAGGTTGCGGGCGGGCCAGCCGTCGGGGATGACGCGCGCCTCGAACGCCGACGCGTCGGCGACCAGGTCGCCGGTCACGCGCCGCACGCCGGCGGCGGCGACCTTCTCGGCGAGCGCCAGCACCGGGGCGGCGTAGTCGTTCCCCGGCTGGAAGCGGCGCGAGAAGGCGGGGTCGCCGTCGCCGCGCAGCACGAGGTTGCCCTTCACGGTACCGTCGGCGCCGAGTGGGCCGTCGCGGAGGACCTGGGTGTGGAAGCGCCAGTCCGGGCCGAGGCGGTCGAGGGCCAGGGCGGCCGTGTACATCTTCATCGTGGACGCCGGGACGACCGGGGCGTCGGCGTCGCGGGCGAAGAGCGTGTCGCCGCGGCTGAGGGAGACGACGATCGCGCCCCACTGGCCGTCCTCGCGGCGCGAGAGGATCGCGCCGAGGTCGGCGGCGAGCGCCGGGGCGCCGCGGGGGGTCGTCCAGCGCGGCGCGGGGACCGCGGGCGCGGCGGCGGCGCGGCGGGCGGTTCCGCGGCGGG
>NZ_JARGEK010000090.1 GCF_029211165.1 Roseisolibacter sp. H3M3-2
GACGCCGAGCGCGCGCAGCGCGGCCGCCACCGCCGCGCCGGCGGCGGCGATCGCGCCGGCGTCGGGGGCCCGCGACGGCGCCCCGAGCGTCGCGAGCAGCCGCCGCATCGCCCGGTCGAAGCGGTCGATGTCGACCGGCTTGACCAGGTAGTCGACCGCGTCGAGGTCGAACGCCCGGATCGCGTGCTCCTCGCTCGCGGTGACGAACACGACGCACGGCGGGCGCTCCACCGACCACGGCGCCTCCCGCGCGAGCGCCTCGACCGTCGCGATGCCGTCGAGGCCGGGCATGCGGATGTCGAGCAGCAGCACGTCGGCGGGGCCGTCGCGGAGCGCGGCGAGGACGGCCGCGCCGCTCCCGCATTCCGCCGTGAGCTCGAACTCGGGGTGCCGCGCGAGCAGCGCGCGCAGCCGGGCGCGGGCGAGCGGCTCGTCGTCGGCGACCAGCACCTTCCAGGCGCGGCTCACGGACGCGGCCCCCCGTTCCCGCGCGCGCCGTCGACGAACGGCAGCGTCACCAGCGCGCGCGTGCCGCCGCCGGGCGGCCGCTCCAGCGCGAGCGAGGCGCGCGCGCCGTAGAGCTGGGCGAGGCGGTCGCGCGTGTTGCGCAGGCCGATGCCGCCGCCCGTCCCCGCGTCCCCGCGCCCGCCCGACGGCGCCCCCTCCCCGTCGAGCCCCGCGCCGTCGTCCTCGACGACGAGTCGGAGGGCGTCGCCCGCGCGGGCCGCGCCGATCCGCACGCGTCCGCCCGCCTCGCGCCCCGCGAGCCCGTGCTCGTACGCGTTCTCGACCAGCGGCTGCAGCACCAGGAAGGGGACGCGCGCGCCGCGCGCCGCGTCGGCCACCTCCCACTCGACGGCGATGCGGTCGCCGAAGCGCAGCTGCATCAGCTCCACGTAGCGCGCCAGCAGGTCGAGCTCGCGCTCGAGCGCGTGCTCCTCCGCCCGCTCGTGCAGGATCACGCGCAGCAGCGCCGCGAAGCGCGTGAGCATGCGGTCGGCCGCCATCGGGTCGGCGTGCACGAGGGTCGTGACCGCGTTGAGCACGTTGAAGACGAAGTGCGGCTGCAGCTGCGTCCGCAGCGCGGCCAGCCGCGCCTCGGCGAGCCCGCGGGCGAGCGCCGCCTCGCGCACCGCGCGGGCGCGCTCCGCGCGATAGTAGTGGGCCGCGTGGAGGAGCGCGACCATCACGAGGAAGACGGTGAAGTAGGTGAGGCTCCGCGCGGCGGCGCTCGCCGCGACGTCGGGGACGCCGGAGACCGCCACGACGACGGGGGTCATGACGACGTGGCGGAGCCAGGCGGCCGCGCAGATGCCGAGCAGGAGGACGCCCGCGTTGCGCCACGGGCGCGGGCGCCCGACGGGGAAGCGGCGCACGAGGGCCGCGAGCGGCGGCAGCAGCGGGAGGCACGTCCACCACATCGCGAGCGACCAGACCACCTGCTGGCCCCAGCGCGCCTCCTCGCCGCGGTCGAGGGCCGCGATGCCGCCGCGCAGCGCGTAGAGGAGGGCGAAGAACGTCGTCAGCACGACGGCGCCCACCGGCACGACGCGCCGCTCCGTGACGCTCTCCGCGGCGATCGCCGGAGCGCCGGCGTCCCCCGTCCCCCGCGCGCGTGTCGTCACCACCCAGTATCGGGGGCGGGGCGCGGCGCGATCAAGGGCGGTCAGCGCGGCGCGGCCGGCGGGACGCGGCGCGTGGCCGTCATCGGGAGGCGCGCGCCGCCGTGGTACTCGACGATGCCGTCCATCGTGCGCCCGTCGTCGGCCAGCCGCGCCAGGAACCGCACGTCCCCCTCGCGCGAGGCGACGACCATCCGCACCGAGTCGCCGTCCACGGTGAGCGCGCGGATCGCCAGCGTGTTCGTGAGGTACATCGTGATCGAGCCCGCCCACCCCCGCTCGACCGGGCCGAGCGCGAGGAAGCCGGGGGACGTCCGCTCCCCCACGCGCATCGTGAAGTCCCAGAGCCCCTGCAGGTCGGGGGGCGTCGCGGCGGGCGGCCGCGTCGACTGCGCGCCGGCCGTCGCGGACGCCGAGAGGACGGCGGCCAGCGCCGCGGCGGCGAGCCGCGCGGGGCGACGGCGGGGACGAGCGATGGCGTCGGACATGGCGTCGGACATGGCGGGGCGCTCCCGGTCGAGGGTGGTGTGCCCCCAGGGTAGGCGCGCGCGGCACCCGCCGACGCCGCGGTGACGCGAGGTGGACGCGGCGCGGGCCGGACCGGTCGCGCCGCGCCGCGGGCCGTCCGTCAGCCGCCGAACGCCGCCTTCAGGCGCGACCCGGCGTACGCCTGCGCGTCCTTCGCCCTCGCCTCGACGGCCGCCATCCCGAAGAACTCGTGCGCCACGCCGTCGTACAGGCGGCGCTCCACCGGGACGTCGGCGGCCTTCAGCGCGCGCTCCAGCATCGCCCCGTCGTCGCGCAGCGGGTCGATCTCGGCGTTGACGATCGTCACCGGCGGCAGGTTGGCGAGGTTCGCCTTCACGAGCGCGATGCGCGGGTCCTGCAGGTCGGCCGGGGTGCGCGTCGTGTGCTTCGCGAACCACCCCATCATCGGCCGGTTGAGCGGCTTCGCCGCGGCGTAGGTCGCGTACGACGCGGTCGTCGTGTCGGGCTGCGCGATGGGGTACACCGACACCACCGCCGCCGGCGCCTGCAGCCCCGCGTCGCGCGCCGCGACCGCGGTGGCGACGGCCAGGTTGCCGCCCGCGCTCTCGCCGGCCAGCGCGACGCGCTTCGGGTCGCCCTTGATCGACGCCGCGTTGGCCAGCGCCCACCGGTAGGCGGCCAGCGCGTCGTCGTGCTGCGCCGGGAACTTGGCCTCGGGCGCGCGGCGGTAGTCGACCGACACGACCACCGCGTTGGCCGCCTTCGCCAGCCCGCGCGCGCCGCCGTCGTAGACCTTGCGGTCGGCGATCACCCACCCGCCGCCGTGGAAGTACACGACCACCGGGAACGGCCCCGCGCCCTCGGGCGTGTACACGGTCGCCGGCAGGTCGCCGGCCGCGCCGCGCACCGTGCGGTCGGCCGCGGTCACCCCGGGCACCAGCGCGGCCGGCGTGGTGTCCTTCCCCTGCGCGACCAGCAGCGCCGTCACCGCGTCGGCGGGCGTCGGCTGCCGGCGCGCCTCCTCGGGGGTGAGCGTCTCGATCGGCTTCGGGCCGAGCTTCGCGTGCTGGTCGAGCACCGCCTGCATCTCGGGCTCCGCGGCCGCCGCCGCGCTGGCCGCCGCCGACGCGGGCGCGCCCACCGCCGCCCCGTCGTCGGTCACCGCGCCGCCCGCCGAGTCGGCGCGCCGCTCCCCGCCGCCGCCGCACCCGGCCAGCAGCGCCACCCCGACCCCCAGCGCCCGTGCGTGTCGCGCGGCGGTCCGCCGCGTCGTCGCGTCTCCCATGCTCCCTCCCTCCCGTCCCTCGAGCGTCGCCTCGCCGTCGCGCGCCGGGGCCGCTCGTCGGCTCCGGCGCACGCGGGCCCGCTCACGACCCTGCACGGCGCGGGCACTGCGGCAGGCCGGCTAGGGCAAGAGCGCCGCCACACCGGCGGGGGCGCGCCGGGTGCCGGTCGCGGCGCCCCGGAGGCCGCACGGGACGCGGGCAGGGATCTCGCAATGGCGCGCGCCTGCGCGCGGCGACCGCCGAACGCGGGGCCACGGGACGCCGCGAGCGGCGGAGGGACGGTGGAAGGACGGGAGCAGGGAGTGGCGCCGGCGATGTTCGCCGGCGACTCCGAGATGGCGCGCCGCTGCCGGGAGCTCGACTGGGCGGCGACCCCGCTCGGCCCCACGGAGGCGTGGCCGGTCAGCCTGCGCACCACGGTCGCGATGCTGCTCGCCGCCCGGCACCCGATGATCCTCTTCTGGGGGGACGAGCGCGTGCAGCTGTACAACGACGCGTACGTCCCCACGCTGGGCCCGGGACGCCACCCCGAGGCGCTCGGGATGCGCGCCGCCGACTGCTGGCGCGGCGCGGTGTGGGAGATCGTCGGCCCGCAGATCGACCGGGTGGTGGCCACCGGCGTCGCCACCTGGCACGAGGACCAGCCGGTGCCGCTGCCGCGCCGCGGGCGGGTCGAGGAGACGTTCTGGACCTACAGCTACGGCCCCGCCTTCGACGACGCCGGGCGCCCCGCCGGGGTGCTGGTGGTGACGCAGGAGACGACGGGGCGCGTGCTGGCCGAGCGGCGGCGCGCGCACGCGGAGACGGCGCTGGCGGCGCGGGGCGACGAGCTGGCGCGCGTGAACGACCGGCTGTCGCAGCAGCAGGTGGCGCTGGCGCTGGGCAACGTGCAGCTGCAGCAGAACGCGCGCGTGCTGGGCGAACAGGCCGAGGAGCTGCGCGCCGCCGCCGCGACCCTGGAAGAGCAGGTCGCGGCGGCCGACGGGGCGCGCGCGGCCGCGGCGGCGAGCGAGGCGAAGTACCGCGCGCTGTTCGACACGATGGACCAGGGCTTCTGCCTCGTCGAGGTGCTGCTCGACGCCGGCGGCCGGCCGCGCGACTACCGCTTCCTCGAGGCCAACGCGGCGTTCGCGGGGCAGACCGGGCTCGCGGACGCGATGGGGCGCACGGCGCGCGAGCTGGTGCCGGGGCTCGAGCAGCACTGGGTGGACCTGTACGGCCGCGTGGCGCTCACCGGCGAGCCGACCCGCTTCGAGCAGGGGTCGGACGCGATGGGGCGCTGGTTCGACGTGTTCGCGTTCCGCGTCGGCGCCCTCGAGGCGCGGGTGGTCGCGATCCTGTTCACCGACCGCACCGCGGCGCGGGCGGCGGCGCGCGAGCGCGAGCGGCTGCTCGGCGAGCTGGCGGCGGAGCGCGACCGGCTGCGGCAGGCCTTCGACCAGGCGCCGGGGTTCGTGGCGGTGCTGCGCGGGCCGGAGCACCGCTACGAGTACGTGAACGGCCCGTACGCGCAGATCTCGTCGCACCGCGCGCTGCTCGGGCTCACCGTGCGCGAGGCGTTCCCCGAGCTGGCCGACCAGGGCTTCTACGAGCTGCTCGACCGCGTGTACGCGACCGGCACGGCGTTCGTGGGGCACGCGCTGCCGATCCAGCTGCAGCCCGTGGCGGGCGGCCCGGTGGAGACGCGCGACATCGACCTGACCTACCAGCCGCTGACCGAGGGCGCCGCCGGCGACGCGCGGGTGACGGGGATCCTCGTCCAGGGGCGCGACGTCACCGAGCTGGCGCGGGCCGACGCGGCGCTGCGCGCGGCCGCGCGCGAGCGCGAGCGGCTGCTGGCCGAGAGCGAGTCGGCGCGCGCGCGCGCCGAGGAGGCCAACCAGGCGAAGGGCGCCTTCCTGGCCACGATGAGCCACGAGCTGCGCACGCCGCTCAACGCGATCGGCGGCTACGTCGAGCTGCTGGAGCTGGGGGTGCGCGGCCCGGTGACCGCCGACCAGCTGGCGGACCTGGGGCGCATCCAGCGCGCGCAGCGCCACCTGCTCGGCCTCGTCAACGGGGTGCTGAACTACGCCAAGGTGGAGGCGGGGGCGGTGCACTACGCGCTCGACGACGTGGCCGTCGACGAGGTGCTGCGCGTCTGCGAGGCGCTGGTGGCGCCGCAGGTGCGGGCGCGGGCGCTGCACGCGGCCTACGCGGGCGCCGACCCGGCGCTGCGCGTGCGCGCGGACCGCGAGAAGCTGCAGCAGATCGTGCTCAACCTGCTGGGCAACGCGGTGAAGTTCACCGAGGCCGGGGGGCGCGTGGCGCTCGCCGCGGCGGCCGACGGGGACGGGGCGGTGCGCGTCACCGTCGCCGACACCGGCGTCGGCATCCCGGCGGAGCTGCGCGACCGCGTGTTCGAGCCGTTCGTGCAGGTCGACTCGGCCTACACGCGGGCGCAGGGGGGCACGGGGCTCGGGCTGGCGATCAGCCGCGACCTCGCGCGCGGGATGGGCGGGGACCTCACGGTCGAGAGCGCGCAGGGCGAGGGGAGCACGTTCACCCTCACCTTGCCGCGCGCTCCCAGCGCCCCCAGCGCCGACCGATAGCGGCCGGCCGCTAGGCTCCGTCTGAGAATGCGGTTTGCGGCCCTGCCCGGTGTCTCCCGCTGGGCAGGGCCGCATGCGTTCCACGTACGAGATCGTCGAGCGGCACGACCTCACCGAGGCCGAGTGGCGCCGCCTCGCGCCGCTGCTCCCCGCGCCGGCCGCGCGGGGGCGACCGCCGCGGGACCGCCGGCCGATCCTGAACGGGATCCTGTGGATGCTGGCCACCGGGGCGAGCTGGCGCGACCTGCCGGCGCGCTACCCGCCCTGGCAGACGTGCCACTACTACTTCCGCCGCTGGGAGCGCGAGGGCGTGTGGGACGCGATCCACCGGGCGCTCCAACGCACGCTGCGCTCGGAGTACAACGCCGTCGACTTCGCCGTGTTCTGCGTCGACTCGACCATCGTCCGGGCGCACCGCGCCGCCGCGGGCGCGGGGGGAAAACGTGCCCGCGGGCGAGCCGCCCGACCACGCGCTCGGGCGCAGCCGCGGCGGGTTTAGCACCAAGCTCTCGCTGGTGACCGACGGCCGCGGGCTCGGGCTGGCCGTGGCGGTGCACGCCGGCCAAGCCAGCGACCTCGCCGCGGCGCCCGCGCTGCTCGACAGCGTGCGTGTGCCCGGCGCGCGGGGCGCCCCGCGGCGCTACCCCGACGCGCTCGCGGGCGACAAGGGCTACAGCTTCGGGCCGGTGCGCCGCTGGTGTCGGCGGCACCGCGTCACGCCGGTGCTGCCGCGGCGCGAGGACCAGCCCCGCGTGCGCCGGCGGCGCTGGACGGCCGAGGACCGCCGCCTCTACCGCCGGCGCCACGTCATCGAGTGCACGGTCGGGCACCTGAAGGAGTTCCGCCGCGTCGCCCAGCGCGCCGACAAGCTGGCCGTCAGCTACCGCGCCTGGGCGGTCCTCGGCCTCGTTCGCCTCACGCTCCGCCGCTACTTCTCAGACGGAGCCTAGCGGCCGGCCGCGGGGGCCGGGAGCGCGTCGATGAAGTCGGCCATCCGCTTGCGCGTCGCCGCGTCGGGGAGCTTCCCGATCCCGCCGCCCAGGTTGTCGATCATGTTCTTCGCCTGGCTGGTGGCCGGCGTGGCCGCCGTGATCGCGGGGTGCGAGACCACGAACTTGAGGAAGAACTGCGCCCACGTCGCGGCGTCGAACTCCTTCGCCCAGTCGGGGAGCGGCGTCCCCGCGGTGCGGCGGAAGAGGCTCGTGCGCCCGAACGGCGCGTACGCCAGCACGCCGATCTTCCGCTGCTGCGCCAGCGGGAGGATCGTCTCCTCGACGTCGCGGTTGTCGACCGCGTAGTCGACGCCGATGAAGTCGAGCGGCTCGTTGCGCATCACCTCGACGAGCTGCGCGTACTGCTGCGGGAAGGTCGTCGTGATGCCGACGTAGCGCACCCGCCCCTGCTTCTTCAGCTCCTGCAGGATGGGGAGCTGCGTCGCCGGGTCGCCCATGTTGTGGACCTGGATCAGGTCGATCTTGGGCTTCTTGATGCGCGCGAACGAGGCCTCGACCTGCGCGCGGGCGGCGGCCGGGTCGGCGTTCCCGCCCCCGCGCCCGGCGACGTTGAGCTTCGTCGCCCAGAACAGCTTCTCCTGGAGCCCCAGCTCGTTGGCGAGGCGCCCCGCGACCTCCTCCGACGATCCGTAGCTGGGCGCCGTGTCGAACACGCGGCCGCCGCGGTCGGCCATGGTCTTGAGCACCTCGCGCAGCGCGGTGACGTCCTCCGTGCGCGCGACCTGCGAGAACGTGGCCGAGGAGCCCAGCCCGATGACGGGGATGCGCTCCCCGGACGACGGGATGGCCTTCTGCAGCAGCTGCCCCTGCGCCAGCGTTGCCTGCAGGGCCGAGAGGAGGCGGGGCGTGGCGCCGAGCGTGGCGCCCACGCCGGCGGCGATCCCCAGCCACTCGCGACGGGTGACCATGGTTGTCTCCGGTAAGGGTCGACGCAGTATACGCCGCGGGCGCGGGGGGTGTTGCCGCCGGCGCCCGCAGAGTTGACCGAACGTTGCCAACGGGGGGCGCAACGGTGCACCGTCCGACGCGTATTCGTCCGGTCGCCCGCCCCGCCCCCTCCCCTTCCGCCGCATGATCGCCTCGATCCGCTCCGGACTCGGCCGCCTGGTGAACGCCCGCGAGGGGGAGTGGACGGCGCTCCTCGCCTCCTTCGCCTACTACTTCCTCACCCTCTCGGCCTACTACATCCTGCGCCCCATCCGGGACGACATGGGGGTGCGGGGCGGGGTCGAGAACCTGGCGTGGCTGTTCACCGGCACGCTGGTCGGGATGCTGCTCCTGCACCCCGTCTACACCGCGCTCGTGTCGCGGCTCCCCCGCCGGAAGTTCGTCCCGTACATCAACCGGTTCTTCATCCTGAACCTGGTGGCGTTCTTCCTCCTCCTGCGGGGCGTCGGGGACGCGCAGGCGGTGTGGGTCGGGCGCGTGTTCTACATCTGGGTCAGCGTCTTCAACCTGTTCGTGGTGTCCGTCTTCTGGTCGCTGGTGACGGACGTCTACCGCCCCGAGCAGAGCAAGCGCCTCTTCGGCTTCCTGGCCGTCGGCGGGACGCTCGGCGCCATGCTCGGCTCGACCATCACGTCGCTGCTGGTCAAGCCGCTCGGCGCGCTCAACCTGCTCCTCGTCTCGGCGGTGCTGCTCGAGGTGGCGTCGCAGGCGGCGCGCGTGCTCGACGGGCAGGAGGGGAAGATGGCCGCGGCGGCGCGCGAGGACGCGGGCGCGGCCGCGCCGGCGGCGGTCGAGCAGAAGCGCGCCGAGAAGATCGGCGGCGGCGTGTTCGAGGGGGTGCGGCACGTGCTCGCGTCGCCGTACCTGCTCGGCATCGCGCTCGTGATGCTCTTCTACACCGTGTCGAGCACCTTCGTCTACTTCCAGCAGGCGGAGCTCACCAAGCAGGTGTTCGGCGACGACTCGGGGCGGCGCACGGCGTTCTTCGCCAACGTCGACCTGCTGGTGAACGCGATCACCCTCGTCGGCCAGCTGTTCGTCACCTCGCGCGTCCTGCGCTGGCTCGGCGTCGGCGCGGGGCTCGCCTTCCTGCCCGCGATCAGCGTCGTCGGCTTCGGCGTGCTGGCGGCGGCGCCGTCGCTGGCCGTGCTGGTCGGGCTGCAGGTGGCGCGGCGCGCCGGCAACTTCATGGTGCACCGCCCGGCGCGCGAGGTGCTCTACACCGTCCTGTCGCGCACCGACAAGTACAAGTCGAAGAACTTCAACGACACCTTCGTCTACCGCGTCGGCGACCAGGCGGGGGCGTGGGCGTACACGGCGATCGGCTGGCTCGGGCTCGGCTTCACGGGCGTGTCGCTGGTGATGGTGCCGTTCTGCCTCGCGTGGGTGTTCGTGGCGCTCTGGCTGGGGCGGCGCTACCGCGCGGTGCAGGCGGCGCGCGAGGAGCGCGCGGCCGTGGCCGGGGCCCCGGTCGGGGCGCCCGCCGTGGCCTGAGGCGGACGGCCGGCGCGCCGCTCGCCGACGCGCTGGCCGGGTCCGTGCGCTGTGCGGGACGGTTCCCCACCCGTCGCCGACCCGCCGCACGATGCCCCAGAGCCCGCCCGTCGCGCCCGCCCCCGCCGCCCCGCCCGCCCCCGGCCCGCGCAACGACGCCCGCTCGGCCCAGGGAGGCGCCGACGAGGCCAGGCGCCCGCCGATGCCGCCGCGCCGCACCTGGCTGACCTTCCTCCTCGTGCTGCTGGTCAACGTCGCGATCGCCCGGCTGCTCTTCCCGCCGGAGCCGATCGCGACGGTGCCGTACACGTTCTTCCGCCAGCAGGTGCTCGCCCGGAACGTCGAGGCGATCTACAGCCGCGGGGTGAGCATCACCGGCCGCTTCGCGCGCGCGGTGACGTGGCCCGACACCACCGCCGTCGCCGCGGCCGCCGCGCCCGGGCGGCGCGAGCGCCGGCGCTCGGTCGCGCCGCGTCCGGTCACCGACTTCGCCACCGAGCTGCCGGCCTTCGCCGACCCCGGGCTCGAGCAGCTGCTCATCGGCAACGGCGTCGAGATCAGCGCCGAGCCGATCCAGCGGCAGAGCTTCTGGCAGAGCGTCCTGTTCAGCTTCGCGCCGACGCTGCTGCTGATCGGCATCTACGTGTGGATCTTCCGCCGGGCCACGCGCGGCGGGCTGGGGGGCGCGCTCGGGGGCGGGCTCGGGAAGAGCACGGCGCGCCGCGTCGACACCAACGCCGAGGGGCGCGTCACCTTCGAGGACGTCGCCGGCATCGACGAGGCGGAGAACGAGCTGGTCGAGGTGGTGGACTTCCTGCGCGACCCGGCGAAGTACACGCGGCTCGGCGGGACGGCGCCCAAGGGGGTGCTGCTCGTCGGCTCGCCCGGCACCGGCAAGACGCTGCTCGCGCGCGCGGTGGCCGGCGAGGCGGGGGTCCCCTTCTTCTCGATGAGCGCCTCGGAGTTCGTCGAGATGGTCGTCGGCGTGGGCGCGGCGCGCGTGCGCGACCTCTTCCGGCAGGCGCGCGAGCAGGCGCCGGCCATCATCTTCATCGACGAGCTGGACTCGATCGGGCGCGCGCGCGGCAACATGGCGGGGTTCGGCGGGACGAGCGAGCACGAGCAGACGCTCAACCAGATCCTCACCGAGATGGACGGCTTCTCCAGCCGCCAGGGGATCATCGTGCTGGCGGCGACGAACCAGCCGGACGTGCTCGACCGCGCGCTGCTGCGCCCGGGGCGCTTCGACCGGCGCGTCGTCGTGAACCCGCCCGACCGGAACGGGCGCGAGGCGATCCTGAAGGTCCACACGCGGCAGGTGCCGCTCTCGCCCGACGTGCGCCTCGAGGAGATCGCGGCGGCGACGCCGGGGCTCTCGGGCGCCGACCTGCGCAACCTCGTCAACGAGGCGGCGCTGCTGGCCGCGCGGCGCGAGCGCGAGCAGGTGACGCACAAGGACTTCCTGGACGCGCTGGAGAAGATCGTCCTCGGGCCGGAGCGCCCGCTGGTGCTGAGCCGCGCCGACCGCGAGCGGATCGCCTACCACGAGGGCGGGCACGCGATCCTGGGGCTCGTGGTCCCCGGCGCCGACCCGGTGCACCGCGTCACGATCGTGCCGCGCGGGCAGGCGCTGGGCGTCACCTACCAGCGCCCCGACGCGGACCGCTACAACTACCCGGAGCAGTACCTGCGCGCGCGCATCGTCGGGATCCTCGGCGGGCGCGCGGCCGAGGAGGTCGTGTACGGGACGCGCACCACGGGCGCCGAGAACGACATCGAGCAGGCGACGGGGCTCGCGCGCAGCATGGTGACGCGGTGGGGGATGAGCGAGCGGCTCGGGATGGTGCAGCTCGCGCCCGCGGGGAACCGCTTCCTCGGCGGCGCGCCCGCGGGCGGGTCGCGCGAGATCAGCGAGGCCACCGCGCAGGCGGTGGACGAGGAGGTGCGGCGCATCATCGCCGAGAGCCGCGACGAGGCGCTGCGGCTGCTCGGCGAGCACCGCGCCGCGCTCGACGCGCTCGCGCGGGCGCTGCTGGAGCGCGAGACGCTCGACGAGCGCGAGATCCTCGCCGTGACGGGGCTCCCGCCGGCGCCGGCGCTGGAGACGCGGCCGCTGGAGGGGATCGCCGCCGACATGCCGCACCCGCAGCGCGTCGCCTGAGCGCGGGCGCACGCCGATGCGCCGCCGCATCCGCACCTTCGGGCGCGCCCGCGGGATGACGCGCGGGATGCGCGTGCTGCAGCTCGCCCTCGCGCGCCTCTACGGCGGCGGGTGGCCGGCGGTGCTCGCGCGCGGGCTCGGGCTGCAGCCGGACCCGCGCCTGCGCGCGCTCACGCTCCGCCTGCCGGGGCGCGCGCCCGGCGCGCCGCCGCTGCGCGTGGGGTTCGCCGCCGACTTCCACGCCGGCCCCACCACGCACCCCGCGGTGCTCGAACGCGCGTGCGGGGCGCTGGCCGCGGCGGCCCCCGACGTCCTGCTGTTGGCCGGCGACTTCGTCGAGCTGCACGCGCGCCACGTGGACCGCCTCGCCCCGCTGCTGGCGGCGATCCCGGCGCCGCTCGGGCGCTACGCGGTGCTGGGCAACCACGACCTGATGGGCGACGACGCGTACGTCGCCGAGCGCCTGCGCGCCGCCGGGGTCGAGCTGCTCACCAACCGCGCGGCGCCGCTCCCGCCGCCGCACGACGACGTCTGGCTGTGCGGGCTCGACGACCCGACGCGCGGCGTCGCGCGCGCCGACTGCGCGCTCGACGGGGTGCCGGGGACGCGGGTCGTGCTGATGCACTCGCCCGACGGGCTGCTCACGATCGGCGCGCGCCCCTTCGACGTCGCGCTGTGCGGGCACACGCACGGCGGGCAGGTGGCGCTCCCCGACGGCACGCCGCTGGTCGTCCCCGAGGGGGCGCTCAGCCGCCGGTTCGCGCGCGGCCTCCACCGCCTCGGCCCCGACGGGCGGCGCGCGCTGCTGGTCAGCCGCGGCGTCGGCTGCAGCACGATCCCGGTGCGCCTGTTCGCGCGCGCCGAGGTGCACCTGTGCACGCTGGTGGGGGGCGGCGCGCCGTGAGCACGTCGTGGCCGACGTACCGGTGGCGGCTGGGCGGCGACGGGGTCGACCCCGCGCGCGGGACGATCAAGGCGCCGTCGTTCCGCGACGCGGCGCGCACGCTGCTCGCCCGCCGGCTGGCGCCGCACCTCGGCGCGGGCGCGGCGTACCTGCGCCTGCGCGCCGCGGGCGAGGAGGAGGTGCTGCTGCGCGTGACCCCCGCGCCGGGCGGCGGCGCGCCGCGCCTCGCCGTGGTGCCGCGCGACGCGTACGCGTTCCCCGACGCCGACCCGGCGTAGCCGCGCGCGGAGCGCGCCCGACGGATGGCGCGGCGGCGTGCCGCCGTCCATCGTTCCGGCGCCCCGCCCGCACGCCCACCCCACCGCCCCGCCGATGGCCCCGACCCGCCGCGACTTCCTCGTCACCTCCGCCGGCGCGGCGCTCGCCGCCGCCCTCGCCGGCCCGCTGGCGGCGTTCGCGCAGCCGCCGCAGCCGCCGCCGGCGGCGCCGACGTTCACCCCGGTGCGCCGCAACGTCGGCACCTTCACCATGCGCGGCGGAACGGTCGGCTGGCTGGTGAGCCCGCGCGGCGTCGTGGTGGTGGACACGCAGTTCCCCGCCGAGGCGCGGGCGCTGCTCGAGGGGCTGCAGGCGCGGTCGGGGAACCGCGGCGTCGACCTGCTGGTGAACACGCACCACCACGGCGACCACTCGGGGGGGAACGGCGTCTTCCGCGGCGTGGCGCGGAAGGTGGTCGCGCACGGGATGGCCGACCAGCACATGCGGCGCGCCCCGGGGGCGCCGGCGCAGCCGCCCGCCGCGCAGCCGCCCGCCGCGACGCCGGGCGCGCCCGAGATGCTCTACCCCGACACGACGTTCCAGCACACGTGGGCCGGCGACGTCGGCGACGAGCGGGTGGTCGCGCGGCACTACGGGCGCGGGCACACCAGCGGCGACGCGGTCATCACGTTCGAGCGCGCCAACGTCGTCCACATGGGCGACCTGCTGTCGTTCCGCCGCCACCCGGTGGTGGACCGCGCGGCGGGGGCGTCGATGCGCAACTGGGCGCGGCTCCTCCAGGAGGTCGCGAACGCGCACGCGCGCGACACGGTCTACATCTGCGGCCACGCCAACACCGGGCTCCCGGTGACGGTGGCGCAGGCCGACGTGCTGCAGTTCCGCGACTACCTGCTGGCGGTGCTGGCGCTCGCCGAGCGGCAGGTGGCGGCCGGGCGCCCGCGCGAGGAGGCGCTGGCGATGCGCGAGCCGATGCCGGGGTTCGAGGCGTGGGGCGCGTTCCCCGCCGCCAACGCGCGCGACCCGCTCACCGCCGCGTACGAGGAGGTCGCGGCCGGCGCCTGACGGCGCCCTGGCGCGCGGCCGGTGCGCCCGCCCAGCTTCCGCCCATGACCACCCCCGACGTCGCCCTCGCCGACGACGCGCCCCCGCGCGTCGACCTGCTGCTCGTGGCCGCGCTGCTCGCCCTCGCCGGGCTGGTGGTGCGGGTGGTCTGGTTCACCCCCGTCGAGGCGATGCAGGGGCCGGCGCAGAAGATCCTGTACCTGCACGTCCCGTCGGCGTTCACGGCGCTGTACGTCGGGGTCCCGCTGCTCGCGCTGTGCAGCGGCGTCTACCTGTGGCTGCGCGACGCGCGCGCCGACCTGCTGGCCGAGAGCGCGGCCGAGGTGTCGCTCGTCTTCATGACGGTGAACCTCATCACCGGCCCGATCTGGGGGAAGCCGGTGTGGGGGACCTGGTGGACGTGGGACGCGCGCCTGACGCTGACGCTCTTCCTCTGGCTCGTGCTGGCCGGCTACCTCGTCATGCGCGGCGCGGTGGACGACCGCGGGCTGCGCGCCCGCTTCTCCGCGGTGCTCGGGCTGCTGGCGCTCCTCCTCGTGCCGTTCATCCACCTCAGCGTGTACCTCTTCCGCACGCTGCACCCGCAGCCGGTGATCCTGAAGCCCAGCGCGCCGTCGATGCCGCCGGAGATGCTGCGCACATTGCTGTTCGGCTTCGCGGCGATCGCGCTGCTGTTCGCGGCGCTGCTGCGCGCGCGCTGGCACATCGCGCGGCAGCGCGAGGCGCTCGGCGCGCTGGAGGAGGGGGCGTGATCGCGCTCCTGCAGGCGGTGGCCGGCGCCGCGCCCGCCGGCCCGCCGGACAACGCGGCCTTCTTCCGCGCCGCGTACGTCGTGGCGGTCGTGGTGTTCGGCGGCTACGGGGCGCACCTGCTGCGCCGCGGCGCGCGGCGGCGCGAGCACGCGCAGCGGCGGCG
>NZ_JARGEK010000091.1 GCF_029211165.1 Roseisolibacter sp. H3M3-2
CGGGGAGCGCGGGCGCCGCGGCCGTCACGCCCCAGCCTCCGCGCGGCGCAGCGCCCGCGCGGCGCGCCACTCGCGGCACGCGTGCACCGGCACGACCTTCCCCGGGTTCGCGCGCCGCTCCGGGTCGAACGCCTCGCGCAGCCGGCACATCGCGGCCAGCGACGGCGCGTCGAACAGCGCGTCCATGTAGTCGCGCTTGTCGAGCCCGACGCCGTGCTCGCCGGTGATCGTGCCGCCCGCGTCCACGCACGCGCGCATCACCTCGCCCATCGCCGCGTGCACGCGCGCGCTCTCGTCGGCGTCGTGCGCGTCGTAGCTGATGTTCGGGTGCAGGTTCCCGTCGCCGGCGTGGAACACGTTGCCGATGCGCACCCCGTGCGCGTCGCCGATCGCCGCGATGCGCGCCAGCACCTCGGGGAGGCGCGTGCGCGGCACGACCGCGTCCTGCAGCACGAGGTGCGGCGCGATGCGCCCCATCGCGCCGAACGCCTTCTTGCGCCCCTGCCAGAGCCGCGCGCGCTGCGCCGGGTCGCTCGCCACCGCCACGCCGCGCGCGCCGGCGGCGCGACACAGCTCGGCGACGCGGGCCGCGTCGGCGTCGAGGCCGGCCGCGAGCCCGTCCAGCTCGCACAGTAGGATCGCCGCCGCGTCGGTCGGGTAGCCGGCGGCGTACACCGACGCCTCGACCGCGCGGATCGCCGCGCCGTCCATCATCTCCAACGCCGCGGGGACGATCCCGGCGGCGACGATCCCCGACACCGCGCGCGCCGCGTCCTCCATCGCCGCGAAGTCGGCCAGCAGCGTGCGCACCGCCTGCGGGTCGGGCGACAGCCGCACCGTCACGTCGAGCGCGATCCCGAAGCACCCCTCGCTGCCGACGAAGGCGCCGAGCAGGTCGTAGCCCGCCGCGTCGCCGTCGGCGTCGCCGAGGACGACGACGTCGCCGTCGGGGAGGACCACCGTGCAGGCCGCGACGTGGTTGAGCGTCACGCCGTACTTGAGGCAGTGCGGCCCGCCCGCGTTCTCGGCGACGTTCCCGCCGATCGTGCACGCGCTCTGGCTCGACGGGTCGGGGGCGTAGTGCAGCCCGAACGGCGCCACCGCGCGCGTCAGCGTCACGTTCACCACCCCCGGCTCGACCACCGCCAGCCGGTTCTCGGCGTCGACCGACAGCACGCGGTTCAGCCGGTTGAGCCCCACGATCACGATCCCGTCGGCGAGCGCGCCGCCGGAGAGCCCCGTCCCCGCGCCGCGCGCCACGAACGGCGCCCCCGCCGCCGCCAGCGCGCGCACCACCGCCACCAGCTCGTCGCGCGTCCCGGGGAACACCGCCAGCGCCGGCTGCCGGTGGTAGCCCGGGAGCCCGTCGGAGTCGTAGACGCGCAGCGCGCTCGGCCGGCGCAGCGCGTGGCGCGCGCCGACGGCGGCGGTCAGCGACGCCGCCACCGCGTACGTCGCCGCGGCGTCCAGCGGCGGCGCGTCCGTCGTCGCCGCCGTCGTCTCGCGGATCGTCCCCGCCATCAGCCCGTCGGCGGCGCGTGCGGCCCGCTGCCGTTGCTCCGCGCCCCGGCGTGCACCTCCGCGCGCCGCTCGACCGCGGGGAGCGCGGCCGTCAGCAGCGCGTCCAGCTCCGAGAGCCGCTCGGCGGCCGACCGCGACGCGAGCAGCCGCTGCTTCGCCGTCAGCCCGAGGTCGACGGCCGCCGCC
This sequence comes from Roseisolibacter sp. H3M3-2, assembly GCF_029211165.1. Classification (GTDB taxonomy): domain Bacteria; phylum Gemmatimonadota; class Gemmatimonadetes; order Gemmatimonadales; family Gemmatimonadaceae; genus Roseisolibacter. The sequence goes on from NZ_JARGEK010000091.1 coordinate 1,708, forward strand.
ACCGCGAACGACAGCGCCCCCGGGTCGGCCGGGAGCGCCGGCAGCGGGCTGCTGTCGTCGGCGAGCGAGCGGGCGGCGCGCGCCACGCGGCCGAAGGCGTCGCGCACCCGCGCGTCGAGCGTCCGCAGCGTGGCGGCGGCGTCGACCACGTCCTCGACCGGCTCGGTCTCGGCGACGAAGTACGGCGTCCCGATCGCCACGACGCGCACGACCACGAACCGCGCCCCGCCCTCGACCAGGATGTTCGCCCGCCCGTCGGAGAGCGCGGCCACGTCCTGCAGCTCGGCGACGCAGCCGACGGCGCCCGCGCGCGGCGCCTCGCCGCCGCCCGTCACGATGCCGAAGCGCCCGTCGCCCGCGCGGCAGTCGGCCAGCAGCGCGCGGTAGCGCGGCTCGAACACGTGCAGGGGGAGCGCCGCGCCGGGGAAGAGCACGAGCGGCAGCGGGAACAGCGGCAGGCGGGCGGGCGACGACACCCCCGCAACCTACCCGCGCCGCCCGCGCGACGTCAGGCGGCGGGCGGGCTCCCGCCCGCGGACTCCTGCACGCGCGCGATCATCGCCCGCAGCTCGGCGAGCTCGAACGGCTTGTTCAGCACCGGGCAGCGCGACCGCCGCAGGAACTCCGCGGCCTCGGTCGACACCGAGTCGCCGGTCGAGAGGATCAGCCGCTCCAGCAGCTGCGGCCGCGCCTCGGTGAGCCGCGCGTGCAGCTCGATCCCCGAGACGCCCGGCATGCGCAGGTCCGAGATGATGACGGCGTAGCACGCGCTGCGCTCCCCGAGCAGGAGCCGCAGCGCCTCGTTCCCGTCCTCGGCCTCGTCGACCTCCCACCCCATCCGCACGAAGAAGCGGCGCAGCGCCTGCCGGATGACCGGCTCGTCGTCGACCAGCAGGGCGCGTGGGGCGGCCGGCGGGGCGGCGGGCGCGGTGTAGGGGGCGGACATGCTGCGGACGGAGGGCGCTGCGGCGTGCTGCATGGTGCGGCGGTGTGGCTGGGCCGCCCCTGGCTGGACGGTCAGGCTCCGCAATGTATGCGGACTGGCCGGCCGGCCAAGATGCCGGCAGGGGGCGGATGCGCGCGGGGGGCGCCCCCGATCGGTGGGCGCCCCCCGCGAACGTCGAGGATGCTCGGAACTGCGGCTCAGGCGGCGTGCCAGAACCCGGCGAGCGCGGCGCCGTCGCCGGACTCGCGGAGCTTGGCGAACGCCCGCTCGCGGATCTGCCGGATGCGCTCGCGGGTCACCCCCATGAGGGCGCCGATCCGCTCCAGCGTCATCTCCTCCGCCCCGTCCTCGAGTCCGTAGTAGAGCGCGAGGATCTTCCGCTCCCGCGGGGTGAGGTGCTGCTTGAGCGCGTGGTGGAGCGACTCGCGCATCAGCTTCTGGTGCGTCGCGTCCTCGATGTCCTCGGTGCTCTCGTCGGCGAAGCGCTCCCCGAGGGTGCTGGCGTCGCGGTCGCTGCGGTCGACCGGGGCGTCGAGCGAGACCTCGATGGTCGAGAGCTGGCGGGCGGAGCGGACGACCTCGGGCTCCTCCTCGATCAGCTTGGCCAGCTCCTCGTCCGTCGGGTCGCGGCGGAGGACCTGCGCCAGGATCGTCTCCGCGCGGCTCATCCGGATGAGCGCGGAGTTCTGGTTCAGGGGGATGCGCACCGATCGCGTCTGCTCGGCGAGCGCCTTGAGGACCGCCTGCCGGACCCACCACACCGCGTAGGAGATGAACTTCACCCCCTGGTCGGGATCGAACTTCCGGACCGCCTTGAGCAGCCCCTCGTTCCCGATGGCGACGAGCTCGCTGAGCTCGAGGCCGTGCCCCTGGTACTTCTTCACGTAGGAGATGACGAACCGGAGGTTCGCCGTCACCAGCCGCTCCGCCGCGGCGCTGTCGCCCTTCTGGGCCAGGCGGGCCAGCCGCCGTTCCTCTGCCGGATCCTCGATGAGGGGTAGTCGCTGAATGTCGTGCAGGTACTGGTCGAACGCGCTGGAGGGGGAGGAACGAAAGAACGGCTTGGTCCGGCCCTCGGTCGCTCGCTGCATAGACGCCCCGTGTACCGTGGTACAGGTAGAAAAAGCGCGCGAGGTTTCCCCCGCGCGCGCTGGCCTCGCGGGTGTGGGGCGCCACGGTAATGCCGGGTTCGCGACCCGTCAACGAAAAAAAACGCCCCGACCGCCGCCGGTGGCGCCGGGACGGGGGGGCGTGACGGGCCGGGCCGCCGGCGGACCGGCGGCCAAGTCGTTTCAGACCGGGTCTTTGGGTCGCGTCCGGGTGGTCGCGGTCAGGACGCCGATGCCGATCATGACGATGACCCCGACCGCGATCCAGGTGGGGGGCACGTTCAGCAGGTAGGCGCCGACGGCGAGGCCGACGATCACCAGCAGGAAGCCGATCATGTAGGTGCCGAAGGACGACATGCCTGGGCTCCTCGGGAGGGCTAGGGGGCTCGGGCGGCAGGCGGCCGCGGCCACACCAAGGGCAATTGGCTTGCCACGCGCAGCCGGGTTGTCAGTCCCCGACCGCCACCAGCTGCGCCACCCCGTCCCGCATCCCGAACCGGATCGCGTCCTTGCAGTCGGGCGTCCAGATGTCGATCCGCGTCCCCTTGATGGCCGACCCGGTGTCCTCGACCCGGAACCGCCCGAGGTAGCGCCCGGCCGCGTACAGCTCGACGTGCCGCGCCAGCGGGAAGACGCGCGGGTCGGCGGCCACGATCCCCGGGCGGACGTACGTCCCGCGCCGCGTCCGCCCCTGGAGGCAGTACGCCGAGAGGCGGACCTGGACCGGCTGGCCGGGTCGGGCGCGGGTGAGCAGCGACTTGAGCGCCGGGAAGCGGGGGTGCAGCACCCGCGGCAGGGCGAGGCGCGGCGTCAGCAGCGGGTTGCTGGCCAGCCGGAGCGCGGCGAACGGGCGCGGCAGCTCCTTCGGTTCGGCCTTCGGCTTGGGCGGCGCCGGGGGACGAGCGGCCACGACGCCGACCGGGGCGTGCCGCCAGTCGCCCACGACCGCGACCGGCGCGTGGCGCGTGGCACCTTCCGGCGTCGTCTCCTCTTCGTCGGGCGGCTCGGGCTCGACCTTCGGTGCCAGCTGCGCCAGCGACGCGAGCCCGGCCACCACGACCCAGGCGAGGAGCGTCGCCAGCGTCGGGCCCTTGCGCCGGCGCGGCCGTCGCCGCTCGACCGGAGCGCCGCTCACGCGGTCGGCTCCCACGCGGGGGCGAGCACCTCGCGCACGAGCGCGTCGGGGACCGGCAGCGCCCACCGTCCGCCGCACTCGGCCATCGCGCCGATCCGGGTGGGGAGGGCGTACTCGACCACCCCCGCCCGTGTCTTCTTGTCGCCGCGCGTCGCCGCCAGCACCGCCTCGGGATCGAGCGTCGCCGGCCGCCCCGTGGGGAGCCCGCCGCGCGTCAGCGCCGCCGTCACCGCGGTGGCGGTGCCCGGCTCGGCGACCCCCAGCCGCTCGGCGAGGCGCGCCTCGAGCGCCATCCCGGCCGCCACCGCCTCGCCGTGGCGCAGCGCGAAGCCGCTCTCCGACTCCAGCGCGTGCCCGAGGGTGTGCCCGAAGTTCAGGATCTTGCGCATGCCGCCCTCCCGCTCGTCGTGCGCGACCACCGACGCCTTGATGGCCACGCTGCGCGCGACCACCCCCTCCACCGACGCGGCCCACCCCGCCGGGTCACGCCCGATGTGATCCGGCGCACACCCGAGCAGGGGGAGGAGGTCGGCGACGCGCCGAAAGTACTCGCCGTCCACCAGCACGCCATGTTTGACGGCCTCGGCGGCACCGGCGAGCCGGTCGGCGGCGGGAAGGGTCGCCAGCACGGTCGGGTCGACGAGCACGGCCGCCGGCGGGTGGAAGGCGCCGACCAGGTTCTTCCCCGCCGGCGTGTCCACCGCGGTCTTCCCGCCGACCGAGGCGTCCACCATCGCGAGCAGCGTCGTCGGCACCTGCACGACCGGCACGCCGCGCATGTAGGTCGCCGCCACGAACCCGGCCAGGTCGCCCACGACCCCGCCGCCCAGCGCGACCACCGTGGTGTCGCGCCCGCAGCCGGCGGCGAGCATGGCGTCGGTCAGCTCGGCCCACCGCGCGCGCGTCTTCTCCCCCTCGCCCGGCGGGATGGTCAGCACGAGCGGGTCGCCGACGGCCGCGCCCAGCGCCGCGCGGGCCGCCGCGCCGTGGTGGCCCGCCACCGCCGTGTCGGTCACCAGCACCACGCGGTGCGCCGGGGCGTGCGCGCGCACCACGGCGCCGAGCGACGCGAGCGCGCCGGCGCCGGTCAGGACGGGGTAGGGGAGTCGTCCCTCGGCGGCGTCGCGCAGGCCGCCGGGCGCACTCACCACGCGCTCACCACGCGCTCACCAGGTGACCTCGCCCGCGCCGGCGCGCCGGTTGGCCACGCGGGCGAGCATGAACAGCAGGTCGGAGAGCCGGTTGAGGTACTGCACCACCAGCTCGGGGAGTGCGACGTCGTGCGCCAGCGACACCACGCGCCGCTCGGCGCGGCGGCAGACCGTGCGCGCCACGTGCAGCGCCGCCGCCTTCGGCGTGCCGCCGGGGATGATGAAGCTCCGCAGCGGCTCCAGCTCGCGGTCGCAGTCGTCGATCGCGTGCTCCAGCTCCGCGATCCGCTCGGCGTCGATGCGCGCCTTGGTCAGCTGCTCGCGCATCTTGTCGTGGTCGGGCGTGGCCAGCAGCGCGCCGATCGCGAACAGGTCGCGCTGCACCGGGACCAGCACCTCGTCGATGCGCGGCATCAGCTCGATGGAGCGCGCGAGCCCGAGCGAGGCGTTCAGCTCGTCCACGTCGCCGTAGGCCTCGACGCGCGGGTCGTCCTTGGGCACGCGCCCGCCGCCGAAGAGGGCGGTGCCGCCCTGGTCGCCGGTGCGGGTGTAGATCTTCAGGGTCATGCCCAGAACCTAACGGCGACGGCGGGAGTCGTCACGGCGGGAGTGGCCACCACGGGAGTCGCGACGGCGCAGGGCGTGGTCGCCACTCCCGCCGTGTCGACTCCCGTAGTCCCGACTCCCGCCCTTCAGGGACCCCGCCCCCGGCGACTAGGTTTGGGCCATGGCAACCCACCCCATCGTCGACATCACGATCATCGGCGGCGGCCCGACCGGCCTGTTCGCCTCGTTCTACGCCGGCATGCGCGGCGCCACGGCGCAGGTCGTGGACGCCCTGGCGCAGCTGGGCGGGCAGCTCACCGCGCTCTACCCCGAGAAGTACATCTTCGACGTCGCCGGCTTCCCGCAGATCCTGGCCAAGGACCTGGTGAAGTCGCTCGCCGAGCAGGCGGCGCGGTGGAACTTCCCGTCGCACCTGCAGCAGCGCGTCGTGGGGCTGGAGGAGGTCGAGGACGCGGACGGGAAGCACCTCGTGCTGGTCACCGACACCGACCGCTTCCCGACGCGCGCGATCGTGATCGCGGCGGGGATCGGCGCCTTCTCGCCGCGCCGGCTGCCGCAGGCGTGCGCCGAGCCGTGGTACGGGCGCGGGATCTTCGACGTCGTGACCGACCCCGACGCCTACCGCGACCAGCACGTCCTCATCATCGGCGGCGGCGACTCGGCGTTCGACTGGGCGACGCAGCTCGTCGGCAAGGCGGCGCACGTCTCGCTCGCGCACCGCACCGACCGCTTCCGCGCCCACGGCGCGACGGTCACGCAGTTCCAGGAGTACGTCGCCGCCGGCCGCGCCTCGCTGCACACGTTCCACGAGCTGCACGAGATCCACTGCCGGAACGGGGGCGACGAGCGCTTCACGCACGTGGGGCTGCGCCAGGTGAAGACGAAGGAGGTCACCGACGTGCAGGCCGACGTCGTCCTCCCGATGCTCGGCTTCGTCAGCGACCTCGGGACGCTCGCCGAGTGGGGGCTGACGCTCGACAAGGACGAGATCGTGGTGAACTCGCAGATGGAGACCGGGCGCGCGGGCGTCTACGCCGCCGGCGACATCACCACGTATCCCGGGAAGCTCAAGCTGATCGCGTCCGGCTTCTCGGAGGCCGCGATCGCGGTGAACCAGGCCGTGCACTGGATCTACCCCGAGAAGAAGGTGACGCCGGGGCACAGCTCGAACCTGCAGATCTTCGGGCAGAAGGACGACTGACCCGCACCGCGCGTGTGATGCACATCGGGCGTCGCGAGTTCCTCGCCGGCGCGGCGGCGTTCGCCGTCGCCGGCCCCTCCTCCCTCCCGTCACGCCGGAGCGCCGCGGGCATGTACGGACTGATCGGCAAGATGACCGCGAAGCCCGGCGAGCGGGACGCGCTGATCGCGATCCTGCTCGAGGGCGTGTCCGGGATGCCGGGGTGCCTGAGCTACGTCGTCGCCACCGACCCCGCCGACGCCGACGCGATCTGGATCACCGAGGTGTGGGTCGACCAGGCGAGCCACCAGGCGTCGCTGGCCATGCCGTCGGTGCGCGCGGCGATCGCCAAGGGGCGCCCGCTGATCGCGGCGTTCGCGCCGGGGACGGTCACCGCCCCGGTCGGCGGGCACGGGCTGGCTACAGCAGGTCGCTGACGGGGAACGCCTCCCCCTCGGCGAAGCGCGTCGGGCGGAACGGACGCGCGTCGAGCGTCGTCGCCCGCCCGTCGAGCGCGAGCTCCGACGCCAGCAGCCCCGTCGCCGGCGCGTGCATCACCCCGTGCCCCGACGACCCGTTGGCCAGCACGAGGTTCGGGCACGCCGGGTCGACGCCCAGGATCAGCGTCTTGTCGGGCGACATCTCGTAGAGCCCGACCCAGTGCGCCGCGTCGTCGAGCGGCACGCCGCGCAGCGCCGGCACGCGCGCGTCGGCGAAGGCGCGCACCGCGTCGAGCCACGGGCGGTGCAGCGTCAGGTCCCACGGGTCGCCGCCGGCGCCCGGCGTGTCCACCGGCCAGTTGAGCAGCGCCCGCCCGTCGCGCACCCGCAGGTGGAAGGCGTCGCGCGTCCAGATGGTCATCGGGAAGCCGTCGTCGAGCGGCGCCGGCACCGGCGCGGTGACCGCGATCTGCCGCCGCACCGGGCGCACCGGCAGGTCGACGCCGCACAGCGCCGCGACCCCGGCCGCCCACGGCCCCGCCGCGTTCACCACCACGCGCGGCGCCCACGACTCCGCGCCCGCGTGCACGCGCGTCACGCGTCCGCCGGCGTCGCGCTCGACGCGCGAGACGCGCGCCTCCCAGCGCACCCGCGCCCCGCGCCGCTCCGCGTCGTCGAGGTAGCGGCGCAGGATCTGCATCGGCCGGAAGGTGCCGTCCGACGGGCACCACGCCGCGCCCACCGCGCCGTCGAGATCGACGTGCGGGTTGAGCGCCGCCGCCGCCTCGGGCGTCAGCTCCGCCGCGTCGGCGACGCCGCACGCGTGCTGCACCGCGCGCGCGGCGCGGAACGCCGCCAGCGCCGCCGCGTCGTGCGCGAGGAAGAGGTAGCCGACCGCGCGGAACCCCGCGTCGCCTCCGGTGTCGTCGGCGAAGCGGCGCAGCCGCTCGCGCGCCAGCACCGACAGCCGCACGTTGGGCGCGGTCGCGAACTGGTGGCGGAAGCCGCCGGTCGCGCGCGCCGTGCTCCCGGCGCCGGGCCCGGCGCCGGCGTCGAGCACCACCGCGTCGGCGCCGCGCGCGGCGAGGTGCCAGGCGACGCTCGCGCCGACCACGCCGGCGCCGACCACCAGGACTTCCGGCGCCTGCCCCGCGGCCGCGCCCACGTCAGCCCCCGACCGCGCGCAGCAGCGCGCGGATGATCTTCCGCGACCGCTCGCCGTACGGCGGCCGCAGCATCCCCCCCGACGCCAGGCGGCTCTGCACGAAGACCCCCTTCTTCTTGGAGAACGTCTGGAAGCCGTCGAAGCCGTGGTAGTGCCCCATCCCGCTCGCCCCGACGCCGCCGAACGGCAGGTCGTCCACGGCCAGCTGCAGGATCACGTCGTTCACCGCCGCGCCGCCCGAGGTCGTGCGGGCCAGCACCTCGTCGGCGCGCCGCGCGTCGTCGTCGAAGTAGTAGAGCGCCAGCGGGCGCGGGCGCGCGTTCACGTAGGCGATCGCCTCGTCGAGCGTGTCGTACGCGACGACGGGGAGGATCGGCCCGAAGATCTCCTCCCGCATCACCGCCAGCGCGTCGGGCGCGCGCACCACCACGGTCGGCGGGAAGACGCGGTTCTCCGCGGTGCACGCCTCGGCGGCCGGGTTCACCTCCAGCACCTCGGCGCCCGCCGCGCGCGCGCCGTCGGCCAGCGCGCGCAGCCGCTCCCAGTGCGCGCGCGTCACGATGCGGGTGTAGTCGCGCGTGTCCACCAGCCGCGGGTAGAGCGCCGCCGCCGTGCGGCGCACCGCCTCCACGAACGCCGGCACGCGGTCGCGGTGCACCAGCGCGTAGTCGGGGGCGACGCAGGTCTGGCCCGCGTTGTACAGCTTCCCCGTCACCAGCCGCCCGACGCTGCGCTCGATCGGCGCGTCGCGGTGCAGGATGGCCGGCGACTTCCCGCCCAGCTCCAGCGTCACGGGCGTCAGGTGCTCGGCGGCCGCCTTCATCACCAGCTTCCCGACGCGCGTCGAGCCGGTGAAGAAGAGGTGGTCGAACGGGAGCGCGGAGAACGCCGCCGCGACGTCGGCGTCCCCGGTCACCCCGGCGACGTACTCGCGCGGGAAGCGCTCGGCGAGGATGCGCGCCACCAGGTCGGCCGTGCGCGGCGTGACCTCCGACGGCTTGACCATGACGTGGTTGCCGGCGGCGATCGCCCCCACGAGCGGCGACAGCGACAGCAGCAGCTGGTAGTTCCAGGCGCCGATCACCCCGACGACGCCGAGCGGCTGGTGGAGGACGCGCGCGCGCGCCGGCAGCAGGTACCACGGCGGCCGGACCGACCGCGGGCGCATCCACTTCTTCAGCTGGCGGCGCGCGTGCTTGATCTCGTCGAGCAGGGGGAAGAGCTCGAGGAGCAGCGTCTCCTCCTCGGCCCGGCCGCCGAAGTCGTCGGAGACCGCGGCCACCAGCTCCGCCTCGTGCGCGCGGACCCCGTCGCGCAGCGCGTCGAGCGCCGCGATGCGGCGGTCGTGGTCCGGGGCGCCGCGGGCGAACGCGGCCCGCTGCGCGGCGAGCAGCGCGGCGAGTGCCGCCGGCTCAGTCACGCGCCTCAGTCATAGCGCACGCGCGGGTCGGCCTTCGCGTACGCGACGTCGGTGAGGAGGTTCACCAGCACGAAGATCGCGCTGAGGAAGAGCACCGCCCCCTGGATGGCCGGCAGGTCGCGGCGGCCGATCGCGTTCACGACGTAGCGCCCGATCCCGGGCCAGCTGAAGATCGTCTCGGTGAGGATGCTCCCCGTCAGGTAGTACCCGAAGTCGAGGCCGAGCACCGTGACGACCGGGATGAGCGCGTTGCGCAGCGCGTGGCGCACCGTCACCGCGCGCTCGCCGAGCCCCTTGGCGCGCGCCGTCCGCACGAAGTCGCCGCCGAGCACCTCGAGCATCGCCGAGCGGGTGACGCGCGCCAGGAACGCGATCGAGCGCATGCCGAGGGCGAGCGCCGGGAGCGCGAGGTAGCGCAGCCCGCCGTACCCCGAGGCCGGCAGCCAGCGCAGCTGCACGGCGAACAGCAGGATCAGCAGCAGCCCGACCCAGTAGACCGGGAACGAGATCCCGAGGTAGGCGCCGCCGAGCGCGACCCGGTCGATCCAGCCGCCGGGGTTCCGCGCCGACAGCACGCCGAGGGCGATGCCGAGCACGGACGCGAAGAGCATGGCCGTCCCCGCGAGCAGCAGCGTCTTGGGGAAGCGCTCGGCGATGTCCTGCGCGATCGGGCGGTTGGTGATGAACGAGCGCCCGAGGTCCCCGCGCAGCACGCCGCCGGCGTAGTGCGCGAACTGCGTCGGGAGCGGGTCGTCGAGCCGCAGCTCCTCGCGCAGCCGCTGCACCGTCGCCGGGTCGGCGCGCTCGCCGACGATCTCCTGCACCGGGTCGCCGGGGGCGACGAAGAGCAGCAGGAAGGTGACGACGAGCACGCCCGCCAGCGTGGGGACGGCGAGGAGGAGGCGGCGGAGGACGTAGGCCAGCATGGAGCCCCCTCAGTCCCTCGACGCTCGACGCTCGACGCTCGACGCTGCCGCGGTCGCGCGCGCGGCCGGAGCGTCGAGCGTCGAGCGCCGAGGGGTCGCGACTGCGGTCATCGCGTCCCCGTCGCGTCGATCCGCACGTCCTGCCAGCGCTGCCCGTTGAAGATCGTCGGGACCTGGAAGCCGCGGATCCACGGCTGCACGGCGTACAGCTCGTTGTAGTGGAACAGGTAGATCATCGGCGCGTCGGCGTGGGCCAGCGCGTCGGCCTGGCGCGACAGGGCGGCGCGCTGGGCGTCGTCCTGTGTGCGGCGGGCCTGCACGATCAGGCTGTCGACGCCCCGGTTCTCGTAGAACGAGTAGTTGCCGCCCACGCCCTTACTCTGGCTGTGCAGGAGCGGGTACAGGAACGCGTCGGCGTCGGGGTAGTCGGCGTACCACGTCTTCACGTAGAGCTGCGCCTGCCCGTTGCGCGCGGCCTCGCGCACGGCGGAGGCGTCGCGCTGCACCAGCTTCGTGCGGATCCCGGCGGCGTTCAGGTATCCCTGGATGCTCTGCGCGAGGCGGGCGAGGGTGGCGTCCTGCGACGACCACAGCTCGACGTCGATCCCGTTGGCGTGGCCGGCCTCGGCGAGGAGCTGCTTCGCGCGGTTGACGTCGTAGGCGTAGCGCTGGCGCGTGGTGTCGGCGCCGTCGAGCGAGGGGGCGATGACGCTGGCGGCGAGGCGGCCGCGCCCGGCGAGCAGCTGCTCGAGGATCGCGCGCGTGTCGACCGCGTGGTTGAGCGCCTGGCGCACGCGCGCGTCGGCGAGCGGGCCCTTGGTCGTGTTGATCGCGACGTGGTAGAGGATGAGCGCGGGCGCGCTCTGCAGGCGGGCGCTCTTCTCGTCCGTCTGCTCCCAGCTGCGCGTCTCCCCCTCGGGGACGGTGAGCACGTCGACGGTGCCGCTCTCGAACTCGGCCACCGCGGTGCTCGGCTCCGGGATGATGCGCGCGATCAGCGTGTCGGCGCCCGGCTGCCGCCCCCAGTACTTGTCGAAGCGGGCGAACTTGAGGTAGTCGTCGTGGCGCCACTCGACGAACTTCCACGGCCCGGCGCCGACGGGGCGCTGCCCGAAGTCGGGGCCCACCGAGTCGGGGACGATCGCCGCCACCGGCATCGCGAGCAGCTTCGGGAAGATGGCGAGCGGCTCGGTGAGCGTGACCACCACCGTGCTGTCGTCGGGGGTGCGCACGCCGGCCAGCGACGTCGCCTTGCCGTCGGCGAACTCGCGCGCGCCGCGGATCGGGTACAGCGGCCACCCGCGCCCGCCGCGCACCGTCGGGTCGAGCGCGCGCTGGAAGCTGCGCGCCACCTGCCGCGCGCGCAGCGGCGTGCCGTCGTGGAAGGTGACGCCCGGGCGCAGGTGGAAGGTGTAGGTCAGCCCGTCGGGGGAGACCTCCCACCGCGTCGCCAGCGCCGGCTCGACGCGCGCGTCGGGGGTGAAGCGCACCAGCCCGTCGAACAGGTAGCTCACGGCGCGCCCGGTGGGGACGTCGGTGGAGAGCGCCGGGTCGAGCGAGCGCGGGTCGTACGTGTCGCGCGAGTCGCGGAAGGTGCGGCGGTCGCCGGCGCCGTCGCCGCTCCCCCGGCAGCCCGCGAGACCCGCGAGGCCCGCGAGGAGGACCAGCGCCGGGAGGCGGCCGGCGAGGGGAGCGAACGGACGGGTCGCCGATGGGCGCATCGCGGGGCGGGCGGAGAAGGGTGACGCGGTTGACACAAGCGATTCCAGCGCGTGAAGTTACCGGGCCGTCCCGAAGCCCGCCACACGCCCCGTGAGCTACCTCCTCTACGCCGACGACCACGAGCAGATGCGCCTGATGGTGCGCGACCTGCTGGAGGCGTCGGGGCACGAGGTGGCGCTCGCGCCGGACGGGCCGGCGGCGCTCGCCCTGCTCCGGGAGCGCGAGCCCGACCTCCTGATCCTCGACGTGTCGATGCCGGGGATGACGGGGTTCGAGGTCTGCCGCGCCGTGAAGGCGAACCCGATGACCGCGCGCATCCCGGTGCTGATGCTCACCGCGGAGGCGGACATCGACGCCAAGGTCGAGGGGTTCGAGTCGGGCGCCGACGACTACCTCGCCAAGCCGTTCGACCCGCGCGAGCTGCGCGCGCGCGTCGGCGCCCTCGTGCGGCTCGTGCGCCGCGAGGGGGACCGCAACCCGACCAGCGGCCTCCCCGGCAGCCGCGCGATCGACGACGAGCTGGCGCGCCGCGCCGCGCGCGGGCAGCCGTTCGCGGTGTGCTACCTCGACGTCGACCACTTCAAGCCGTTCAACGACGTGTTCGGCTTCGCGGTCGCCGACTCGGTGATCCGCGACGCCGGCGTCGCGCTGCAGGAGGCGGTCGCGACCGCCGGCGGCACGCTCGGCACCGAGGGCGACTTCGCGGGGCACATCGGCGGCGACGACTTCCTGCTGGTCACCGCGCCGCCGCGCGCCGAGCGCCTGGTGCTCGAGGCGCAGCGCGCGTTCCGCCGGCTGGTCGAGCGCAGCGTGGGCCCCGAGGTCGCCGCGCGCGGCCGCTTCACGGGGCTCGACCGGCAGGGGACGCTGCGCGAGTTCCCGCTCGCCACGCTCACCGCGGTCGTGCTGCAGGTGGACCCGGCGCGCTGGCGCTCGAGCGTCGACCTGGGCGTGCGCGCCGCCGACGCCAAGCGCCGCGCCAAGGCCACCGGCGCCGGCAGCATCCTCGTGGAGCGCCTGTGACGGACATCAAGCCGCCGAACAAGAAGCAGCGCGAGCTCGCCGCCGAGACCGCGATGGCCCGGTCCACGGGGGCGTTCGTGCTGCGCCGCCGCGTCGACGGCCCGATCCTCGGCGCCGCGCTCGGCGCGGGGATCGCCGCCGGCGCCGCCGTCGCGTACCTCGCCGCGATCTGGCTCGCGCGCACGCCGCTCGACCGCCCGCCGCTCGCGCCGAAGT
>NZ_JARGEK010000092.1 GCF_029211165.1 Roseisolibacter sp. H3M3-2
GCGCCGGGGCGCTCTCGCCGGCCGCGGGGCGCGGGCCGTTCGCGAGCGCGCTCGCCGGCGCGCTGCTGCTGGCCGGGATCGCCGGCGCGGTGGGAATCCCGATCGGCCTCGGGGCGGGGCTCTACCTGCACGACCGCCGCGGCACCCGGCGCGCCGCCGCGCTGCGCTACCTCGCCGACGTGCTGCTCGGCGTGCCGGCCGTCGTGCTCGGGATCGTGGCGTGGGAGCAGCTCGTGCGGCCGGTCGGCCACTTCAGCGCGTGGGCGGGGAGCGCGGCGCTGGCGGCGCTGGTCGTGCCGCTGGTGGCGCGCACCACCGACGACGTGCTCGCGCTGGTGCCCCCCGCGCTCGCCGAGTCGGCGCTGGCGCTCGGCTACCCGCGGTGGCGCACGCAGCTCGCCGTGGTGCTGCGGGCGTCGGTCCCGGGCGTCGTCACGGGCGTGCTGGTGGCCGTGGCGCGCGTGGCCGGCGAGGCGGCGCCCCTCCTCTTCACCGCGTTCGGCAACCAGTTCTGGAGTCTCGACCCCGACGGGCCGGTGGCGGCGCTGCCGCTCCAGATCTACACGGGCGCGCTCGGCGCGTCGGCGGTGGGCCGGCGCCAGGCGTACGTGTCGGCGCTGGTGCTGATCGCCGGCGTGGCGCTGTTCGGGGTCTCAGCGCGCCGCGCGGCCGCGCGCGTGGCGCGGGGCGGGCGGTGAGCGCGCGGCTGGCCGCCGAGGGGCTGACGGCGGGGGTGGGCGCGCGCACGATCATCCGCGACGTCACGCTGGCCTTCCCCGACCGGCAGGTCACCGCCCTCGTCGGGCCGTCGGGGTGCGGGAAGTCGACGCTGCTGCGCTGCCTCAACCGGCTGCACGAGACGGTGCCCGGCGCGCACCTGCGCGGCCGCGTCCTGCTCGACGGCGCCGACGCGCTGGGGGCGGGCGTCGACGCCGCGGCGCTGCGCCGCCGGGTCGGGATGGTGTTCCAGCGCCCGACGCCCTTCCCCGGCCGCTGGGTGCGCGACAACGTCGCCGCCGGCGTGGCGGCGCTCGGCGCCCGCGCGCCCCGCGGCGCGGCGCTCGACGCGCGCATCGAGACGGAGCTCCGCCGCGTGGGGCTGTGGGGCGAGCTGCGCGACCGCCTGCACGACGACGCCGGCCGCCTCTCCGGCGGGCAGCAGCAGCGCCTGTGCGTCGCGCGCGCGCTGATGCACGCCCCCGAGATCCTCCTGCTCGACGAGCCGACCGCCGCGCTCGACCCGCAGGCGACGCAGCGGATCGAGGAGCTGCTGTACGCGCTGCGCGCCGAGCTGACGGTGGTGGTGGTGACGCACAACCTGCAGCAGGCGGCGCGCGTCTCCGACCGCACCGCCTTCCTGCTCGGCGGCGCGCTGGTGGAGGTGGACGACACCGAGCGGGTGTTCACCGCCCCGCGCGACCCGCGCACCGAGGCGTTCGTGACCGGGCGGTTCGGGTGAGCGCGGCCGACCCGTCGGAGACGGGGCGTCTGCGGCTGCACGCGCTGACGGTGCGCTACGGCGGGCGGACGGCGCTCGACGACGTGCACCTCGACGTGCCGCCGCGGCGCGTGACGGCGCTCGTCGGCCCCTCGGGGAGCGGCAAGAGCACGCTGCTGCGCGCCGTGAACCGGCTGGTGGACCTGACCGACGGCGCGCGCGTGGACGGGCGGGTGGAGCTGGACGGCGAGGACGTGCGCGCGCCGTCCGTCGACGCGGCGGCGCTGCGGCAGCGGGTGGGGATGGTGTTCCAGCGGCCGACCGCCTTCCGCACGAGCGTGTACGAGAACGTCGCCTACGGCGCGCGGCTCGCGGGGGTGGCGGCGCGCGCGGAGCTGGACGCGGTGGTCGAGGGGGCGCTGCGGCGCGCCGCGCTGTGGGACGAGGTGCGCGACCGGCTGCGCGGCGACGCGCGCGCGCTGTCGGAGGGGCAGCGGCAGCGGCTGTGCATCGCGCGCGCGCTGGCGCCGCAGCCCGAGGTGCTGCTGCTCGACGAGCCGACGAGCGCCCTCGACCCGGCGGCCACGCACCGCATCGAGGAGCTGCTGTACGAGCTGCGCCCCGAGGTGACCGTCCTGCTGGTCACGCACAACTTGCAGCAGGCCGCGCGGACGAGCGACTATACGGCGTTCCTGGACGCCGGCCGGCTGGTGGAGCTGGACGCGACCGACCGGCTCTTCACCTCGCCGCGCGACCCGCGGACCGAGGCGTACGTCACCGGGAGGTTCGGATGACCGCACCCGAGCGCGCGCCCGCGCGTGGCGGGTTCCGCCACTTCCACGAGCAGCTGGCCGAGCTCCGCCAGCGGCTCCTGGCGATGTCGGAGCAGGCGGAGGCGCTGGTGGCGCTGGCGGTGGAGGCGCTGCTGGAGCGCGACGCCGAGAAGGCGGCGCTGGTCATCGACGGGGACCGCGCGCTCGACCGGGCGGAGCTGGAGGTCGAGGGAATGGCGATCCAGCTGCTCGCGCTGCAGCAGCCGATGGCGCGGGACCTGCGCCTCCTGGTGGGCGCCATCAAGGTCTCGAGCGACCTGGAGCGCGTGGGCGACCACGCCGTGAACATCGCGCAGGGGACGCGCCGCCTCGTCGCCGCCGGCGCGCGCCCGGCGCCGGGCCCCGAGCTGGAGGAGATGGCCCGCCGCGCGCGCCGGATGCTCGCCGACGCGCTCGACGCCTTCACCCGCGGCGACGGCGCGCTCGGGCGGGCGGTGTGCCGCGCCGACGACGCGGTGGACGCGCTCTACGACGCCGTGTTCCGCACCCTGACCGCGCACATGACCGCCGACCCCCGCTCGATCCCCCCGTCGCTGGAGCTGCTGCTCGTGAGCCGCAACCTGGAGCGCGTGGCCGACCTGGCGACCAACATCGCGGAGGACGCGGTGTACGTCGCCGAGGCGGTGCAGATCCGGCACCGCACGGAGCTCGACGCCGCCGACGACGGCCGCCCGGGGGCCCGGTGATCGACGACCGCGACACCCCCGCCGGCGACGGGCTCCCGGCCGTGCAGCCGCGCATCGCGCGCCCGCGCCGCACCGCCGGCGGCCGCCCGGTCCCCGACGACGCGCTGCGCATCGCCGCGATCGACATCGGCTCCAACTCGATCCGCCAGATCCTGGCCGACGTCTCCCCCGACGGCACGATCCAGGTCGTCGACGAGATGAAGGCGATGCCGCGCCTCGGGAAGGGCGTGGACCGCAGCGGCGCGCTTGCCGTCGACTCGATGGCCGACGCGCTGTCGGCGCTGGCGCGCATGGCGACGCTGGCGCGGCAGATGGGCGCCGACCGGATCGAGGCGGTGGCCACGAGCGCGGTGCGCGACGCCGCCAACGGGGGCGCCTTCCTCGACCGCGTGCGCGAGGAGACGGGGCTGCGCGTGCGGCTGCTGACCGGCGAGGAGGAGGCGCGGCTGTCGTTCCGCAGCGCGCTCGCCCACTTCGAGCTGGGGGCCGGGCGCACGGTCGTCATGGACATCGGCGGCGGCTCGCTCGAGCTGGCGCTGGCCGCCGACGGGCTGCTCGACCGGCTGGAGTCGTTCCCGTTCGGCGCCATCCGCGCGACCGAGCAGTTCCTCGCCGAGCTGCCGCGCGGCGGCGCGAAGGTCGAGGACGCGCTGCGCCAGCTGCGCCGCGCGGTGCGGTGGGCGGTGCGCGACCGGCTGCCGACCAAGGAGTGGCGCGGCGCCCGCGTGATCGGGTCGGGGGGCACCTTCACCAACCTCGCGGGGCTGGTGCACGCGCGCGCCGGGCTGCAGGCGGCGCGCACGCGCCACGGCACGGTGGTCACGCGCCCGGAGCTGACGCGCGCCCTCGACCACCTCGCGACGCTGACGCCCGAGGAGCGGGCCGCCGTGCCGGGGCTCAACCCGGCGCGCGCCGACATCATCGTCGCCGGCTTCGCGGTCGCCGCCGAGGTGATGTCGGTGTTCGAGGCGCGCGAGCTCCAGGTCTCGGGCTACGGCATCCGCGAGGGGCTGCTGCTGGAGGCGGCGGCCGTGACGCCCACCATCGCCGACCCGGGCGAGGCGCGCGAGCGCTCGGTGCGCGCGTTCGCGGAGCGGTGCCACTACGAGGAGCCGCACGCCGAGCAGGTGCGCAAGCTCGCGCTGCAGCTGTTCGACCAGCTCGGGCCGAAGCTCGGCGCGCAGCCCGGGGACCGCGAGGTGCTGGCCGACGCGGCGCTGCTGCACGACGTCGGCTACCACATCAGCCACGAGAAGCACCACAAGCACTCGTACCACCTGATCCTGCACGCCGACCTGCTGGGGATGACGCCGGCCGAGCAGGTGGCGGTGGCGAACGTCGCGCGGTACCACCGCGGTCCGACGCCGCGCAAGAAGCACGACGAGTTCGCGCGCCTCGACCGCGAGCTGCGCCGCCGCGTCGTGCGCCTCGCCGCGCTGCTTCGCGTGGCCGACGGGCTCGATCGCGGGCACGCGGGCGCCGTGGACCACGTCGGCGTGCGGTGGGCCAAGGGGCGGTGCGTCCTCTCCCCCGTCCCCGTGGCGGGCGCCGGCTCGCTGCGGCTCGAGCTGTGGGGCGCCGACCGCAAGTCGGAGTTGCTGTGCGAGGTGCTCGACGCCGACGTCGAGCTGGTGGCCCCCGACGGGGCGACGGTGCACGCCGGCGAGGTGACCGGCGAGTAGCGGCGCCCCGCGGCCGCCCGCTAGTCGCCGGTGAGCACGGCCGGCATCTCGCCGGTCACGGGCGACGGGAGCGCGCGCCCCCACGGGTCGCGCTGCAGGATGAGGTGCGTCGCCCGCTCCCCCTCCTCGGCGGCCGGGTGCCGCTGCCGGTACGTGCCGTCGGCGTGCAGCTCCCACGCCTGCCGGTTGTCCTGCAGGCAGGTCTCGAGCAGCGTGCCGAGCAGCGCGTGCAGCGCCGGGTCCTCGACCGGCACCAGCGCCTCGACGCGGCGGTCGAAGTTGCGCGGCATCCAGTCGGCGGAGCCGATGTAGTACTCGGGCGCGCCGTCGTTGTCGAAGCGGAAGACGCGCGAGTGCTCGAGGAACCGGCCGACGATCGACAGGACGCGGATCCGGTCGCTGACGCCCTCGATCCCCGGGCGCAGGCAGCAGATCCCGCGCACGATCAGGTCGATCTCGACGCCCGCCTGCGACGCCTGGTACAGCGCCGCGATCGTCTCGGGGTCGACGAGCGCGTTCATCTTGGCGACGATGCGCGCCGGGCGCCCCGCGCGGGCGTGCGCCGTCTCGCGCTCGATCAGCGTCAGGATCCGCTCGCGCAGGTTGGCCGGCGCCACCAGCAGCTTGCGGTACAGCCGCTGCCGCGAGAACCCGGTGAGCGTGTTGAACAGGTCCGAGAGGTCGGCGCCGATCGACGGGCTGGCGGTGAACAGCCCGATGTCGGTGTAGAGCCGCGCCGTCTTCGAGTTGTAGTTGCCGCTCCCGAGGTGGCAGTAGCGCCGGATCGACCCGTCGGCGTCGCGCCGCACGACCAGCGCGGTCTTGCAGTGCGTCTTGAGCCCCGGGAGCCCGTACGCCACGTGGATCCCGTAGCGCTCCAGCGTGCGCGCCCACTGGATGTTGTTCACCTCGTCGAACCGCGCCTGCAGCTCGACCAGCACCGCGACCTGCTTCCCCGCCTGCGCCGCGTCGGCCAGCGCGCTCACGATCTCGGTGTCGCCCGAGGTCCGGTAGAGCGTCAGCTTGATCGCCAGCACGTTCGGGTCGGCCGCCGCCTCCTCCACGAAGCGCTCGACCGAGGCGTCGAACGAGTGGAAGGGGTGGTGCACCAGCACGTCGCGCTCGCGGATCACGTCGAAGATCGACCGCGGCGGGCTCCCCGCCCCGTCGCGCAGCGCCGACGGGAGGATCGGGACGTGCGGCGGGTCCTTGAGCTGCGGGAAGTCGAGCGACGTCAGCGCCATCAGGTCGCCCAGCTCCAGCAGGCGCCCGCTCTCGTGGACCTCGTCCTCGGTGAGCGCGCTGACGCTCTGCGTCTCGGCGTCGTTCAGCTCCTCCAGCAGCAGCGTGCGCAGCGCCGGCGGCATCCCCTCCTGCACCTCGAGGCGCACCACCTCGCCGAAGCGCCGGCGGAACACCTGCTGCTCGACCGTGTCGAGCAGGTCCTCGACCTGGTCGATCTGCCCGAGGTCGAGGTCGCTGTAGCGCGAGATGCGGAACGCGAACCAGCGCAGCACCTCCATCCCCGGGAACAGGGCGGCGAGGTTCGCGCCGATGACCTCCTCCAGCGGGACGAACTGGTTGGGCGTCCCGGTCGGCACCCAGCGCGAGAGCAGGCGCGGCACCTTCACCCGCGCGAAGTGCTCCTCCCCCCCGGCGGGGTCGCGCAGCTCGACGGCCAGCGACAGCGACAGGTTGGAGATGTACGGGAACGGGTGCCCCGGGTCGACGGCCAGCGGCGTCAGGATCGGGAACACCTGCGACTCGAAGAACTCGTCCACCCGCATCCACTCCGCGGGGGCGAGCTCCGACATGCGCACGAGCCGCACGCCGTGGCCGGCGAGCGCGGGGAGCAGCTGCTCGTGGAGGCACCGGTCGCGCAGCGCCAGCAGCTCGCGCACCCGATTCTGGATCGACGTCAGCTGCTCGGCGGGGGTGAGGCCGTCGGGCGGGTACTGCGCCGCCCCCTGCCGCGCCTTCCGCCGCAATCCCGCCACCCGGACCATGTAGAATTCGTCCAGGTTCGTGCTGAAGATCGACAGGAACTTCAGCCGCTCCAGCAGCGGGACGCGCGGGTCGAGCGCCTCGTGCAGCACCCGCGCGTTGAACTCGAGCCACGACAGCTCGCGGTTGATGAACAGCGCGGGCGGTGGCAGGCGGACCGACGTCACGACGGGGGGCGGCTCAGAGCGGGTAGAGCGTGTTCAGCAGCCAGAACGACAGCGCCGCCATGATCGCCGACGCGGGGATCGTGAGCACCCACGCCCAGACGATCCGCCCGGCGAGCCCCCACCGCACCGCCGACAGGCGGTTGGTGGCGCCGACGCCGACGATCGAGCCGGTGATCGTGTGCGTCGTGCTGACCGGGATCCCGAACTGCGACGCCAGCAGGATGATGATCCCGCCCCCCGTCTCGGCGGCGAACCCGCCGACCGGGCGGAGCCGCGTGATGCGCGACCCCATCGTGTGCACGATGCGCCAGCCGCCGAACAGGGTGCCGAGCGAGATGGCGAGGTACGCCATCACCTCGACCCAGAGCGGGGGGACGACCTTCGCGTCGGGGACGTAGAAGAAGCGCATCCACCCCTCCTGCCCCGCGAACACCGCCTGCGCCTGCGACGAGGCGAGCAGCCCGACGATGATCCCCATCGTCTTCTGCGCGTCGTTGCTCCCGTGCGCGAGCGAGAGCAGCGCCGACGACAGGAGCTGCCCCGGGCGGAAGACGCGGTCCACGCGGTGCGGCGTGGCGCGGCGGAACACGTTGTAGACCAGCACCATGAGCGTGAAGCCCATGATCGCGCCGAGCATCGGCGAGAGCGCGATGGCCGACAGCGTCTGGATCCACTTCTGGCCGAAGGTGATCCCCGTGAGCCCGGCCTTGGCCAGCGCGGCGCCGGCCAGCCCGCCGATGAGGGCGTGCGAGGAGCTGGAGGGGATCCCGTAGTACCAGGTGATCAGGTTCCAGACGATGGCGCCCAGGAGGGCGCCGAACATCAGGTTCGGGTCGACGATCGAGGTGTCGACGAAGCCCGAGGCCACCGCCTTGGCGACGGCCGCCTCGCTGACGAACAGCGCGGCGAAGTTGAAGACGGCCGCCCAGACGACGGCGGCGAAGGGGCTGAGGACGCGGGTGCCCACGATCGTGGCGATGGAGTTCGCCGAGTCGTGGAACCCGTTGATGAAGTCGAACACGAAGGCGACCAGGACGATCGCCAGGATGTAGGTGACCACGGCGCGGTGGGCGTCGGAGGCGCGTCGCTCAGGAGTTCTTCAGCGCGATGCTCTCGAGGACGTTCGAGACGTCCTCGCACTCGTCGAGCGCTTCCTCGAGCTTGTCGAACAGCTCCTTCCACTTGATCACCGTCAGCGCGTCCGGGGTGCCGTCGAACAGCTCCCCCACGGCCGCGTGGTAGAGGGCGTCGCCCTCCTCCTCCAGCTGCTTGATGCGGCGCCCGCACTCGACGACCGCCTTGGGCTTCTTGATGTCGCGGACCTGCTCCTCGATGGTGCGCCCGGCGCGCACCAGCACCTCGGTGAGCTTGAGGGCGGCGGGGCGGGTCTCGGTGATGCGGAACATCACGGCCCGGCGGGCCGTCCCGTCGATCAGGTCGACGACGTTGTCGAGCCGGGTGGCGAGGAGGTGGATGTCCTCGCGGTCGAGCGGGGTGACGAAGCTCGTGTCGATCTTGGTGTTGACCTGCTGGACGAGCTGGTCGGCCTCGTGCTCGACGTCCTTGATGCGGGACTCGAACTCGTGAAGCCGCTCGGGGGCGCCGAACATCTCGTGCAGCAGCGTCACGCTGGTGGTGATGCGCTGCGCGATCTGCGCGAACATCTCGAAGAACTGCTCGTCGCGGGGGATGAGACGCACGAGGGGGTGGACTCGGGAAGGGGGCCGGCGTGGGCCGGTTGCGGCGCCTGAAAGCAGCGCGGACGGGGATCAGGCGGCCACGGCCGGTCGCGTAACGATTGCGTCAAGGCAGGGTGGAGCGTCCCGGCGCCCTCGCGGGGCGGGACGGCTCCAAAGCTAACCGCTCCCGGTCGCCGCACTCTGCCGGAATCGTCATGCACCGAGTCATGCCTGCGGATCGAACGCCACCCGGGCGTCGCCCGCCACCACTCGGCGGCGCACCAGCGACCGGTCCTCGAACAGCTTCACGAGCGCCACACCCGCCACGAAGCCCCCGACGTGGGCCCACACGGCCACGCCCCCCGACGCCTCGGGGCGCACCATGAGCAGCTGCGGGAGCCCCGACAGCACCTGCTGCCCGAACCAGAGGATCAGCATCAGCCACGCCGGGACGTGGAAGAGGAAGATCGGGGGGAAGTAGGTGCGCACCCGCACCCGCGGGTAGAGGAGCAGGTAGCCGCCCAGCACCCCCGAGATCGCCCCCGACGCCCCGACGGTCGGGATCGGCGAGGTCGGCTCGAGCAGGACGTGGGTCGCGGCCGCCGCCAGCCCGCAGGCCAGGTAGAACACCAGGAACCGCCCCCGCCCCATCGAGTCCTCGACGTTGTTGCCGAAGACCCAGAGGTAGAGGCAGTTCCCGAGCAGGTGCGCCCACCCGCCGTGCAGGAACATCGACGTCAGCGGCGTCAGCACGTTCTTCCGCTCGGCGTCGATCACGCAGGCCAGCCCCTCCCCCATCGGGATCCCGAGGCCGAGCGGGGCGCCGCCGGTCAGCTCGCCGGGGACCATCCCCCAGTTGCAGACCGACGCGATGAGGGCGACGGGGGTCGCCCCGGCCCCCTGGGCGAGCACCCAGACCGCCACCAGCGCCGCCAGCAGGGCGTAGGTGACGACCGGGGTGCGAAGGGTCGGATTCTCGTCGCTGATCGGGATCATCGCGGGTCTCGGATGTGCGGATCTGCCGCGCCGGGTGCCGGCGTGTCACGGCGAGCACGGCCGATGCCCCCGTTTCCTGCCACCGTGGCAGCGATACCGGGCCCCGGGATTGCCCTTCTCCCGGGCATCGCACGCCGCCGGCGCCGACCCGGCACCCGGCGGCGCCGACCACCCATTGAGGATCTCATGGCAGACAAGGTCATCGGCATCGACCTCGGCACCACCAACTCCGTCGTGGCGGTGCTCGAGGGGGGCGATCCGGTCGTCATTCCCAACGCCGAGGGGGGGCGCACGACCCCCTCCGTCGTCGCGTTCACCAAGGACGGCGAGCGCCTGGTCGGCCAGATCGCCAAGCGCCAGGCCGTCACCAACCCGCAGAACACCGTCTTCTCGATCAAGCGCTTCATGGGGCGCAAGGTCGGGGAGATCCAGGACGAGTCGCGGAAGGTCCCGTACAAGATCCAGTCGGGGTCGAACGACCTCGCGGCGGTCGAGGTCCAGGGCAAGCGGTATACCCCGCCCGAGATCTCGGCGATGATCCTGCAGAAGATGAAGCAGACCGCCGAGGACTACCTCGGGCACTCGGTCAGCAAGGCCGTGGTGACCGTCCCGGCGTACTTCAACGACTCGCAGCGCCAGGCCACCAAGGACGCCGGCAAGATCGCGGGGCTCGACGTGCTCCGCATCGTCAACGAGCCCACGGCGGCCGCGCTCGCGTATGGCCTCGACAAGAAGAAGGACGAGACGATCGCCGTCTTCGACCTCGGCGGCGGCACCTACGACATCTCGATCCTCGAGCTGTCCGAGGGCGTCTTCGAGGTGAAGTCGACCAACGGCGACACCCACCTCGGCGGCGACGACTTCGACCAGCGCGTCATCGACTGGCTGGTCGCGGAGTTCAAGCGCGAGCAGGGGATCGACCTGTCCAAGGACCCGATGGCGCTCCAGCGCCTGAAGGAGGCCGGCGAGAAGGCGAAGATGGAGCTGTCGTCGACGCAGTCGACCGACATCAACCTCCCCTTCATCACCGCCGACCAGACGGGGCCGAAGCACCTCAACGTCCAGCTCTCGCGCGCCAAGTTCGAGCAGCTGGTGGACGACCTGATCCAGCGCACCATCCCGCCCATGGAGATGGCGCTCAAGGACGCGGGGCTCTCGACCGACAAGATCGACGAGGTGATCCTCGTCGGCGGCTCGACGCGCATCCCGAAGATCCAGGAGGCCGTCAAGAAGTTCTTCGGCAAGGAGCCGAACCGCGGCGTCAACCCGGACGAGGTGGTCGCCATCGGCGCCGCCATCCAGGGCGGCGTGCTGACGGGCGAGCAGAAGGACATCCTGCTCCTCGACGTCACCCCGCTGTCGCTCGGCATCGAGACGCTCGGCGGCGTGATGACGTCGCTCATCCCGCGCAACACGACCATCCCGACCAAGAAGTCGGAGACGTTCTCCACCGCCGACGACAACCAGACGACGGTCGAGATCCACGTGCTGCAGGGGGAGCGCGAGCTGGCCGTCTACAACAAGACGATCGGCAAGTTCCAGCTCACCGGGATCCCGCCCGCCCCGCGCGGCATGCCGCAGGTCGAGGTCACCTTCGACATCGACGCCAACGGCATCCTGCACGTGACGGCGCGCGACAAGACGACGGGAAAGGAGCAGAAGATCCGCATCGAGGCGTCGAGCGGGCTGTCGGACGCCGAGATCTCGCGCATGGTGAAGGACGCCGAGTCCAACGCGCAGGCGGACAAGACGCGGCGCGAGGAGATCGACACGCGCAACCGGCTCGACTCGCTGACCTACGAGGTCGAGAAGAACGTCAAGGAGTGGGGCGACAAGGTCCCCGCCGAGACGAAGTCCAAGATCGACGCGGCCGTCGAGCGGGCCCGCAAGGCGCTGCGCGGCGACGACATGGGGGAGATCCGCTCGGCGCAGGAGGAGCTGACCCGCGTGTTCAGCGAGGCCGGGCAGTCCTTCTACCAGCAGCAGGGGGCCCAGGCCGGCCAGCCCGAGGGGCAGGCCGAGCAGCCCGCCGGGCAGCAGGCGTCGCCCGGGGGCGACGAGGTCGTCGAGGCCGACTACGAGATCGTGGACGACAAGAAGTGACCCCGCCGGGGTGACGGCCGGGCGCCCGGGAACCCTTCCCTGGCGCCCGGTTGTCATATTGTCATCCCGGGCGTCGGCCCGGAAACTTGCGCCGGCGGGCCGGGTACGCCCGCGGACCACCAACCCAGAGTTGCCCGTATGGCACGTCTCGCCCGTGTTCGCCTCGGCGTGGCCGTGGCGTTCGCCTTCGCCTGCGGCGTCCTGTTCGCCACCGCCTTCGACTGGACGCGCCACCTCGGCGCCCAGGCCGGGGTGCGCGTGGCCGAGACGCGCGGCGCCCCCGTGGACGTCAGCGGCGGCTTCGCCGCCATCGCCGAGCGCGTCACGCCGGCGGTGGTGTCCATCCAGACCGAGCGCGACCCGCGCCGGCAGGCGCAGCGCAACAATCGCGGCCGCGTCCCCCCCGGCTTCGAGGAGTTCTTCCGCCAGTTCGAGGAGCGGCAGCAGCAGGAGCCCGTGCAGGCCGACGGCTCCGGCTTCATCGTCTCCAAGGACGGCTACATCCTCACCAACAACCACGTCGTCGGCGACGCCGACCGCGTGAAGGTCACGCTCACCGACCACCGCGAGTTCAACGCGAAGGTGATCGGCGGCGACCCGACCACCGACGTCGCGGTGATCAAGATCGAGGGGAGCGACCTCCCCGCGCTCACCCTCGGCGAGGACACCACGACCAAGGTCGGCGACTGGGTGGTGGCGGTCGGCAACCCGCTCGGCCTCGACTTCACCGTGACGGCCGGGATCATCAGCGCGAAGGGGCGCAGCAACCGCGACCTCCCCGGGCTCCTGGGCGGCAACTATTCGATCTCGGACTTCATCCAGACCGACGCGGCGATCAACCCGGGGAACTCGGGCGGGCCGCTGATGAACTCGCGCGGCGAGGTGATCGGGATCAACTCGGCGATCGCCAGCCGCACCGGGTTCTACTCGGGATACGGCTTCGCCATCCCGATCTCGCTGGCGCGCGGCGTCATGGAGGACTTGATCAAGCACGGCCGCGTGCGCGCGCCGGTGCTCGGGATCTCGATCGACGAGGTGTCGCCCGAGGACGCGAAGGCGGCGGGGCTCGACCGCATCGCCGGCGTGATCGTGCGCGGCTTCAACCCCGCCGAGGGGAGCCCCGCCGAGCGCGCGGGGATGCAGCCGGGCGACGTGATCGTGGCGATCGAGGGGCGCGCGGTGGACCGCGTGAGCACGCTGCAGCGCGTCGTGCGCATGAACGAGCCGGGCGCCACGGTCAACGTGGACGTCATGCGCTACGGGAAGAAGCAGGCGTTCAAGGTGCGCCTGCAGGAGCGCAGCGAGGCGCCGGCGGTGGCCGCGCGCACCGGCGGCGCCGCGCCCACCGAGGCCGCGCCGAAGGGCGAGACGGCCGAGAAGCTGGGGATCAGCGTCGAGCCGGTGAGCACCGAGTTCGCGCGCGAGGCCAACCTGGTCGCCGACGACCGCGGGCTGCGCATCACCGACGTGTCGCGCTCGGGCCCCGCCTTCCGCCTGCTGGCGCCGGGGAGCGACGTGATCACCGACGTGCAGTTCCCGGTGAAGAAGAAGGTGCGCACGGCGGCCGACCTGCAGTCGGTGCTGGCCACGCTCAAGGCGGGCGACGTGCTAAGCCTGCGGATCTACGGGACGGCCGAGCCGCTGATCGGCGTGCGCGTGGTGAACGTGCGGGTCGGCGAGTAAGGGTCCTCCCCGCCCCGGCGCCGGGCCCCGCCCTCCTCGCGGAGGGCGGGGCCCGCGTCGTATGTTCCGGGCACCGCTCGGGTGGCGAAATGGCAGACGCGCCGGACTTAGGATCCGGTGCCGCAAGGCGTGCGGGTTCGAGTCCCGCCCCGAGCATCACGGCGGGTCCCACGGCCGCTCCGACGCCGCGGCCGGGAACCTGCGCTGAGGGCACACGTTTGTTCGGAGCGGCGCCCCTCCCCCGTGGGGGGCGCCACGCGGCGCCCGTGCGCCGCGCGTCCTCACGCACCCGCAACGCGATGTCGGACTCCATCTCGGTGGCGAGCAGGACCCCGGCGCGCGCCCGCGCGGCGCGGCGGAGTCGATGACGGCGGCCGCGGTCCCCTCCGTCGCGGCGGCCGCCCCCGCGCGGGGCGCCGAGGCGGCCGACGCGCGCGAGTGCGCCCGACTGGTGCGCGAGCACGCCCGCACCTTCCACTACGCCAGCTGGCTGCTCCCGCCGGCCAAGCGCCGCGCCGCCAACGCGCTCTACGCCTTCTGCCGCGTCGCCGACGACATGGTCGACGCGGCGGGGATCGCCGGGACGGCGACCGTGGCGCGCCGCCTCGACGACTACGAGCGCGCGCTCGACGCCGCCATCGCCGGGCGCCCGGACGGGCCGATCTTCCGCGAGCTGCACCGCGTGCTCGAGGCGTACGCCGTCCCGCCGCGGGTGCTGCACGAGCTGCTGGCCGGGGTCGCGCGCGACCTGCACCCGGTGCGCTACGACACGTGGCGCGAGCTCGTGGTCTACTGCGAGGGGGTCGCCAGCACGGTCGGCGAGATGTGCGCCTACGTGTTCGGCGTCCCGGGCGGGCCGGCCGCCGAGCGGCGCGCGCTGCGCTACGCCCGCACGCTCGGCGTGGCGATGCAGCTGACGAACATCCTGCGCGACGTGGGCGAGGACGCCCGCCGCGGGCGCTGCTACCTCCCCGAGGAGGACCTGGCCGCCTTCGGGCTCACGGCCGACGACGTGCTGCGGCGCGGCGACGCGCTGGCCCACGACGAGCGGTGGCGCCCGTTCATGGCGTTCGCGGTCGGCCGCGCGCGGTCGCTGTACGAGGCGGCGGCGCCCGGGATCGGGATGCTCGCCCTCGACGCCCAGCGCTGCGCCAGCGCCTGCGCGACCGGCTACGCCGGCATCCTGGGCGCGATCGAGCGGATCGGCTACGACACGATCTCGCAGCGCGCGTCGCTGGGGACGGCGGCGCGGGGCGCGGTGCTCTGGCGCGCGTTCCGCCGGCAGGCGCCCGCGCCGCCGGCGGCCGCCGACGCGCCGGACGACGAAGTCGGATCGTAGCCATGTCGTTCTGTGGGCCA
>NZ_JARGEK010000093.1 GCF_029211165.1 Roseisolibacter sp. H3M3-2
GCCGCGCGCCGCGACGCGTCGGCCGCCGCCGCGCGCGACGCGACCCCCGAGCGCCTCGCGCGCCGGCTGCGCGGGGACCTCGACGCCATCGTCGCCATGGCGCTGCGCAAGGAGCCGGGGCGCCGCTACGGCTCCGCCGAGCTGCTCGCCGCCGACGTCGGGCGCTACCTCGACCGCCTCCCCGTGCTCGCGCGGCGCGGCAGCACCTGGTACCGCGCCGAGAAGCTGCTCCGCCGCCACCGCGCGGCGGCGGCCGCCGCCGCCGCCGCCGCGCTGCTGCTGGTCGCCGGCGCGGGCGTCGCGCTGCGCCTGGCCGCCGTCGCCGCGCGCGAGCGCGACCGCGCGGCGTCGGCGCTCGCGGGGACGCGCCAGGCGCTCGGCGAGTCCGAGGAGGTGACGCGCTTCCTGGTGCAGCTGTTCGAGGCCAGCGACCCGACCGAGGGGCGCGCCGACACGCTCACCGCCGCCGACCTGCTGCGGCGCGGCATCGCGCGCGTCGAGCGGCTGGTCGGCGCGCCGCTCGCCCAGGCGCGGCTGTTCGAGGCGCTGGGGCGCGTGCACGCCAGCCGCGGCGAGGTCGTCCTCGGCGCCGACCTGCTCGGCCGCGGGCTGGCGCTGCGGCGCACGCACGCCGGCGCCGACCACCCGTCCACCGCCACCGCGGCGGCGGCGCTGGCCGACGTGCTGCGGCGGCAGGAGCGGCACGCCTCGGCCGACACGCTGGCCCGCGAGGCGCTGCGCGTGCGCCGCCTCGCGCTCGGCGACGCGCACCCCGACGTCGCGGCGAGCCTCGGCCAGCTGTACAGCATCGCCGTGTACCGCGGCGACTTCGCGGCGGCGGAGGCGTTCGCGCGCGAGGCGATCGCGGTGCGCCGGCGCGGCGGCGGGGAGCACCCCGCCATGATCGACGAGCTGACGCGGCTGGGGACGATCCTGTGGCGGCGCGGCGACCACGCGCGCGCCGAGCGGGTGCGGCGCGAGGCGCTCGCCGTCGCGCGCCGCGTGCACCCGGGCCCGCACCAGATGCGCGCCTTCGCCATGCAGCGGCTCGCCGACCTGCTCGACGAGCGGGTGGCCGCGCACGCCGAGGCGGAGGCGCTGACCCGCGCCGCGCTCGCCGAGACGCGCGCCGCGCTCGGCGACGCGCACATGACGACCGCGCAGGTGTCGAAGCAGCTCGGGCTCCGGCTCGCCGCGTTCGGCCGCCGCGCCGAGGGGGAGCCGATCGTGCGCGACGCGCTGGCGCTCGAGCGGCGCTCGCTCGGCCCGACGCACCCCGAGGTCGCGCACACGATGATCGCGCTCGGGCGGATGCTCGGCCGCGACGCGCACTCGCTCGAGGGGGAGCGGCTGATCCGCGACGCGCTCCCGATCTACGAGGCGGCGTACGGCACGCGGCACTCGACGTACGCCTCCGCGCTCGGCTACCTGGGCGCGTCGCTCGCCCGGCGCGGGGCGCTCGACTCGGCGGAGGCGCTGGAGCGCCACGCCGTCGCGCTGCGCGCCGCCGCCTCGGGCCCCGGGCACACCGCGACCGCGCTCACGTCGCTCCCGCTCGGCGACGTGCTGGCGCGCCGGCGCCGGTTCGCCGAGGCGGACTCGGTGTACCGCGCCGCGCTGGCCGTGCTGCGCCGCCAGACCACCGACACCCACGTCGACGTGCGGCGCGCGTACGTGGGG
This sequence comes from Roseisolibacter sp. H3M3-2, assembly GCF_029211165.1. Lineage (GTDB taxonomy): Bacteria > Gemmatimonadota > Gemmatimonadetes > Gemmatimonadales > Gemmatimonadaceae > Roseisolibacter. The sequence continues at coordinate 1,681 of NZ_JARGEK010000093.1, forward strand.
ATGGCGGCGCTGTACGCGGCGTGGGGGAAGCCCGACTCGGCGGCGCTCTTCGGCGCGCGCGCCCGCCCCCCGGGGCTCGCCGAGCCCTGAGCCCGGCCCGGCGCCCGGCGCCGGATTTCGCGGGGCATGTCCGCGGGGCCGCCCCGGCTCCGCAGTACCTGGTTGAGGTCCCAACACCCAACCAGGAGTCACCATGCCCGCATACATCCGGACCGGCGCCCTCCGCGCGCCGGCGCTCGCCGCGCTGCTCGCCGCCGCCGCCTGCAGCGACGCCCCGCCGCTCGCCCCCGACGCCTCGGCGCGCCTCGAGATCTTCGCCGCGGAGCGCGGCCGCCAGCCGGCCAGCGCCGAGTGGAGCGCGGTCGCGCGCGGCCTCGTCGCGTCGAAGCAGAACAACGCGTTCCAGGCGGTCCGCAACTTCGCGACGCTGAACCTCGCGCAGTACCAGGCGGTGCTGGCGGCCGACGCGGCGTCGCACGGCCGGCGCCCGGCGTCGCGCCGCGCCGCCGAGGCCGCGGCGGCGGCGGGGGCGCTCGCGTACCTGTACCCGGGCGAGGGCCCGGCGCTGGAGGCGCAGGTCGCCGCGCAGGTCGCGACCCCGGGGTGGCTGGAGCCCGGCGCGCCCGACGTCGAGGCGGGGCTCGCGGCGGGGCGCGCGGCCGCCGAGGCGATCGTCGCGCGCGCCAGGACCGACGGCTTCTACGACCCGTTCACCGGCACCGTGCCGACCGGCCCGGGGAAGTGGTACAGCATGAGCGTGCCGCCGGCGCCGCCGGGCGGCGCCGGGTTCGTCGGGGCGCGCACCTTCTTCCTCGCCTCGCCGTCGCAATTCCGCCCCGCCGCGCCGCCGGCGTTCGACTCGCCCGCGTTCGCCACGGCGCTCGCCGAGGTGCGGCAGATCACCGACGCGCGCACGGCGGAGCAGGACTCGCTCTCGCGCTACTGGGCGCTCCCGCCGGGCACCATCGGGCTCGCGGGCTGGTGGAACCGCGAGGCGTCCGAGCTGGCCGCCGCGCACCGCTTCGACGAGCGGCGCGCCGCGCAGCTGCTCGCGCTCTCGGGCGCCGCGGCGTACGACGCGCTCATCGCCTGCAACGACGCGAAGTACACGTACTGGCTGCTCCGCCCCTCGCAGGCCGATCCGGCGATCAAGCTCGCGATCGCGCTGCCGAACTTCCCGTCCTACCCGTCGAACACGGCCTGCATCTCGGCGGCCGAGGCGGCGGTGATCGGGGCGCGCGTGCCGAGCGAGCGGCACCGCCTCGACGCGCTCGCCGAGCAGGCCGCGGCGTCGCGCATCTACGCCGGCATCCACTTCCGCTTCGACGGCGAGGCCGGGCTCGAGATCGGCCGCCGCGTCGCGCGCGAGGCGCTGGCGGTGCCGGGCGGCCGCTACGAGCCGCTCCCCCCGCGCTGACCCGGGCGCACGCCCGGTGGCGCACCCGCCCGCCGCGTCCGCGGCGGGCCCCGACCCACGCGAGGACACTTCCATGACCAATACGACCCTGCTCCCCGGCACGCTTCCGACTCCCTCGGCCGCCGCGGCCGACCCGCTCCGCGAGCGCTCGCGCCGCATCTGGAGCGCCGGCGACTACGACCGCGTCTCGGCCGGCTTCCGCGAGGGCGCGGAGGCGTTCGTCGCCCGCCGCCAGCTGCGCGCGGGGCAGCGCGTGCTCGACGCCGCGTGCGGCTCGGGCAACCTCACCATCCCGGCCGCGCGCACCGGCGCCGCCGTGGCGGGGCTCGACCTCGTCCCGTCGCTGCTCGCCGACGCGCGCCGCTGGGCGGCCGACGAGGGGCTGGCCGTCGTGCTCGAGGAGGGCGACGTCGAGGCGCTGCCGTACGGCGACGCGCAGTTCGACGTCGTGATGTCGATGTTCGGCGTGATGTTCGCCGCGCGCCCCGAGCGCGTGGTCGCCGAGCTGGCGCGCGTCACGCGCCCCGGCGGGCAGGTCGCGCTGGCCAACTGGACGCGCGCCGGCTTCACCGGGAAAATGCTGGCGATGCACGCGGCGATGGTGCCGCCGCCGGCCGGCGTGCCGAGCCCCCTGCTGTGGGCCGACGAGGACGCGCTGCGCGCCCTGTTCGACGAGCGCACGTGGCGCCTCACGACCATGCGGCGCACGCTGAGCTTCCGCTACCCGCACACGCCCGCGGGCACCGCGGAGCTGTTCCGCGGCACGTACGGCCCGACCGTGCGCACGTTCGAGGCGCTCGACGAGGACCGCCGCGCGACCTTCGCCGCCGACCTCGCGGCGCACTGGGCGCGCCACCAGCGCGCGCAGGGCGCGGCCACCGAGGTCGAGGCCGAGTACCTCGAGGTCGTCGCCGTCCGCCGCTGACGCGCGGCGCGTCACGGGCGGCCCGCGACCGACCGGGCGCGGGCCGCCTCCCCCACACACTCCCACAGGGAACCCTCCCGTGCGCTCATACACGCTCTGCCTCGCGCTCGCGGCGCTCGCCGCCTGCGCCGAGGACTCCACGCAGCCGGCGGCGCCGCCGGCGGCACCGCGCCGACAGACCGCGGCCGGCGACGTCCTCACCGTCACCTCGCTCTCCGGCGGCACCGAGCCCGGCACGCTGCGGTGGGCCGTCGACCAGGCGGCCGGCGGCGAGACGATCCGGTTCGCCCGGGAGCTCGCCGGCGGGACGATCGTGCTCGACTCCACGCTCAACATCGACGAGCAGCTCGTCATCGAGGGGCCGGCCGACCGCGGCGTCACCGTCAGCGGCGGCGGCGTGCGCCGCGTCGTGACGCTCGGCGCGCCGGGCTGGCAGTCGCTCCCGCCGATCGTGCTCCGCAACCTCACGGTCACCGGCGGCTTCCTGCCCGCCGGCGGGGCCGGCGCGGGGATCCTGTCCTTCACGCCCCTCGTCCTCGAGCACGTGACGGTGACCGGGAACGTCGCCGACGGGGCGGCCGCCATCCTGCACGGGCGCATCCGCTTCCCCGAGACCGACGACCCCTACCCGTCGCTGACGCTCGTCAACAGCACGGTGAGCGGCAACGCCGGGCGCGGCACCACCCTCGCGACCGTGCACAGCGACGGCGACCTCGCGCTGGTCAACAGCACGGTCGCCGACAACGCGAACGGCGGCTTCTACGTCACCAGCCGCGGCGTCGCGACCATCCGCAACACGATCGTCGCGCGCAACGGGACCGCCGCGAACTGCCAGGTCCTCCCCGCGAACCTGCGCGCCGAGGGGCGGAACGTCGCCGACGACGCGTCGTGCGGCGACGCCGCGGCCACCCTGGTCGCCGACCCGCTGCTCGAGCCGCTCGCCGACAACGGCGGCCCGTCGTGGACGCGCGCGCCGCACCCGTCGAGCCCCGCCATCGACGCCGGCGTGGCGTGCACGGTCGCCGTCGACCAGCGCTACGCGGCGCGCGGCACGCCGTGCGACGTCGGCGCGGTCGAGGGCGCGGTGCCGACCGCGGTCGCGATCACGATCGACGGCGCGCCGACGCTCGACGCGGCGACCGGCCACCCGCGCGTCGCCGGCACCGTGCGCTGCTCGCGCGCGGGCGACCAGTTCGCGCTCGACGTCCGGCTCCAGCAGCAGAAGTCGGACAACGCGCCCGGGACGACGCGCGGCGCGGCCGAGGTGGCCGTCGCCTGCACCACGACGGCGCGGGCCTGGAGCGCGCTCGTCGCGCCCGCGTCCGGCGCCTTCCGCCCCGGCGCCGCGGCCGCCGACGTCGGCACGCGGCAGACGGCGGCGTGGGTCACCCCCGCCGTGGCGTCGCGCACCGTCACCATCGCACGCCCGAAGAAGTAGCACCCCACGCACCACGCACGACCACCACACACCACCACGGGAACTCCCATGCGTGCATACATCGCGGCCCTCGCCCTGCTGTCCACCGTCGGCGCCTGCGCCGACCAGCCCACCGCCCCCGCCCCGCTCGCGGCGCGCGCGCCGAGCGCGAACGTCGTCGCCGACCCCAACACCGTCACCAACCTGAACGACGCCGGCATCGGGTCGCTGCGCTGGGTGCTGCACTACGCCGACAGCGGCGCGGTCGTCCGCTTCGACCCCGCCCTCGCCGGCAAGACGATCGTTCTCGACTCGGCGATCAAGATGTACCTCACGGACGTGACCATCGAGGGGCCGCGCGACCGCGGGATCACGATCAGCAGCGGCGGCAGGAGCCGCATCCTGGAGACGTGGGGGCGCGGGCCGTACACGCTGCGCAACGTCGCCGTCGCCAACGGCCGCGGCCCCGCGATCTTCGGCGGCAACCACGTCACCCTCGAGAACTCCACGGTCTACGGCATCACCGGCGGCGGGGCGATCGCGGTGTTCCGCGCGACGCTGCGCAACAGCACCGTCAGCGGCATCCAGGCCGACTCGACGTACACGCCCGCGGTGCAGGCCAGCCAGAAGATCGAGGTGATCAACAGCACCATCGCCCACAACGGCCGCGTCGCCGTCGGCGGCACCTCGTCGCTCGTGCTGCGCAACGCGGTGCTGGCGAACAACGGCGGGTCGAACTGCAACTCGCCCGTCGACTACATCACGTTCGAGGGGACGAACCTCTCCGACGACGACACGTGCGGCGGCCCCGCGCAGATCGTCATCGCCGACCCGAAGCTCGGGCCCCTCGGCGACAACGGCGGGCCGACCCCGACGCACGCCATCGGCGCGGGGAGCCCCGCCGTCGGCGTCGGCACCGCGTGCTCCGTCGCGGTCGACCAGCGCTACGTGCAGCGCGACGCCGCCTGCGACCTGGGCGCCTACGAGTTCACCGACCCCACCAGCGTCACCCTCACCGTCGACCCGGGCGTCGCGGTCAGCCAGGCGAACGGGTGGGCGACGGTGACGGGCACGATCCGCTGCTCGCGCGCCGAGTCGTTCGACGTCGCGGTGCAGCTGTCGCAGGAGCAGAAGGCCGGGCGCAGCACGGCCACCGTCCACGCCGCGCGCACGGTGCCGGTCGCGTGCTCGACGACGGCGCGCCCGTGGAGCGCGTCGATGGTGCTCACCGACGGCGCGTTCTCGAACGGCGGCGCGGTGGTCGCGGCGCAGACGCTCGGCGCCGCCCCGTGGGTCACGCCGGCGACCGCCGGCGGGACGGTCAAGCTGTACTGGGCGCGCAAGTAGACACCCGCGGACACTCCGAGGACACTCCCATGAACCGCATCCCCGGCGCCGCCGTCCTCGCCACGGCCGCCACCCTGATCGTCGCGTGCGCCGAGCGCACGCCGCTCGACCCCGCCCGCCCGGGCGGGGCGCCCCTCGCCAGCGCGCGCGCCGACCTCGGGCCGTGCGCCGACTCGATCGCCGTGCCGGCGGGGCACCGGCTCGCGCGCCGCCTGTACGCCGACGGCGTGCAGGTCTACCGCTGGAACGGCGCGACGTGGGCCTTCGTCGCCCCCGAGGCGGAGCTGTTCGCCGACGCGGCGATGCACGGGCGGGTCGGCACGCACTTCGCCGGCCCGACCTGGCGGACGACCGGCGGCAGCGCCGTCGTCGCCGCCGCGGTGTCGCGCTGCACCCCGGACGCGGGCGCGATCCCGTGGCTGCTGCTCGCGGCGACCGGCCACGAGGGGGGCGGGTACTTCCGCCACGTCGCGTTCATCCAGCGCGTGCGGACCACCGGCGGCCAGGCGCCCGCCGGCCCCGGCCCCTACGCGGGCGCCGAGGTGCGCGTCCCGTACACGGCGGAGTACCTGTACTTCGAGTGATGCGCGGCGGGGGGCGGGGGGAGAGATTGCGGCTGCGTCTCTCCTCCTCCCTCCCTCCCCGCATGTCCCGCCACGCCGTGGGGCGGACCGTCCTGCTCTACGGCCTCGTCGCCGGGGTGCTGGTGGCGGCGCTCCAGCTCATGGAGTACCGGCTGCTCGTGCTCTCGCACGCGCTGGAGCTGTACGGCGCGCTGGTGGCCGCCCTCTTCGCCGCCCTCGGCATCTTGCTCGGCCGGCGCCTCACGCGTCCCGCCGCCGACCCCGCCCCCGCGCCCGTCCCGGTCCCCGCCGCGCCCCGCCTGCCCGACCCGGCGCGCCGCGAGGCGCTCGGCATCACCGCGCGCGAGCACGAGATCCTGGCGCTGATCGCCGAGGGGCTGAGCACGCGCGAGATGGCCGGCCGGCTGGGGGTGAGCGAGAACACGGTGAAGACGCACACCGGCCGCCTGCTCGCCAAGCTGCGGGCCCGCCGGCGTACCGAGGCCGTGCGCCGCGCCCAGGAGGAGGGGCTCCTGTCCTGAATCGGGGTCGCCCGGAGGGGTGATTTCGCGAGAATCACCCGTTCGCGTGACGCGCGGACCGCGGCCACGTCCCATCCTGCGGCATCCCCCCGCCCCCACAGGAGCCCCGCATGCGGACGATCGTCCTCCGGAACGGCCTGCTCGCCGGCGCCATCATGGCCGCCGCCTTCGCCATCACCCTCCCCTTCCACGACGACCTCGGGTCGGGATGGGGGATGGCCGTCGGCTACACGTCGATGGTCTGCGCCTTCCTGCTCGTCTGGACCGGCGTGCGGCGCGACCGCGACGCGAACGGCGGCTCGGTCGGGTTCGGGCGCGCCTTCGCCGTCGGGATGGCGATCGTGCTCGTGGCCAGCCTGGTCTACGTGATCGCCTGGGACGTGATCTACCGGAACTGGATGCCGGACTTCATCGAGAGGTACCAGGCGGCCCAGCTGGAGAAGGCGCGCGCGGGCGGGGCGACCGCCGCCCAGCTGGCCGCCCAGCGCGCCGAGATGGCGACGTTCGCGGCGCAGTACCGGAACCCCCTCTTCCGCGCCGCCATCACCCTGCTCGAGCCGCTGCCGGTCGGGCTGCTGATCGCCCTCGTGACCGCCGCCGTCCACCGCCGCCGCGACGGGGGCTCGGCGCCGGCGCTGGCGGGGGCGGGCGCCACGACCTGACGCCCGCCCGCCGGCTCAGCCCACGCTGAACAGCGCGGGCGCCGCCTCCTCCGCCGCCCCCGACTCGGCCAGCAGCTCGCGCACGCGCGGGATCACGACGCGCCCGTACAGCTCGATCGAGCGCATCAGGAGCGGGTGCGCGAGCGGGCCCGCGCTGTACTTCATGTCGAAGCGCGCGATGCCGAGCGCGCGCGCGGTGTCGGCGATCTTCCGCGCCACCGTCTCGGGCGCGCCGACGTACAGCGAGCCCCCGGCGACCTCGCGCGCGAACTCGTCCGGGCTCGTCGGCCCCCACCCGCGCTCGGCGCCGATGCGGTCGCGCATCTCGCGCCACGCCGGCCAGAACTCCGCGCGCGCCTGCTCGTCGGTGTCGGCGACGTGTCCCGGCGAGTGGACCGCGACCGGCAGCGCCGGGCGCCCCAGCTTCTCGAGCGTGCGGCGGTAGAGCGCGGCGTAGGGCGCGAACCGGCGCGCGGGGCCGCCGATGATCGCCAGCGTGAGCGGGAAGCCGTAGCTCGCCGCGCGCACCACCGACTCCGGGCTCCCCCCGACGCCGACCCACGTGCGCAGCCTCCCCGACTCGGTCGTCGGGTACACGCGCTGCCCCTCCAGCGCCGCGCGCGTCTCGCCGCGCCACGTCACCGGCTCCCCCGTGCGGTCCTGCTCCAGGATGGCCGCGAAGAGCGCCAGCTTCTCCTCGAACAGCCGGTCGTAGTCGCGCATCGGGTGGCCGAACAGCGGGAACGACTCGGTGAACGAGCCGCGCCCCAGGATCACCTCCGCGCGCCCGCCCGACGCCGCGTCGAGCGTCGCGAAGCGCTGGAAGACCCGCACCGGGTCGTCGGAGCTGAGGACCGTCACGGCGGAGCCCAGCCGGATGCGGCGCGTGCGCCCGGCGATCGCCGCCAGCACCACCTCGGGCGCGGTGACCGCGAAGTCCGCGCGGTGGTGCTCGCCGACGCCGAAGAAGTCGGCGCCGACCGCGTCGGCCAGCACCGCCTCCTCCACCACGTCGCGGATGACCTGCGCGTGGGACAGCGGCTGCCCGTCGGCGCCGCGCGTGACGTCGCCGAAGGTGTCGAGGCCGAGCTCCAGGGAATCGGTCATGGGATGGCTCCTGTGGGATGCTTAGATTTCTAAATTACGACGCGCACGCCGGCGCTCATTCCGCATCGCCCAGCGCGGCCGCGGCGACACCGAGGCGCTTCATGAGGTCGGCGGCGACCCGCTTCTCCTCGGTCGAGAGGCCGCCCATCAGCCGGCGCATCTCGGCGGCGTGCGCCGGGAAGACCTCGGCGATCAGCGCGCGTCCCGCCTCGGTCAGCTCGCCGTAGACGACGCGGTGGTCCTCCACGCAGGGGCGCCGGCGCATCAGCCCGCGCCCCTCGAGCTGCTTGACCGTGTAGGTCGTGCTGGCCCCGGTGATCAGGATGCGCTGCGCCAGCTCGCCCAGCGGCAGCGGCCCCTTGTGGAGGAGCACCTCCAGCACGCCGAACTCGGTGCTGGAGAGCTCCCACTGCCGCAGCTGCCGCCGGAGCGGCTCGCTGACCGCCCGCAGCGCGCGACTGCAGGTCGTCATCAGCCGCAGCGCGGCGGCCTGGTCGCCGGTCGGTGCATCGTCGTTCACACTTAGAATTCTAAGCATTCTCGCACGACGCGCAAGCGGAGGGCGCCGGATTCTGTACGGTAGCGTACAAGTCCATGCGGTACAACGACTTGCGCGACACGCCGGTGTTGCGGGGCCGTCCCCCCGGCGCTACGATCCCGCGGAACCCGACGCGGACGGAGCGGCATGCAGGAACGGATTCAGGCGCTGGAGGCGACCCGCGAGCGCGCACGCGCGGCGCTGCACGCGTCCCACCTCGGGCTGGTGCCGGCGTCCTCGCTGCATGCCGCGATCGGCGACTTCGCGCGGGCGCTGCGTACCGGCGGCGCCCCGCCGGCCCGCGCGCTGGTGGCGGTCAAGGACCTCGTGCGCGAGACGCGGCCCAGGGGATCCTCCCTGTCGGACGCGCGCGAGCTCATGGAGCGCACGGTGCGCTGCGCGATCAACGCGTACTACGACGCGTGAGCGCCCCCGAGCAGACCCCCGACGGCACGGCCCCCGAGCTGCTGCGGCGCCTCCTGACGCGCCTGGGGGTGGACGCGACGGCCGACGACCCGCGCACGCTCGACGCCCTGCAGCGGGCGATGGGCGCCGTCTCCCCCGAGGAGCGCGCGGCGCTGGTGGCGCACCTGCAGGCCATCGCGCGCCGGCTGCGCGGGCGCCCCGCGGTCGCGGGACGGCTGCGTCCGCCGCTCGCGCGCGGCCCCGGCGAGCGCTAGCGCTCGTCGTCGGCGGTCGGGGTGCCGTCGCCGCTGGGCGGAGCGCCGTCGCCGAGCAGCGACATGCCGTCCTCGGCCGTCGTCAGCCCGTCGAGGGGGGGCGGGCGCCGGCTGGCCGCGGCGCCGTCCCCGAGCAGCCGCTCGTACTCGCCGCTGACGATCGCGTAGCACTCGCAGACCCGCCGCTCGAGGACCCCGCGGTCGCGGATGCGCACCCGCCCCATCTGGTACTCGACCGCGCCGGCGTCCTGCAGCGCGCCCATGGCCTCGGTGACGGTGGCGCGCCGGACGCCGAGCATCTGCGACAGGAACTGGTGGGTGAGCGCGAAGTCGTCGCGCCCCACCTGGTCGTGCGTGTAGAGCAGCCAGCGGGCGCACCGCTGCACCATGGTGTGCCGGCGGTTGCAGGCCGACCCCTGCGCCGTGAGCGTCATCAGCGCCTGCGTGTAGGCCAGCAGGACCCGCCAGAGCGGCGGGCTCTCGGCGAGCGCGGCGCGCAGCACGTCCGCCGGGAGGCGGAGGGCGACGCCGGGGACCTGCGTGAACGCCTGCGCGTTCGTGCGGTCGGCGCCCAGCACCACGGGGACGCCGGCCATCCCCTCGCGCCCCACCGTCCCCGTTTCGACGGCGCTCCCGTCGGCCATGACCCCGACGATCGAGACCACCGCGCTCTCGGGGAACACCACGTGGGTGATCTCGCGGTCGAAGTCGTAGACGAGCTCCCGCGCCTCCAGCTCCACCCGCACGAGGTGCGGGGCGAGCAGCGCCTGGGCGTCGGCGGGGAGGGCGGCGAGCAGTCGGTTCCGGGTGTCGAGCATGGCAGTCGGTCGGGCGTGCGGGGGTTCCGGCCGGCTCGTGCGCACACCGCGCGCCGCCGGCGCGGCCGCCCTACCTTTGGGCCCCATGCACCCGCCCCTGACCGCCGTCGAGCTGCGCGTCCTCGGCTGCCTGATCGAGAAGGAGGCGGCGACGCCGGACCTCTACCCGCTCACGCCGAGCGCCCTCGTCGCCGCCTGCAACCAGACCACCAACCGCGAGCCCGTCATGGCGCTCGGCGACGACGCGGTGGCCGAGGCGGCGGTGGCGCTGCGGCGGCGCGGGCTGGTGCGGTCGATCCAGCCGGCCGGCTCGCGCGTCGGGAAGTACGACCACCAGCTGGCGGCCGCGCTGGGGCTCGACGCGCGGGCGCTGGCGGTGCTCGGGGTGCTGATGCTGCGCGGCCCGCAGACGCCGGGGGAGCTGCACACGCGCACCGCGCGCCTCGCGCGGTTCGACGGGATCGCCGACGTCGAGGCGACGCTCGACGCGCTCATCGCGCGCGAGGCCGGGGCGCTGGCCGCGCGGCTGCCGCGCCGCCCCGGGCAGAAGGAGGTGCGCTACGCCCACCTGCTCGGCGGCGACGCGGGGGCGACGGACGCCGGCGAGGAGCCCATGGGCGACGACCGGGTCGCGTCGCTGGAGCGCACGGTCGCCGCGCTGCGCGCCGAGGTGGCCGACCTGCGCGCGGAGCTGCGGGAGTTCCGCGCGCAGTTCGGCTGAGCGGGGCCGCAGCCGCTCAGCGCGGGCGCAGCCGCCGGCTGTTCACGCTGTAGAGGATGCCCGTGTACTGCATCTCCTCCCACGTCTGGTCGCCCCAGCGCACCTCGGCGGCGGCGTCGGGGTTGTCCGGGTTCCCCTCCGAGTTGTCGTACCAGGCGCGCGACACGATGCGCGCGCCGGCCGGGACCTCGAGCGGCGTCGCGAACAGGTAGTACGTCTGCCAGTTGAAGTCGTAGCGCGGCACGTCGAGGATCACCTCCGACGTGCCGTCCGGCTTCTCGAGCGTGTACTGCCAGCGCGTGCCGCGCAGGTGCGTGTGCGGGAACAGCCCGTGGACGCGCACCGCCTCGTTGAAGCCGAGGGTGCTCGGGATCATGACGTCCTTCTTCCCGGGCGGGAGGACGAGCTTCCCGTTGAAGAACTGCGACGCGAGCACCTGCTCGGCGGGCGGCTCCTTGGCGAAGGCGAAGCCCACCGAGGTGCGGTCGCGCGTCTCGTGCCCGTGCGCCGTGTAGTGCATCTGGAACACGAGCGTGGAGCCGGCGCGGATGCGCAGCGCGGTGCCTTCGGCGAAGCGCAGCACGTTGGTGCCGGGCGCCGTGGTGCCGACGAGGGTGCCGAGCTGGCGCGGCGGCGCGTGCAGCGTGTCGCGGCGCGGCGGGTCCACCGTGTCGTTGTTCTCGTCGAACACCAGCACGGGGCGCGGGCGGGGCGCGGGGGGCGCGTTGGCGGCCGGCTGCACTGCGGGCGCCGCGGGCGGACGCGCGAACACGAGCACGTGGTGCACGACCTGCCGCGCGCCCGGCATGATCTCGAGCGCCTGCACCCACTTGTCCTCGGTGAAGTTAGTCGGCACCTCGAAGTACTGGTATTCGATGGTGCCGCGCGCCGGGACGACGAAGTCCTCGGCCATCGTCAGCACCGCGTCGGGGGTGCCGATCTCCCACCCGCCCGCGAACGTCGGCGCCGGCGGCAGCTTGGCGCGGTCGCCGAGCTTCGCCCCGCCGTCGAGCCAGGCCAGGATGGTGCGCCGGTCGGCGTCGGAGAGGCGGCGGTCGTTGCGGAACGTCCCGTGCGGCGCCTCGGCGTGCCACGGCGGCATCGCGCCGGTGCTCACCGCCTCGCGGATGTCCTCCGCGCGCGCCTTCACGGTGTCGTAGTCGAGCACCGAGAACGGGCCGATCCCGCCGGGGCGGTGGCAGGTCGCGCAGTTCCGGAACAGGATCGGCGCCACGTCCTCGGCGAACGTGGGCGGCGCGCCCGGCGGGGCGGGGTGCGGGACGGCGGCGAGCGAGGCGACCGCCGCCAGCGCGGCGGCGGCGAGGAGCGCGGGGTGGCGCGGGGTGCGCATGGGGCCCTGCCTGCGGGAGGGGACCGGCCGGTGCGACGGTGGGGCCCCCAACATACGGCGCGCCGGCGCGGCGTGCCCCCTCTACCTGCCCGGCCGCACGGTCACGCCCACGCCGAGCCGCGTCCCGCCCAGGTCGAGGCGGTCGAAGCCGGCGAAGTCGTCGGTCATCGGCGCCGAGCCGGCCTGCCGCCGCACGTCCCCCTGCACCGCCAGCCAGCGCCGCACCGGCACCGCGACGGCCGCCTGCGCGTACGCGACGGCGCCCCGCCCGCGCGACCGGAAGTCGTCCTCGTACGCCACGCGCCGCTCCGCGTCGACGAACGCGCCCCACTGCCGCAGCCGGTAGGCCGCCGCGCCCGCGCCGGCGCCGAGCGTGACGCGCAGCCGCTCCCCGGCGGCGGGACGCCAGCGGAGCGCGGTCCACTCGACGCCGGCCCACTGCACGCCGGTGAGGTCGAGCGCGGTGCGCTGCGCGACCGGCGCGCCGCCGTCGGGCGTCGCGCGGCTGGTCGACGCGGCCGAGCCGCCGCCCGCCTCGGCGCCGAGCACGACGCCCCAGCGGCAAGTCGGAGGCCAAGCGGTCTTAGGAA
>NZ_JARGEK010000094.1 GCF_029211165.1 Roseisolibacter sp. H3M3-2
CGGCGCCCTGCGCGAGCGCCTCGGGCCACCCCGCGGGCGCCGCGCCCGAGGCGGCGGCCGCGGCCCCGGCGCTCAGGGCGCGGCGCGTCAGCGCGGGCGCGTCGGGACGGGAGTCGGGCATGGAGGGGCGGAGGGGGGCGCCCCTGATATGCGCCGGCGCCCCCGCGCTCGCCAGGGCTCAGTCGCCCGCGGGCGGCTCCCCGAACGCCGCCGAGTACTCGCGGTCGTAGCACGACGGGCAGATGCCGTGCGTGAACCGCGTGTCGGTGTGGCGCGAGATGTAGTTCTCCACCGAGTCCCACCGCCCCTCGTCGTCGCGGATGCGGCGGCAGTACGAGCAGATCGCCAGCAGCTCGCGCAGCGTGCGCACCTCCGCCAGCGCGGTGCGCAGCTCCTCGAGCAGCCCGTCGCGCTCCACCTCGGCGGCGCGGCGCTCGGTGACGTCGCGCGCGACCGAGAAGATCACCCCCGCCCCGACGTCGGGCGTCGCGTTCCAGAGCAGCCAGCGGTACGAGCCGTCGCGGCAACGGTAGCGGTTCTCGAACAGGCGCGCCTGCCCGCCGCCCCGCACCGCGCGGTTCTGCGCCAGCGTGCGCGCGCGGTCGTCCTCGTGCACCCAGTCCAGGAACGGGCGCGACATCAGCTCGGCGCGCGTCCAGCCGAGCGCCCGCTCCCACGAGGGGCTCAGTCGTCGGAAGTAGCCGTCGAAGCCGAGGCAGCAGAGCAGGTCCACCGAGACGTCGAAGAAGCGCTCCTCCAGCTCGCTCGCCGCCCGGCAGGCGCCGCCGGCGCGCAGCGCGACGTCGAGCCGCACGCGCAGGTCGCGCTCGGCGAGCGGCCGCAGCACGAACCCCGGCGGCTCGACCGTCGCCAGCCGCGCGAGCGAGGCGTCGTCGCGCTCGTCGACCACGAACAGCGTCGGCACGACCCAGCGGCGCCGGATCTCGGTCGCGACCGCGAAGGCGTCGGGGGTGCCGCCGATGGCGGCGTCCATCACCAGCGCCGACGGCACCGCGGCCTCGGTCTGCGCGAGCGCGTCGCGCGCCGACGACGCCACCCCCGCGACGCCGTGCCCGAGCCCCGCGACGCGGGCGACCAGCTCCGCGGCCAGGTGGGGGTCGGCGGTGGCGACGAGGATGCGGGTGGGGGGCATGCGGCGGGGTGGGGGGGCGGCGGCGGGGCGCGAAAGCTACCCGCCCCCGGGCGACGCCGCCCCTCCCCCGCCCGTCACGAACGCCTCAGCCGGTCCAGAGCGCGTCGCGCGGGGTCAGGCGGAGCGCCCGGCGAGTCGGCACCCAGCTCGCCGCCAGGACCAGCCCCACGATCGACGCCGACACGAGCACCGCCGCGGCGACCGTCAGCGTGGCGCTCACCGGCACGTAGTGGCGGAGCAGCAGCCCGAGCGCGCCCAGCGCCGGCGCGGCCAGCAGCGTCCCCACGACGAGCTGCCGCCCGCCCTGCAGGAGGATCAGCCGCGCGACGCGCCCGTCGGTCGCGCCCAGCGCGCGCCGCAGCCCGATCTCGCGCGTCCGCGCGCCGATCGCGCGCGACATCAGCCCGTACGTCCCGACCAGCGCCAGCACCAGCGCGAACGCGAAGCACGCGGTGAACAGCCGCGTCACCGACACCGCGATCAGCCCCATCTTGCGCAGCGACTCGGCGAACGGCTGCACGCCGTCGGGGACGAGCAGCGGGTCCGCGGCCCCGAACGCCTGCACCATCGCCAGGCGCGCCGCCGTCTCGGTGGTGCGCCAGCGCGCCAGCACCGCGGCGTAGTCGTGGTCGCCCTGTAGCAGCGGGACGTAGATCGCGTCGGCGCTGCGGTCTCGCGCCAGCGGGTTGCCGTGCGGCACGTCGCTCACCACGCCGACGACGGTGCGGTAGGTCGCGGTGTCGCCGGCGCCGGCGCCGGCCAGGCGCAGCTGCTCCCCCACCGGCGACCGGCCGCCCCAGTGCCGCCGCGCCAGGGCGCGGCTGACCACCGCGACCGGCGCCCGCGACGCGTCGTCGGCGGCGCCGAGCGCGCGCCCCTCCAGCACCTCCACGCCGATCGTGCGCAGGTCGCCCAGCGACGCCTCGACGTGCGCGGTGGGGAGCAGCTCGGGGGTGCGCGCGGCGCCGCGGCGCGCGAGGCGGCCGCGGGCCGTGCGCGCCTCGCCGAGCGGACGCCGCAGCAGCACGTCGCCGAGCGCCCCCTGCTCGGCGACGCGCGCCCGCACGTCGCGGTACAGCCCCGCGCGCGCGGCGGCCGTCGGGTAGCGCGCGTCGGGCGGGAGCACCCCGCCCTGCAGCAGCCGCGCCGGGTCGAAGCCCGGGTCGATGGTCACGACGCGGTGCGCCACCACGCCCGCCATCACGCCGAAGAACATCAGCACCGTCACCGTCGTCACCTGCACCGCGACCAGCGCGCGCGACAGACGCCCGGCGCGCCGCGCGCCGCCGCGCGCGCCGCCGTCCTGCATCGCCGCCCGCACGTCGAGGCGGCGCGTGCGCAGCGCGGCCACCGCGCCCAGCGACGCGATCGCGACGGTCACGAACGCGCCGGCGCCGAGCAGCGTCACGTGGTCGAGGCGCCACACCCACCAGAACGCGAGGTTGTCGGGGATGTTGGCCTGCGTCCAGCGCGTGATCCCCTCCAGCCCCCACGCGGCGCCCGCCGTCCCGACCACCCCGCCGGCGAGGCACAGGAGCACCGTCTCCCACATCCCCTGCACCACCAGCCGCCCCGCCGTCGCGCCGAGCGCGAGGCGCACCGCGGTCTCGCGCACCCGCTCGTCGGCGCGCGCGAGCAGCAGGTTGGTCACGTTCACCAGCGCGAGCAGCAGGATGAGCCCGGCCACGAGGTTGAGCAGCGCGAACACGAGCGCGCGCTCCTCGCCGATCTGCGCCGAGGGCAGCGTCTCGACCGCCGCGTCCACCACGCCCGCGCGCGCCGACGTGTCGCGCGCCGCCTGCGCGCGCCGCAGCACGGTCGCCACCTCGGCGGCCGCCGTCGCGTGCGAGGCGCCCGGCGCCAGCCTCCCGACGAGGCGCACCGACGCGAGCCCCGCCGTCGCGCGCCCCGGCGCGTCGGCCGGGAGCGGGAGCCACGCCTCGGACGCGACCGGGAAGCCGAACCCCTCGGGCATGACGCCGACCACGCGCGTCTCGGCGCCGTTCAGCGGCACGCGCCGCCCGACCACCCCCGGGTCGCCGCCGAACGCCGCCTGCCAGATGCGGTACGACAGCACGAGCACCGGCTCCGCCCCCGGCTCGGCGTCGGCGGGGACGAGCGGGCGGCCGAGCAGCGCCGGCGTGCGGGCGACGGCGAACAGCACCGGGTCGGCGACCGTGCCGTCGATCGCGCGCCGGTCGCCGTCGCGCCCCACGACGAGCGCGCGGCCGGTGAAGGCGCCGAGCTGGCGCACCGACCGCACCGACGCGGCGAGGGCGGCGACGTCCGCGAGGTCGGTCCCCGTGAGGCGCCCGTCGACCACGGGGTCGACGCGGACGATGCGCGCCCCCTCGTCGAGCGGGACGGGGCGCAGCATCGCCGTGTAGAGGAACGAGAAGGTGAACGTGCTCAGCCCGATCCCGCCCGCGAGCACGAGGACGGTGAGCAGCGTGAAGCCGGGGCTCCGCAGGAGCAGGCGGAGCGCGTAGCGGACGTCCTGGAGGCGCGGCATCGGCGGGCGCGTGGCGGGATGGCGGAGGCGTTCGTGCAGGCGCTCGCGCGCCCCGCCCGCGAGGGCGGACGCGAGCTCGCGCGCGACGAGGCGCAGGGGGAGGCGCCCGTCGCGATCGCGCGCCGCCGCGACCCGGTCGGCGAGGGTGAGGCGCATCTCGTCGCCCCAGCGCGCGCGGAAGTGCGCGGGGAAGGCGCGCAGCGCGACGTCGTACGCGCGGGCCCACCACGCGGTCCCGCTCACGGCGCCTCCGGCAGCAGCCGCGCGGCGCGCGCGCCGTCGACCAGCGCGGCCATCCGGCGCGCCTCGGCGGCCGCGGCGGCGCGGCCGGCGGGGGTGATCGCGTGGTAGCGGCGCCGGTCGTCCTCCCCCGGCGGCGTCCGGGCCTCGGTCACGTGTCCCTGCTCCGCCAGCCGCTGCAGCGCGCGGTAGAGCGTCCCGGTCTCGAGGGTGGCGCCGTCGCCGGCGCGCGCCTCGATGTCGAGGATGATGGCGTAGCCGTGCCGCGCCCCCCCGGCCAGGGACAGGAGGATCTCGAACTCGATCGGTCGCATGGCACCGACTACGTGTGCCGCGCAGATAGGTTTCGCGTCGGCCTCGGGCCCTCGCGGACGCCGCGCGCCCCCGGTAGCGTGGGGCATGCCGACCCCCCGGTCCCGCCGCGCCGCGCTCGCGGCCTGCCTGCTCCTGGCGCCCCTCGCCGGCTGCGCCGGGCGCCGCCCCGCGCCCGCCGGCGGCGCCGACGCGCCGCCGCTACGCGTGATGACCTTCAACATCCGCCTCGACCTGGCGAGCGACGGCCCCAACGCGTGGCCGAACCGCAAGGACTGGGTGCCCGCGCTGATCCGCTTCCACGGCGCCGACGCGGTCGGCGTGCAGGAGGCGCTGCACCGGCAGCTGCTCGACCTCGACGCGCGGCTGCCGGGATGGGCGCGCGTCGGCGTCGGGCGCGCCGACGGGCGCGAGGGGGGCGAGTACAGCGCGATCCTCTACCGCGCCGACCGGCTGGAGGCGCTGGCCAGCGGCACGTTCTGGCTCTCCCCCACCCCGGAGGCGCCGGGGAGCAAGGGGTGGGACGCGGCGATCGAGCGCGTGGCGACGTGGGCCCGCTTCCGCGACCGGCGCACGGGGTGCGAGCACCTGCACCTCAACACGCACTTCGACCACGTCGGCGAGACGGCGCGGCAGGAGAGCGCGCGGCTGATCCGCCGGCGCCTCGACTCGCTGGCGCGCGGGCTGCCGGTCGTCGTCACCGGCGACCTGAACTCGAACCCGCGCAGCGTCGGCTACCGCATCTTCACGCGCGACACCGTCGCCGGCACCCGCGGCCCGCTGCTCGACGCCTTCGCGGTCAGCCGCGACCCGCACTACGGCCCGACCTCCACCTGGCAGGCGTTCAGGGCGCTGGAGCCCGAGCAGCGGATCGACTACGTGCTCGTCTCGCCGGACGTCGCGGTGCGCTCGCACGGCATCCTCCCCGACAGCTGGGACGGGCGCTTCCCCTCCGACCACCTGCCGGTGCTGGCCGCGCTGGCGATCCCCTGCCGCCGATGACGATCTCCCGACGCCTCGCGACCGCGCTCGCCCTCGTCCTGCTCGCCCCCGCGCCCCTGGCCGCGCAGACGGCCGCCGACTCGGCGGCGATCCGCCGCACCGCGCTCGACTACATCGAGGGGTGGTTCGCCGGCGACTCGGCGCGCATGCGGCGCGCGCTGCACCCCGACCTGGCCAAGCGCGCGGTCATGGTCGACGACCAGGGGCGCCAGTTCGTCGACCTGCAGTCGGCGAGCATGCTCACGCGCGCGGCGGGCTTCGGCTTCGGCACGCGGCTGCCGGCGGCGCAGCGCTGGTCGCACGTGCAGATCCTCGACGTCGACGGCGACCTCGCGTCGGTGAAGCTGCACTCGACGCAGCTCGTCGACTACATGCACCTCGTGCGGTGGGAGGGCGGCTGGCGGATCCTCAACGTGCTGTGGGCGGTGCGCCCGGCCGACCGCCCGCGGCCGACCCGCTGACCGCCGCCACCACCTCGGCGATGCGCGCGGCGTCCGTGACCACGCGCGAGAACTCGTCGGGGACGTACGGCTTCGAGACCCCGACGCCGGCGCGGCGGTAGCGCATCCCGCTCCCCACGCGCTCGGCGCCGCGCACGTGCACCTCGCGCACCCCGCTCGCCGCCACCACGGCGCCCACGTTCGCCGCCGTCAGCCCGCCGCCGGCGAGGACGGTGAGCCGTCCGGCGGCCCGCCGCACGAGCGCGCCGAGCGCCGCGGCGCCTTCCGGCGCGGTCGGCGCGCCCCCCGAGGTCAGCACGCGGTCGATCCCGAGCGCCACCAGCGCGTCGAGCGCCTCGTCGGCATGGCGCGCGGCGTCGAAGGCGCGGTGGAACGTCACCGCCAGCGCCCGCGCGGCGTCGAGCAGCGCGCGCACGGCGCCGGCGTCCACGCGCCCGGCGGGGGTGAGCGCGCCGACCACGACGCCGTCGGCGCCGAGCCGGCGCGCCTCGGCCACGTCGCGCCGCATCACCGCCAGCTCCTCGGCGTCGTGCAGGAAGTCGCCGCCGCGCGGGCGCACGATGACGAACAGCGGGATGCGCAGCCGCTCGCGTGCCGTGGCGATCGTCCCCGCGCTCGGCGTCGTCCCCCCCTCGACGAGGTTCGCGCACAGCTCCACGCGCCCCGCGCCGCCCGCCTCGGCGGCCGCGGCCGACGCCACCGTGTCCACGCACGCCTCGACGAGGATGTCGGTCATCCCCGCACTCTAACGTGCTCCCCGGCCGCCGCGTATGATCCGCCCCAGCGCACGCCGACTCCCCTCAGGCCCCCGCCCCGTGTCCGTCTCCCGCCGCGACTTCCTCGGCGCCGCCGCGACCAGCGCCGCCGGCGCCGCCCTCGCCCGCCCCGCCGCCGCGATGCCGTGGGTCACGGTGTCGGAGCGCACGCCGCCCGCGCCGGCGGCGGCGGCGCGCCCCGTCGTGGTCTCGTCCGACAACGGGCTGACCGCCGACGCGTCCGGGAAGCGCGGGATCCAGGTCGCGTACGACCTGCTCGCGCGCGGCGGCGACCCGCTCGACGCGATCATCGCCGGCGTGAACGTCGTCGAGCTGAACCCCGAGGACCAGAGCGTCGGCCTCGGCGGGCTGCCCAACGAGGAGGGCGTCGTGCAGCTCGACGCGAGCTGCATGCACGGGCCGACCAAGCGCGCCGGCTCGGTGGCGTGCCTGGAGCGCATCGCCACGCCGTCGCTGGTGGCCAAGGCGATCATGGACCACACCGACCACGTGCACCTGGTGGGCGCCGACGCGCTGCGCTTCGCGCGCCGCATGGGGTTCGCCGAGCAGGAGCTGCTGACCGAGAAGAGCCGCGAGGCGTGGCTGCGGTGGAAGCGCGACCCGACGTGGCCGGGGATGTGGGTGGACACGCGCCCCCGGGCCGGCACGCGCACGGGCGCGGCCTTCCAGCCCGCCCACACCTACGCCGCCGACGGGTCGCTCGCCGCGACGACGGGGACGATCAACATGAACGCCGTGACCGCGGGCGGCGACGTGGCGAGCGTCACCACGACCAGCGGCATGGCGTGGAAGATCGCCGGCCGCGTCGGCGACTCGCCGATCATCGGCGCCGGCCAGTACTGCGACAACACGGTGGGCGCCGCCGGCTCGACCGGGCGCGGCGAGGCGAACATCAAGGTGTGCGGCGCCTTCCTCGCGGTCGAGTTCATGCGCCAGGGGATGAGCCCCGAGTCGGCGCTCATCAAGGTGATGGAGCGCGTGCTGGCGATGACCGAGTCGCGGCTGCTCGACGACCGCGGACGCCCGTACTTCGACCTCGAGTTCTACGCGCTGCACAAGGACGGGCGCGTCGCCGGCGCCAGCGCGTACCAGGGGAGCCGCTACGCCGTGGCCGACGCCGCGGGGGCGCGCCACGTGGACTGCGCCTACCTGTTCAGGCGCGAGGAGCGCCCCGCCCCGCGTCAGGCGCCGCGGCGGTAGCCCGGTCCCGGCGCGGCACGCCGTCCCACCGCTCCCCCGACGCCAGCTCGCGCGTCGGGGCGGTCTGCGCCGCGCCCCCGTCGTCGCCCCGCTCCGCGCGTTCCGCACGCTGCGCGAGCCAGAGCGAGCCGCCCGACATGACGGCGCCGAACACCGCGGCCATCACCATGTCGCCGTCGATCTCGCGCCACGCCACCAGCTCGCCGCCGGTGAGCAGGTTGATCGCCTGCAGGACGAGCGGGACGAACACCCCGGCGACCAGCGCGCCGACCAGCGCGAACCGCCCGACGCCGAGGTCGCGCACCCGCCGCCCGCGGTAGGCCAGGCGCAGGAACAGGGCGAACGCGGCGCCGACGACCCCGCCGCCGAAGCCGATCCGGATCGCCATCCCGAGCGCGTCGAGCCAGCCGATCTCCGGCGGGACGACGCCGACGAGGCGGAGGACGGGGAACGCCAGCAGCGCCAGCGCCCCCCACCCCGCGCCCCAGAGGACGCCGTTGCCCACGGCCGCCCGCAGCAGGCGGCCCCACTCGCTCCCTCGCATCCGACGCCTCCGGGCTTCGCTTTGTGATGCAAAGTAGCCGCCCGCCGCCGCGGCCGGGAGGGGCCTTCCCCAACGGCGGTCCGGGATGCTGCGTTGCCTCTGGCGGACCTTCCGCGCGTCTCACCCCACCGGCCCCCCACCATGCCCCGTCTCCTCCCTGCCGCGCTGGCGCTCGCCGCCGTCGCGTCGGTCGCCCCCGCCCAGTCCGCCGACCGCCTGAACCCCGTCATCGCGGTCCAGGAGAAGGGGCAGCCGGTCTTCGGAATCTCGCACCCGATGATCGTCCGCCGCGCGATGCGCCCGGGCGGGCCCGGCGGCCCCGGCGCCGCCCCCGTCGCGACCCCGGCCGCCGCCCCGGCGCCGCAGGCCGAGATCGTCCTCGCCGACGTCGCGAAGGAGACCGTCGGGTACAGGCGCGCCGACTTCCTGTTCACCGGCGCCAGCTCGGACACCTTCCTCAAGTACCTCGAGGAGCTCCGCGCCGCCGGCGGCTCGGTGCGCACGCACCCGTTCTCCTCGAAGATCGGGATCTGGCACGAGGACTCGGCGGGCGTGCAGCGCGCCATCGTGCGCCAGCTCAACGCGGGGCTCGTGAACCTGTCGCTGGAGGAGGTCGAGTCGCCCGACGAGGTGCGCGCCGTCATCAAGGCCATGCGCTTCGCCTCGGCGGGCGGGACGCGCCCCGACACCGGGCTCGCCGCCGCGGCGGCCTACTGGGGGCTGCCGGTCGCGCAGTACAAGGCGAAGGCCGACGTCTGGCCGACGAACCCCAAGGGGGAGCTCTTCCTCAGCGTGATCATCGAGAGCGAGGCCGGGATCGCGCGCGCGCGCGAGATCGCCGCGACGCCGGGCGTCGGGCAGGTGTTCATCGGCTACGGCACGCTGGGCATGGTGTTCAAGGGCGACACCGCGAAGCGCGAGCAGGCGGCGGCCACGATCCTCGCCGCGTGCAAGGCGGCGAACGTGCCGTGCGGCTTCCCGACCAACAACCCGGCGGAGATGGAGCGCCGCTACGCCGAGGGGTGGCGCGTGTTCATCCAGCAGCGTCGCGACGAGAACGGGATGGGCGCGATCGAGACGGGGCGGAAGCTCGGTGGTCGGCAGTAGCCGCCCGCGCGCCGGCGGTCTTCACCCGCCCGTCACCAGCGCGTGGTGAAGATCGCCGAGCCGCAGCTCCCGAAGCGCGTGAACTCCGGCGGCCCCGTGCCGCCGGGGTAGAACTCGAAGGCGATCACGTCGTCCACGCGCAGGAACTGGTCGAGCTCCCGCACGTCCGCCCACAGCGGGTACGGCGTCCGGTCGACCCACACGAGCGGCAGGCAGAGCGCCACGCCCAGCACGCTCGCGACGCCGCGCACGCGCAGCAGGTCGACGTCGCGCTGCATGACCGGGTCGAACGAGGTCACGAGCGACGCGCCCGGCACCTGGCGGAACAGGTCCGACGCGCGCGTCGCGCCGGTGCGGCGGAGCCGCAGCGAGTCGAACGCCGTCCCGGCCCCGATGCTCTTGCGCCGGAACGCGAACTCGCCCAGCCGCCGCGCGACGGGGTTGTCGCGCGTCGCGCGCACGCGGATGGTGTCGAGCAGCGCCCGCGTCGACTGCAGCCGCACCTCGACCGGCTCGCCGTCGGCGGGGCGCGCCTCGACGACGCGCTCCTCCGGCACGTAGCCCACCGCGCGCACGACCAGCATCCGCGTCCCCGCGGGCGCGCCGTCGAGTCGGAAGGCGCCGCCGGCGTCCGTGCGCGCGGGCGGCGCGCCGGCGACCGTCGCGACCGCGTTGGCGATCGGCGCCCCCTCGGCGGTGCGCACGGCGCCGAGGACGAGCCCCGTGGTCCCCGCCGGCGCCACGCGCAGGTCGCGGCGCAGCACGCCCGCCGGCGGGAGGGTGAGGCGCAGCGCGTCGGTGCTGTCCGCCCCGCGACGGCCGTGCAGCACGACGTCGCCGCCCGCCGGGAGGTCGCACAGCGCGAACCAGCCGTCCTCCCCCACCGCGGCGCGCCGCTCGACGGGTCCGCGGGAGAAGCCGCGGTCCAGCCGGAACTCGTACCAGCGCGCGACCACCGCCGCCGGATCGGCGCCGGCGCCGCCGTCGCGGCGCAGCCACCCGATCACCGCCACCGTCGTGGCCGCGGTCGCCGCCGTGTCCGCGCCGCCGCAGTGCAGCGCGCGCGCCGCCCGCGCGGTCGGCCCGGCGAGCGTCACCGTCGAGTCGCCCCCCTCGGCGAGCGTCACCGGGCGCGTCACGTCGGCGAGGCCGAAGGCGTCGAGGCGCGCATGCGTGAAGCCGAGCAGGTAGCGCCCCGCCGCCAGCCCGGCGAAGTCGAAGCGCCCCGCCGAGTCGGAGCGCGCGCCGGCGGGCGGCGAGGCGGCGCGCGCGGCGTCGAGCAGCTGCGCGTCGGCGCCGGCGATCAGCGCGTCGAGCGCGCTGTCGAGCACCACGCCCGAGAGGCGCGCGCCCTGCGCCGCGGCCGGTCGCGCGGCGAGAAGGGCCGGCAGGAGCACGAGCGCGACGCGACGGGGCACGCGGTGGGGGGGGCACGAGGAGGGGGACCGGGGCCGCCTGCGCCCGGTCCCCCCATTGTACGCCGGCGCGCGGCGCCGGTCGGTTCACCTTCTGTTTCAGGGAACCGTCGGAGATTTCACCGTCGGGTAGGTGATCCCGAGCTGCTCCAGGTACGACTTGTACTTCTTCGAGTCGTAGTAGTACTTGCGCATCTCCGGGCGGTACTGCGCCATGATGTCGGCGTTGAGCCAGATCGGCGGCTGGTCCGTGGCAGCGATGAACGGCTTGTACTTGACCGTCTTGGTCTGCACGTCGTTGAAGTACGACCAGGCGTCGGTGACGATCTGCGGCGTCATCATCAGGTCGAGGATCGTCATCGCCTGCACCTTCGCGCCGGCCACCACGCCCTTGTGCGCGATCGGCGTCGCCATGGCGATCGAGTTCGCCCAGTTGTGCCCCGGCGTCCCCGGGATGTTCGACGGGTAGCGCAGCGTGATCGTCGGGACGTTCCAGCTCACGTCGCCGATGTCGTCCGAGCCGCCGCCCATGCGCGTCGCCTCGTTGACCGGGCCGCCGAGGCGGCCGGGCCGCCTGCTGAGGCCACTGTCCGGCGAGCCGAGCTCGCGCTGCAGCCCCTTGGCGAGCGCCTGGTCCTTCTCGTCCCACGTCGGCATGCCGACGGTCTGGATGTTCTGGTACATCGCCTCGGCGACCGGGCGGTTGAAGTGCCCGCTCCACCCCGAGCCGATCATCTGGATCGTGTCGACCTGCGTGTTCGTGAGCATCGCGGCGCCCTGCGCCATCGTCTTCGCGGTCTCGAACAGCGCCAGCGTCCTCGGGTAGTCGCGCTCGCGGAAGTAGAACCAGATGCTCGCCGTGCTGGGCACGACGTTCGGCTGGTCGCCGCCGTCGGGGATCACGTAGTGCGACCGCTGCGGGAGCTCGAGGTGCTCGCGCTTCATGTCCCACCCCATCCCCATCATCATCACCGCGTCGAGCGCGCTGCGCCCGCGCCAGGGCTGTCCGGCCGAGTGCGCGCTGGTCCCCTTGAACTTGAAGAGGGCCGAGATGAGGGCGTTGCTCCCCGACTGCCCCCACGACACGCCGAGGTCGTTGCTGACGTGCGTGAAGAGCGTGACGTCCACGTCCTTGAACACGCCGGCGCGCACGAGGAACGCCTTGCCGGCCATCTGCTCCTCGGCGACGCCGGGCCACAGCACGAGCGTCCCCTGCAGCTTTTCGCGCTGCATGATCTCCTTGACCACGAGCGCCGCGGCGACGTTGAGCGGCATCCCGGAGTTGTGCCCCTCGCCGTGCCCGGGCGCGCCCTGCACGGTGATCGGGTCGCGGTAGGCGACGCCCGGCTTGCTCGTGGCCTGCGGGATCCCGTCGATGTCGGAGCCGAGCGAGATGACCGGCTTCCCCGAGCCCCAGCGGGCGACGAACGCGGTCGGGATGCCGGCGACGCCGCGCTCCACCTTGAAGCCGTTCTGCTCGAGGATCCCGGTCAGGTACTTGGAGGTCTCGACCTCCTGGAACCCGAGCTCCCCGTAGGAGAAGACCTGGTCGACCATCTCCTGGATCAGCTTCGCGCGCTCGTCGATCTTCTTCGCCGCCTCGGCCTTGAGCGCCGCCAGGCGGGCGTCGGTCGGGTAGCGGTACTTGAGCGAGTCGGCGGCGGTCGCGGCGCGCGCCGAGTCGCGCTGCTGCGCGGCGGCGGTGCCGGGGAGCAGCGACGCCGCGGCCAGCGCGAGGGCGAGCAGGGGCGCGACGGCGAGGCGCCGGGCGGGGGCGGGGCGAGGAGGCAAGCGGGCTCCGGGACGGCGGTGGCGGTGGCGGCCGGCGTCGCGTCGTCGAGCAGCACCACGCCCGGGCGCCGCGCGGGCGGGGCGTGCGCAAAGCTACGGCGGGGACATGCCCGCGCCAGCCTGCCGGCCCGCCGCCCGCGCCACGACCACGGTGACGTTGTCGCGCCCCCCCTGCTCCAGCGCCTCCTGCACCAGCGCCTCGCACGCCGCGGCCGCGTCGGGCGCCGCGGCCAGCAGCTCGGCGATGCGCGCGTCGGCGACGTGCTTGGTGAGCCCGTCGGTGCAGAGCAGCAGCGCGTCGCCGGGCTCCAGGTCGAGCACCCCCACGGCCGGCGCGATGTCGTGCCCCACCGCGCTCGCCAGGATGTCGTCCAGCCCGCGCCGCGCCGCCTGCTCCTCCGTCACCAGCCCGCCGTCGACGGCCAGCGCCCCCATCGTCTGGTCGGCGGTGAAGCGGCGGATCCGCCCGCGCCGCAGCAGGTAGCCGCGGCTGTCGCCGACGTGCACGACGTAGGCGCGCGGCCAGACGAGCGTCACCATCGTGAACGTCGTCGCGGGGCCCCGCTGCCCGCCGTAGGTCGCGACGAGCCGCTCGTGCGCGCGCTCCACCCCCGCCGTCAGCCGGTCGATGAACGCCTGCTCGGCCACGGCGTCGTCGCCCTGGTAGCAGCGCGCCGCCTCGGCGAGGTACTCGACCATCGTGCCGATCGCGACGCGGCTGGCGGCGTCGCCCGCGTCGCGCCCGGCGACGCCGTCGGCGGCGATGAAGACGTGCGCGTCGGGGCGGGCCAGCCGGGCGGCGAGCCCGTCGTCCTCGACGTTCGTCTGCACGATGCGCGCGCCCTGGCGCAGCGTGGCGATGGCGAAGCGGTCCTCGTTGCGCTCGCGCACGCGCCCGACGTGCGACGTGCCGTGGCAGTCGACGCCGGGGGCGGCGTCGCGGGCCTTCTCAACTCCGAGCGGCGCCGACACGCAGCACCTCCGTGGCGATCCAGTGGAAGGCGTCGTCGACGCCGGCGCCGGTCTTGGCGCTGGTGCGGACGTGGGGCAGCCCGGCGCCGGGGAGCGCCGCCTCGTCGTCGCGCGTGAGCGCCCACTCCCCCGCGAGGTCGGCCTTGTTGAGCGCCACCAGCGACGGGACGTCGCCCACCGTCGCGCGCACGAGCGCCCGCAGCGACCGCAGCTGCTCGAACGTCGTGCGCCGCGTGCCGTCGGCGACGTACAGCACGGCGTGGGCGCCGCGCGTGTAGCTGGCCGGCACCTCGTTCTCCTCCGAGCGCCCCTCGATGTCCCACAGCAGCAGCGTCACCTCGACGCCGCCGACGGCGACGACCTTCCGGTCCAGCTTCACGCCGACGGTGCTGTGGTAGCGCTCCGTGAAGATCGAGTGGACGAACCGCTTCACCATGCTCGTCTTGCCGGTGCCCTGCACGCCCACCATGCACACCTTCTTCTGGATCATGGGTCGCGGTGGTTGGGACGCGCCTCGATCCCGAACGAGACGCTGCGGTTGAGCCGTGCGCGCTCCGCCGGGTCGGCGGCCGGCAGCGGACGCGTCGAGCTGAGGGCCTCCACGCCGTCGACCGTCGCCACGCCCAGCGGCGCCAGCGCGGCGCGCACCGCGTCGACGCGGCGGCGGCTCAGGTCGCGGTTCGTCGCCTCGCCCCCGCTGGCGTCGGTGCGCCCGGCGAGTGCGAGCGCCACGTCGAACCCGCGCGCGGCCGCCGCGCGGCGCAGCCAAGTCGGATCGTAGCCATGTCGTTCTGTGAGCCAAGGAGTTGAGACCACGAT
>NZ_JARGEK010000095.1 GCF_029211165.1 Roseisolibacter sp. H3M3-2
GCGCTGGTGCTGCTGGCCGCCGCGGGGCTGCTCGCCCGGAACGTGGCGCGGCACGCGCGCCCCGCCGAGGGCGCGCTGGCGGCGCGGCTGGCGACGACCGACGTCGCCCTCCTGAACGCGCGCTACGCCGAGGCGCCGCAGGCCGCGGCGGCCGCCGACGCGATGCTGGCCGCGCTGGCGCGCGTGCCGGGGGTGGAGCGCGCGGCGCTGTCGCGCTTCGAGTTCCTCGCCGGCTTCGGCGGGAGCGACCGCCCGGTGACGCTGGAGGGCGGGCGCGTGCTGGCGCCGGGGGCGTCGCCGCGGTTCGCGATGGTGGTGAGTCCGGCGTGGCGCGAGGTGCGCGGGCTGCGGCTGCGCGCCGGGCGCGACCTGACCACGGCCGACCGCGCCGGCGCCGCGCCGGTGCTGCTGGTCAACGCCGCGATGGCCGAGCGCCTCTGGCCGGGCGCGTCGCCGCTCGGGCGCCGCGTGAAGCTCGGGCCCCCGGAGTCGGACGCCGAGTGGCGCACCGTGGTGGGCGTGATCGAGAGCGCGTTCGAGGAGCGCGGGCGCGCGTCGCCGATGGCCTACGTGCCGTTCGCGCAGTGGCCGGGGCGCCCGGTGAGCGTGGTCGCGCGCGCGGCCGACGAGGCGGCGGCCGCGCGGGTCGCGGCCGCGCTCCCCGGCGCGCTGCGCGCCGCGCTCCCCGACGAGCCGGTGGACGACGCGGCGACCGTCGCCCGCCGCGCGCGCGACGGCGTGGCGCCGCAGCGGCTGGTGGCGCGCGTGCTCGGCGGCTTCGCGCTCTTCGCGGTCGCGATCGCGGCGGTCGGCGTGTACGGCGTGGTCGCCGCGTCGGTGGCGCAGCGCACGCGCGAGATCGGGCTGCGCATCGCCCTCGGCGCCTCGCCGCGCCAGATCGCCGCGCTGCTCTCGCGCCACGCCGGGGCGATGGTCGGCGCGGGGATCGGGCTCGGCGCCGCCGGCGCGCTCGCGGCCTCGGGGGCGCTCAGGGCGCTCCTCTTCGGCGCCGACCCGCTCGACGTGCCGGTGCTGCTCGGCGTGGGGCTGCTGCTGGGCGCGGTGGCGCTGGTCGCCGCCTGGCTGCCCGCGCGGCGCGCGGCGCGGCTCGACCCGGTGCGGGCGCTGCGGGTGGAGTAGGGGCGATTCGGCTGCCGGGCGAACGGATGCTCCGGATGCGACGGATCCGTTTCATCCGTCCGATCCGTTCTCCCGGCTGTTGCAGGTCATCCGACCCGCCCGCCCGTCCCGTGAAACGGCGATCGTGGCGACCGCGTACGGCCCCGCGCCGCACCCACCGCCACGTCCACGCCACGGGAGCGCCCGATGCTCGCCGACCTCCGCTTCGCCGCGCGCGCGCTCGCCCGCTCGCCCGGGTTCGTCCTCGCCGCCGTGCTCTGCCTGGGCCTCGGGCTCGGCGTCAACGCGACGGTCTTCTCGATGGTCAACGCGCTGGTGGTGCGCCCGCTGCCGTACGGCGAGAGCGACCGCCTGCTCGCCGTCGTGCACGAGAACGCCGCGCAGGGCGTCGTGCGCGGCGACCTGTCGCTCGGCGCCACGCTCGACGTCATGGAGCGCGCGCGCACGCTGGCCGGCGTCGCGGCCACCGACACGCGGCTGATGAACCTCACCGGCGGCGACCGCCCCGAGGCGCTGCCGGCGGCCACGGTGTCGGGCGCCTACTTCGACGTGCTGCGCGTGCGCCCGCTCGTCGGGCGGGTGCTGCGCGCGGAGGAGAGCGCCCCCGGCGCGGCGCGCGTCGCGGTGCTCGGCGAGACGCTGTGGCGCGAGCGCTTCGGCGCCGACCCGGGCGTCGTCGGGCGCGCGGTGGCGCTGGACGGTGAGCCGTACACCGTCGTGGGCGTGGCGCCCGACGCGGCCGGGCTGTCGGGCGACCGCGAGCGGCTGTGGGTCCCGCTCACGCACGAGCGCGACCCCGCGCAGCGCGGCTGGCACTCGTACGACGTCGTCGCGCGCCTCGCCCCGGGCGCGACGATGGCCGCCGCGCGCGCCGTGCTGCGCGCGCTCGGCGCGCGGCTGGCCGCCGAGCACCCGCAGAGCGACCGCGGGTGGACGCTCGACGCGCTCCCGCTGCGCGAGCAGCTCGTCCCCGCCGACGTCGCGACGGTGTTCGCCGTGATGCTGGGCGCCGTCGGCTTCGTGCTGCTGATCGCGGCCGCGAACGTCGCCAACCTGCTGCTCGCCCGCACCGCCGGCCGCGCCCGCGAGCTGGCCGTGCGCTCGGCGCTCGGCGCGGGGCGGCTGCGCGTGATCCGGCTGGTCGTGCTGGAGGGGGTGCTGGTCGCCCTCGGCGGCGGCGTGCTGGCGGTGCTGGTGGCGGTCGGCGCCATGCGCGCGCTGCGCGACGCGGTCCCGGTGAACTACCCGGCGTGGCTCGTCTTCGCGGTGGACTGGCGGGTGCTGGCGTACGCGTTCGCGCTGGCGGCGGCCACGGGCGTCGCGTTCGGGCTGGTGCCCGCGCTGCGCGCGGTGCGGCGCTCGGCCGCGCCCACGCTGCGCGACGGCGGGCGCGGCGGGGACCAGCGTCAGGACCGCGAGGGGAGCGATCTGGTCGAGAACGTGATCGCGATCAACCGCGTGGCCAAGGTCGTGAAGGGCGGGCGCCGGTTCTCGTTCAACGCCCTGGTGGCGGTGGGCGACGGGCAGGGGCGCGTGGGCTTCGCGACGGGCAAGGCGAACGAGGTGTCGGAGGCGGTCCGCAAGGCCGTCGACGCCGCGCGTCGCAAGATGGTCCAGATCCCCCTCACGGGCGGGACGATCCCGCACGAGATCGTCGGGCACCACGGGGCCGGCCGGGTCCTCATGAAGCCGGCGGCGCCCGGCGCCGGCGTGATCGCCGGCGGCGCGGTGCGCGCGATCATGGAGTGCGCGGGGATCTCGGACATTCTCACGAAGAGCCTGGGCTCGACGAACCCGCACAACATGGTGCTGGCGGCGCTCGACGGGCTCACGCAGCTGACCACGGTCGACCAGATCGCGCGCGAGCGCGGGCTGGAGGTGGAGCAGATCGGCTACCGCGCGCGCGTGCTGGCGCGCAAGGTCGAGCGCTCGGCCGCGTCCGCGGTGGAGGTCGTCTAAGATGCCGCGCACGTTCGTCTGGCACCCGTCGAAGGGGCCGAAGACCACGCCGAAGCCGCTGCCGCCGACGCTGGGGCAGCTCAAGATCACGCAGGTGCGCAGCGCCATCGGGCACCCGCACTGGACCCGCCGGACGCTGGCGGCGCTGGGGCTGCGGCATCACCAGTCGTCGGTGATCCAGGCCGACACGCCGTCGCTGCGGGGCCAGCTCAAGCAGGTGCGGCACCTCGTCGAGGTGACGCCGGTGGAGGGCACGAGCAATGGCTGAGACCAACAACGGGGTCGAGAAGATCGGCCTGCACAACCTGGCGCCGGCGCCGGGCTCGCACCGGGCGCGCAAGCGCCTGGGCCGCGGCCCGGGGTCGGGGACCGGCAAGACGTCGGGCAAGGGGCACAAGGGCTCGAAGGCGCGCGCCGGCCACCACGGCCCGGGCGGCAACAAGCCGCACTTCGAGGGCGGCCAGATGCCGATGACGCGCCGTCTGCCGAAGCGCGGCTTCAACAACGCGCAGTTCCGCGTCGAGTACCAGGTGGTGCGCCTGGGCGACCTGGAGCTGCTCGGGGCGAACGCCGAGATCACGCTCGAGACGCTCGTCGACGCGGGGCTCATCAAGGCCACGAAGGGGCCGGCCAAGGTCCTCTCCAACGGGGAGATCTCGGTGCCGGTGACCGTGCGCGGGCTGAAGGTGAGCGAGGGCGCGAAGGCGAAGATCGAGGCGGCCGGCGGCCGCGTCGAGGCGTAACCGCGGGACCTACGGGACTTCGAGGCCCGTTCATCGATGGCTGAGTCGAACGCCGCGGCGGCACTGCAGAACGTCTACAAGACCCCGGAGCTCTGGCAGAAGATCGTCTTCACGCTCGTCTGCCTGGTGATCTACCGGGTGGGCGCGCACGTGACGGCGCCCGGGATCGACGTGCAGGCGCTGACCGACTACTTCCAGAGCCAGCAAGGGGGCGCAGGCCTCCTCGGGCTCTACGACCTGTTCGTGGGCGGCGGGCTGTCGCGGGCGACGATCTTCGCCCTCGGCATCATGCCGTACATCTCGGCCAGCATCTTCGTGCAGATCGCCGGCGCCGTGGTGCCGACGGTCGACAAGATGCAGAAGGACGAGGAGGGCCGGAAGAAGCTGAACCAGTGGACGCGCTACCTCACCGTGGCGCTGGCCGCGGTGCAGGGGTACGGCTTCGCGCTGTTCACGCAGTCGCTGCCGAACGCCGTGGCGCGCCCGGGCTGGGGCTTCATCCTCGGGATGATGCTCGTGCTCACGACGGGCGCGATCTTCGTGATGTGGCTCGGCGAGCAGATCACGGAGCGGGGCCTCGGCAACGGCGCCTCGCTGCTGATCTTCTTCTCGATCATCGAGCGCTTCTGGCCGGGGATCCTGCAGACGTTCAACTTCGTGAGCACGGGGGCCGTGGCGCCGCTGGCGCTGGTGGTGCTCGGGCTCGTGATGGTGGGCGTGGTGGCCGGGGTGGTGGCGATCACGGTCGCCGCCCGCCGGGTGATGGTGCAGATCCCGCAGCGCACGATGGCCCGCGGCCGGATGCGCGAGGCGACGAAGAACTTCATCCCGCTGCGTATCAACACGGCGGGCGTGATGCCGATCATCTTCGCGCAGTCGGTGATCGTGGTGCCGGGCGCGCTGGCCCAGTTCCTCCCCTACCAGGGGCTCAAGGACGTGGCCGACCTGTTCCAGCCGGGGACCTGGCTGTACCTGGTCACGATGGCGCTGCTGATCGTCCTGTTCACGTACTTCTACACGTCGATCATCTTCAACCCGGTCGACCTGGCGGAGAACCTGAAGAAGCAGGGCGGGTTCGTGCCCGGCGTGAAGCCGGGGGCGAAGACGGCGGAGTACATCGAGCAGGTCGTCGAGCGCATCACCTTCCCGGGCGCGCTGTTCCTGACGGTGATCGCGCTGATGCCGGTCGTCATCGCGGACTTCATCAACGTCCCGTTCCAGTTCGGCGGCACCTCGCTGCTGATCGTGGTGGGCGTGGCGCTGGACACGATGGCGCAGGTCCAGCAGCACCTGCTGCTGCGCAAGTACGACGGCTTCATGAAGAAGGGGCGCGTCCGCTTCCGCGGGCGCCAGGCCACCAGCGGCTTCTAACCCGCGGGCCGTCCCCGGATTGCGGTCGCCGGCACGGGGCACGAGTGTTCACACGCTCGTGCCCCGTCGCCTATGCGGTCCCGGGGGGCCTCACCACCCGCACGACATCCATGGTCATCGTCCTGTTCGGCAAGCCCGGCGCGGGGAAGGGGACGCAGGCGCCCCGCCTCGCCGAGGCGCTCGGCGTCCCGATCCTCGCCACCGGCGACGTGCTGCGCGCCGCGCTCAAGGCGGGCACCCCCCTCGGCCTCGAGGCGAAGCGCTACATGGACCGCGGGGCGCTGGTGCCCGACGCGGTGATCCTCGGGATCGTGAAGGAGGTCCTCGCCACCGAGCAGTTCGCGCGCGGCGCGGTGCTCGACGGCGTGGTGCGCACGGTGCCGCAGGCCGAGGGGCTGGAGCGGGCGCTGCGCGAGCTGGGGCGCGAGGTCGGCGCGGTGCTGGCGTTCGAGATCGAGGACGAGGAGATCGTGCGCCGCATCGGCGGGCGCCTCGTGTGCGACAAGACGCAGCAGCCGTACGCGGGCTACGCGCCCGGGACCCCGTGCCCGGACTGCGAGGGGACGCTGGTGCGCCGCAAGGACGACGAGCCGGAGGCGGTGCGCACCCGCCTGGAGGTGTACCGCGCGCAGACGCTGCCGGTGCTCGACTGGTACCGCGCGCAGGGCGCGAACGTGCGCACGATCGACGCGGTGGGCGCGGTGGAGGACGTGACCGCGCGCGCGCTGACGGCCGTGGGCCTCGACGGGCGGCCGTGATCCAGCTCAAGTCCCCCCGCGAGATCGAGGTGATGGCGCAGGGCGGGCGGATCCTCGCCCGCGCGCTGGCGACGCTGCGCGACGCCGTGCAGCCCGGGATGACCACGCTGCAGCTGGACCTGCTGGCCGAGGAGTACATCCGCTCGCACGCGGGCGCGACGCCGGCGTTCAAGGGGCTGTACGGGTTCCCGGGGAGCGTGTGCATCTCGGTGAACCACGAGATCGTGCACGGGATCCCGTCCAAGAAGCGCACGCTCGCCGACGGCGACATCGTGTCGCTCGACGTCGGCGTGAAGTACGAGGGGCTCTACACCGACTCGGCGGTGACGGTGGGCGTCGGCACGATCTCGGCCGAGGACCGGCGGCTGCTCGACGTGACGCGCGAGTCGCTGGACGCGGGGATCGCGGCGGCGACGGCGGGGAACCACGTCGGCGACATCGGGCACGCGGTGCAGACGGTGGTCGAGCGCGCGGGGTTCAGCGTGGTGCGCGAGCTGGTGGGGCACGGCGTCGGGCACGGGCCGCACGAGGACCCGCAGGTGCCCAACCACGGGAAGCCGAAGCGCGGGACGAAGCTGTCGGCGGGGCTGACGATCGCCATCGAGCCGATGGTGAACGCGGGGCTGCCGGGGACGCGGACGCTGAACGACCGGTGGACGGTGGTGACGGTCGACGGGAAGCGGTCGGCGCACTTCGAGCACACGGTCGCGGTGACGGCGGACGGGCCGCGGGTGCTCACGTTGGCTGAGTAAGAGCTTTCGACAGGATTGACAGGAAACCGGGGGAGAGACTCGAGCCTGAAGTCTCTCCCCCGGTTTCCTGTCAATCCTGTCCAATTGCTTTTTCGACGGCTGCCTGCGCACTCGAGGAGGCGTGCGACGCGCGCTGCACCAGTGTTCGGGCTTCTGCGGTCAGTGCCGTCCCGTCGGCCTTGTCCTCGAGCGACGCCACGTTGATGCGGACGTTGTACGCCGCTCCCTTGGCGGCCGCCTCGGCGAGGAGGGCGGCGACGCCGGCGTCGGAGACGGCGTTGGAGTTGCCGCGCTCGGCGACGGCGGCGGCGAGCTCCGCGACCTCGGCGGCGGCGCGCGCGGTCTCGAGGGGGACCTCGGCGGCGCCGAGGAGGGCGGCGTGGATGGCGCGGGCGCGGGCCGAGGCGGCGTCCTCGGGCTCCTTGGGGAGCTTGTAGGCGGCGCTCACGGCCTCGTAGGCCTGCGCGTCGCGCGCGACGAGGGCGGCGAGGCGGTTCCCGAGGTCGGCGGCGCGTAGGGCGGCCTCGCGCATCTCGGCGTCGACGGCGGCGTACTTCTTCTTGCCCACCGTGAGCCCGGCGACCATCTGCGCGAGGGCGGCGCCGAGCGCGCCGGCGTGCGCGGCGACGCTCCCGCCGCCCGGGGTGGGGGACGCGGACGCGACGTCGGCGACGAAGCCGGAGAGCGACGCGCCGCCCTGCACGGCCTCGCGCACGCGGTGCTCGAGCAGCATCTGCGGGGAGAAGCCGCGCAGCTGCACGTGGCGCGCGCCCGCCTCCAGCAGCGCGCGCTCGGGGACGAGGCCGACGAGCTCACTCCACGTCGGCACGACGCCGTGCGCGGCGGCCTCGGTGCGCACCGCCTCGAAGGCGCGGTGGATCGGCGTCCGCTCGGTGTCGACGAGGTTCATCGAGACCTGCGCCTGGCCGTCGACCTCGAGGCCGAGCCCCTTCACGTAGCGCAGCCCGCCCGACGAGCCGCGCACCGCCTTGGCGACCTCCTTGGCGACGGCCAGGTTGCTCGCGGGGCCGAGGTAGACGTTGTACGCGACCAGGAAGGGGCGGGCGCCGATGACGGTGGCGCCGGCGCTCTCGTGGATGCGGTCGGGGCCGAAGTCGGGGGTGCGTGCCGGGTTCGTCCCGAGCTCGTCGCGCAGCCCCTCGAACTCGCCGCGGCGCACGTCGGCGAGGTTCTCGCGGTCGGGGCGCGTGGCGGCGCGCTCGTACAGGTAGACGGGGATGCCGAGCTCGCGCCCCACGCGCTCGCCGAGCGTGCGCGCGAGGGCGACGCAGTCCTCCATGGTGCTCCCCCACGACGCGAGCGGCACGAAGGGGCAGACGTCGGTGGCGCCGACGCGCGGGTGCTCGCCGCGGTGCTCGCGCAGGTCGATGCGGCG
This sequence comes from Roseisolibacter sp. H3M3-2, assembly GCF_029211165.1. GTDB lineage: Bacteria > Gemmatimonadota > Gemmatimonadetes > Gemmatimonadales > Gemmatimonadaceae > Roseisolibacter. The sequence goes on from NZ_JARGEK010000095.1 coordinate 8,120, forward strand.
CTGCGCCTCGGCGATCCCCGCGAACGCCGCGTCGGCGGCGGTGGCGACCGGCGCGACGAAGGTGACGACGGTGCGGTTGTGCGACGTGTCGGACGAGACGTCGAGGATCGTCACCCCGTCGACGGCGGCGATGGCGTCGCGGATGGCCGCGATCACCTCGGGGCGGCGCCCCTCGCTGAAGTTGGGGACGCATTCGACCAGCTTCATCGTCTACCGGGGTTCGGGTGACCGACCGAGTCGAGCGCGCGCCGGACGCTGCGGGCCGCGCGCGACTTCACGAGTTCCGCTGCACGACGTCCAGCAGCCAGGCGTGCATCGCGGGGCTACCGGCGAGCACCGGCGTGTGCGCCACCGGCGCGTCGTCGCCGTGCAGGTCGGTGGCGAGGCCGCCGGCCTCGCGCACGAGGAGCAGGCCGGCGGCGACGTCCCAGGGGGCGAGGGTGTGCTCCCAGAAGGCGTCGAAGCGGCCGCACGCGACGTCGCACAGGTCGAGCGCGGCGGAGCCGGCGCGGCGGATGCCGGCGGTCTTCCCGGTGATCTCGGCGAACTGGCGCTGGTAAGCGTCGAGGTGCGCGAGGTGCTTGAACGGGAAGCCGGTGCCGACCAGCGCGCGCGCGGGATCGGTGTTGCGCGAGACGGCGAGCCGCTCGAGGCGGCCGTCGGCGCGGGCGCGCCAGGCGCCGGCGCCGCGCGCGGCGAAGCACACGTCGCCCGCGGGGACGTTGTGCACGACGCCGGCGACGAGGGCGCCGCCCCGCAGCGCGCCGATCGACACGGCGTACCACGGGAAGCCGTGCAGGAAGTTCGTCGTGCCGTCGAGCGGGTCGACGACGAAGGCGAGGCCGTCGCCAAGCGCCTGCGCGGGGTCGTACGTCTCCTCGCCCGTGAACGCCGCCTCGGGGAAGGCGCCGAGCAGCACGCCGCGCACGATCTCCTCGGCGCCCCGGTCGACGTCGCTCACGAAGTCGGCAGGGCCCTTGTGCTCCCACGTCAGCTCGCCCAGCCGCTCCGCGTGCGCCGCGATGAACGCGGCGGCGCGCCGGGCGGCGTCGCGCATCGCGTCGAGCAGGGGGCCGGCGGGCTCGCCTTGCTGCCCCTCCGCGGCGTCTCTAGCTTGGGCGAATGGCACGGATCTTCAGCGGCATCCAGCCGTCGGGTGAGCTGCACATCGGGAACTACCTGGGCGCGGTCCGCAACTGGGTCCAGCTGCAGCAGGCGCACCCCGGCGCGATCTTCTGCATCGTCGACTACCACGCGCTGACGGGGAACTACGACCCGGCGGTGCTGCGGCAGCGGCGCCACGAGATGGCCGTCTCGCTGCTGGCGGCCGGCATCGACCCGGCGCGGGCGACGCTCTACGCCCAGAGCACGGTGCCGGAACATACCGAGCTGGCGTGGATCTTCAACACGATCACGCCGCTGGGGGAGCTGGAGCGCCAGACGCAGTACAAGGACAAGTCGTCGCGGCAGGAGAGCGTGGTGGTGGGGCTGCTCACCTATCCCGTGCTGCAGGCGGCGGACATCCTGCTGTACCTGGCCGACACGGTGCCCGTGGGCGAGGACCAGGTGCAGCACCTCGAGCTGTCGCGTGAGGTGGCGCGCAAGTGGAACGCGCGCTTCGCGCCCGAGGACGCGCCGTTCTTCCCGGAGCCCAAGCCGCTGCTGACGCCGACGCGCCGCATCATGGGGCTCGACGGGCAGGCGAAGATGTCGAAGTCGATGGGGAACACCATCGGCCTGCTGGAGGAGGGCGACGCGATCTGGGCGAAGCTGCGCCCCGCGGTGACCGACCCGGCGCGCGTGCGGAAGACGGATCCGGGGACGCCCGAGGTGTGCAACATCTACCACCTGCACAAGGCGTTCAGCCCGCCGCCGGTGGTGGCCGAGGTGGCGGAGAAGTGCAGCACCGCGGCGTGGGGGTGCATCGAGTGCAAGAAGGTGCTGCACGAGCACATGGAGGCCGAGCTCGTCCCGATCCGGCGGCGCGCGGCGGAGCTGCGCGAGGCGCCGGAGCTGATCACGGCCGCGCTCGACGCGGGGACGGAGACGTGCCGGACGATCGCGCGGGCGACGATGGGGCGGGTGAAGGAGGCGATGGGGCTTACCTGAGGCCGCGAACCGCCGGAGTCGTGACGGCGGGAGACGGAACGGCGGGAGTCGCAGGGGCGGGAACGGATACTGCGAGACGGGCGGTCGATGGCTGGGGTCGCGGGGGACGCGCCCGCTCCCGCTTCAACGACTCCCGCGGTGGCCACTCCCGCCGTCGCGACTCCCGCTCCACCCAGAGGACGTCATGGCCGCCGAACCCCGCAACGACGATCGCCAGCCCCGCGAGCAGCAGGACCAGCGCCCCGCGCCGGGGGGCGAGGAGACGCGGCGCGACCCGACGCGCGAGGCCAGCGGCGAGGCGCTGCGGCGCCAGATGGCGAACCCGACGATCGAGTCGGTGACGACGATGGTCTGCGTGATGTGCGGCAACGAGCGCTTCTTCGACGGCGCGGTGCCGGCGTCGCTCACCTGCTTCTGCGGGAGCACGGTGTTCCGCGCGTTCGACACGCCGACGCGCCGCGACGAGGCGACGATCGCGCACCTCGAGGAGGAGGCGCGGTCGATCCAGCTGGGGGACTCCTCGCCGCAGACGGCGCCCGAGGACGTGCGCGACCTCGAGATGAAGTGAGGCGCGGGGCGGGTGAGGCGACGGGCCGGCGCACCGCGCCGGCCCGTCGTGCGTCGCGGCGACTCGTCGGCGCGCGCGGGGGCGGTTAGCGTGTGCGCATGACCGACCGATCGCCCGACCGCCCCGACCCGTCCGCCCCGCGCGTCCTCGTCCTCGACCTGAACTCGTCGGCCCGCGTGTGGGCGCTGCCGCCCGAGGGGGAGGCGCGCGTGCGGGCGGCGGCGCCGCCGGACTGGGAGGTGCGGGTGGTGGCCGCGCCCACGGTCTCGGACGGCGACGGGGGGCGGGCGCCGAGCGACGAGGCGATGGCGGCGGTGCGGGACGCCGAGGTGTACTTCGGCTTCGGGCTGCACCCGATGCTCATCGAGGCGGCGCCGCGGCTGCGGTGGGCGCAGAGCGCGGCTGCCGGGGTGCGGAGCCTCCTGTCGCCCCAGCTGCTGGCGCGGCCGATCGTGCTCACCAACGCGGCGGGGACGATGGCCGTCCCGATGGCGGAGTACGCGCTGGCCGGGGCGCTGCACTTCCTGCGCGGCTTCGATGTCGCGCTGGCGCGGCAGCGGGCGGCCGCCTGGGACCGCGGGCCGTGGGTGGACGACGACGGCGGGGGGGCGGCGGCCAACGGCTTCCGCGGGCCGGTCGAGGTCGCGGAGTGCCGGGTGCTGGTGGTCGGGGTGCGCGGGATCGGCGCCGCGGTCGCCGAGCGGTTCGCGGCGCTCGGGGCGAGCGTCGTCGGGGTGCGGCGGCGGCCGGGGGCCGCGGCGCCGCCGGGGTTCGCGCGGATCGTCGGCGAGGACGCGCTGGACGCGGAGCTGGCGGCCGCCGACGTCATCGTGTTGGCCGCGCCCAGCACGCCGGCGACCGAGCGGCTGCTGGACGCGCGACGGCTGGGGTTGCTCCGCCCGTCGGCGATCGTCGTGAACGTGGGCCGCGGGGCGCTCCTGGACGAGGGGGCGCTGGCGGCGGCGCTGGCGGCGGGGCGGCTGCGCGGGGCGGTGCTCGACGTGATGGACGTCGAGCCGCTGCCCCCGGAGAGCCCGCTCTGGCGCCTCCCGAACGTGCTGCTGACGCCCCACGTCTCGGCGACGTCGGCGGGGGGCTTCTGGCCCCGGATGCTGGACCTGTTCCTCGACAACTGGGCGCGCTGGCGGGGCGGGGAGCCGCTCCGCAACGTGGTCGACCCCGCGGCGGGCTACTGACGCGCGGGGGGCCGCGGGCGGCGCGCCTCCCGCCCGAGCCCCGGCCCGATCTGACGATGGAGAAGATCCTGCGAGCCGCCGTCGAGCGCGGCGCCTCCGACCTGCACATCAAGGCCGACGACGTCTTCCGCGCGCGCGTGGACGGGCGGCTCGTGCCGCTGACGCGCCAGGCGCTGACGCCGGAGCAGACGCGCGCGATCGCGCTGTCGCTGATCCCGCTGGAGTCGGACCGGCAGCGCATCGACGAGATCGCGGACTACGACTGCTCGTACGCGCTCCCCGGCGTCGGGCGCTTCCGCGTGAACATCATGCGGCAGCGCGGCGCGTTCTCGGTGGTGATGCGCGCGATCCCGTACGACGTGCCGACGCTGGACAAGCTGCGGCTGCCGCCGGCGGTGTCGCGCATCGCGTCGGCGGAGCGCGGGATGATCCTGGTCACCGGCGTCACCGGCTCGGGCAAGTCGAGCACGATGGCGGCGATGGTGCGGCAGATCAACGAGCACGCCGAGAAGCACATCGTCACGCTGGAGAACCCGATCGAGTTCCTGCACGCCGACGTTCGGTCGAGCGTGACGCAGCGCGAGATCGGCGTGGACACCGACACCTTCCGGAGCGGGCTGCGCGCGGCGCTGCGCCAGGACCCCGACGTGATCCTGATCGGCGAGATGCGCGACGCCGAGACGGTGGACACGGCCATGAAGGCCGCCGAGACGGGCCACCTGCTGGTGTCGACGCTGCACACGCCGGACGCGCAGAGCACGATCCTGCGCACCATGGCCATGTTCCCGCCCGAGGAGCAGGAGGTCGTGCGGCTGCGCCTCGCCGAGTCGCTGCACGCCGTCATCTCGCAGCGCCTGCTGCCGCGGGCGAGCGGGCAGGGGCGCGTGGTGGCGGCGGAGATCATGGTCAACACGGCGGCGATCCGCGACCTGATCGCCGAGGGGCGCGTGAGCGAGATCCGCGACCTGATGACCGAGGGGCGGATGCAGTACGGGATGCAGACGTTCGACCAGCACCTGACGGACCTCGTGCGGTCGGGCGAGGTGACGTACGAGGTCGCGCTGTCGGCGGCGACGCGCCCGGCGGACTTCGCGCTCCAGTTCAAGATGCTGGGCGCGTCGGCGCCCGCGCCGGCCCCGGTGGCGGCGGCCGAGCCCGAGCCGGCCGCGGCGGGGGCGGGGACCGGGATGAACGGCTTGCAGGGGGCGGGGGAGTTCGACTTCTTGAACGGGTGACGGCGCGCGGGCGCGCGCGCCGGCCGCGAGTCGCCGCGCCCGCCCCCACCCGGAGCTCCCATGTCCCGTCCCCTCGCCGGCGTGATGGCGCCGGCCGTGACGCCGTTCGACGCCGACGGCGCGATCGCGCGCGACGCGTTCGCGCACAACGTCCGCGCGCACGTCGCGGCCGGGCTGTCCGGCGTGATCGTCGCCGGGTCGAGCGGGGAGGCGGCGCTGCTCGACGAGGGGGAGCGCGCGATGCTGCTGGCCGAGGCGCGCGCGGTGGTCCCGGCCGACCGGTGGCTGATCGCCGGGATCGGGGGGGAGAGCACGCGGCAGGTGATCCAGCGCGCGCGCGTGGCGGCCGACGCGGGCGCCGACGCGGTGCTGGTCGTGTCGCCGCACTACTACGGCAAGCGGATGAGCGAGGGGGCGCTGGAGGCGCACTTCGGCGCCGTGGCCGACGCGAGCCCGCTGCCGGTGCTGCTGTACAACATCCCCGTGTACGCGCACCTCGTGCTGGCGCCGGCGCTGGTGGGGCGGCTGGCGCGCCACGGCAACGTGGTCGGGATGAAGGACAGCGCGGGCGACCTGCCGACGCTCGAGCGCTACCTCGACGCGCAGGGGGACGGCTTCCGCGTGCTGACGGGGCACGGCGGGACGTTCGCGACCGCGGCGCGGATGGGCGTGTCGGGCGGGATCCTCGCCGTCTCGCTGTTCGCGCCGGCGCTGACGCTCGCCGTGTGGGAGGCGGCGCGCGCGGGGGACCACGCCGCCGCCGACGCGCTGCAGGCGCGCCTGGTGCCGGTCGCGCGCGACATCGTGGCGGCGCAGGGGCCGGCGGGGCTCAAGGCGGCGATGACGATGGTGGGGCTGGCCGGCGGCGCGCCGCGGGCGCCGCTGCTCGCGCTGGACGAGGCGGAGCGCGCCGCGGCGCGCGCGGCGCTGGCGAGCGCGCCGACCCACCAGGACAGCATGAGCGCCCACAGCGCGTCGCCGGCCGCGCCGCGCGCGGCGGCGCCGAGGAAGTCGGCGCGCGTGTGCACCGCCAGCCCGACGGC
>NZ_JARGEK010000096.1 GCF_029211165.1 Roseisolibacter sp. H3M3-2
CCGCCGCGCTGGGGTGGGGGGCGCTGCCCGCGGCCGCCGCGGCCGGGCCCGGGTTCGGCGCGCTCGGCGGGATGCTGGGGCGGCTCTTCTCGCTGCCGTGGCCGGCGGTGCTGGCGCTCACGATGGCGCTGCCGGCGCTGCTGGCGTGGAGCGCGGCGGCGCTCGCCGAGGGGGCCGCGGCGCACCGGACGGCGTCGGCGCCGTAGGGCCGCCCGGCCGGGCAGGCGCGATTATCTTGCGCCACGCGCGGCGGCCGGCCGGCGGCCGCGCGGTCCGCCGTCCGTCCCGCCGCACCCCGACACGTGGCCACGTCCAACACCCCGCGCACCAAGATCGTCGGCACGCTCGGCCCCGCGAGCAGCACGCGCGAGTCGATCCGCAGCCTCGTCGAGGCCGGCCTCAACGTCGCCCGCATCAACTTCTCGCACGGCACGCACGAGCAGCACGCGGAGCGCATCCGCCTCGTGCGCGAGGTGTCGGAGGAGCTGGGCCGCCACGTCGCCATCCTGGGCGACCTGCAGGGGCCGCGCATCCGCATCGGCGACCTGCCGGCCCCGGCCGAGCTGGAGCCCGGCGCCGACCTGTGGCTGGTCCCCGAGGACGAGAGCCACGACGTCGCGAAGCTCGAGCTGCCGATCACGTACGAGCTGCTGGCGAACGACGTGCGCGCCGGCGACCGCATCCTCATCAACGACGGGCTGATCGAGCTGGTCGTGCTCGACGTGGTGGGGCGGCGGGTGCAGGCGCGCGTGGTGCACGGCGGGCGCGTGTCGAGCCACAAGGGGATGAACCTCCCCGGCGTGCAGGTCTCCGCGCCGTCGATCACCGACAAGGACAAGGCGGACGTCGTCTTCGCGGTCGAGCACCAGCTCGAGTACATCGCGCTCAGCTTCGTGCGCCGCGCCGAGGACGTGCACTCGCTGCGGGCGATGATCCCGCCGGGGTCGCTGATCGTCGCCAAGATCGAGAAGGACCAGGCGCTCGACAACATCGAGGAGATCCTGCAGGCGACCGACGCGGTGATGGTCGCGCGCGGCGACCTGGGCGTCGAGCTGCCGTTCGAGCGCGTGCCGCTGGCGCAGAAGCAGATCATCCAGCTGGCCAAGCGGCTCAGCAAGCCGGTGATCACGGCGACGCAGATGCTCGAGTCGATGGTCGAGCACCCGCGGCCGACGCGCGCCGAGGCGAGCGACGTCGCCAACGCGATCATCGACGGCACCGACGCGGTGATGCTGTCGGCCGAGACGGCGGCGGGGCAGTACCCGCGCCTCGCGGTGGGGGCGATGCGCCGGATCATCGCCGAGATCGAGGCGCACCCGACGCCGACGATGCTGCGCGACGAGCGGCGCGCCCGCGGCGCGCTGGTGACGACCGAGGAGGCGATCGCGGCGGCCACGGTGGCGGCGGCGCAGCAGCTCGGCGCGCCGCTGGTGATCGTGTTCACCAAGAGCGGCTTCACGGGCCGCATCGTCGGCTCGCACCGCCCGCCGGTGCCCGTGCTCGCGCTCACCGACAGCCCGCAGGTGGCGCGGCAGCTCGCGCTGGTGTGGGGCGTGGTGCCCGCGCTCGTGCCCGCGCAGGAGAACTACGCGTCGATGGCCGAGATCGCGCTCAGGCTGGCGGTCGAGCACGCGCTGGCGGCGCCGGGCGACCGCGTTGTGGTGACCGCGGGGCACCCGGTGAACTCGACGGGCACCACGAACCTCATGAAGGTCGAGGTCGTGCCGTGAGGGTCCGCGCCGTGGGGGACCGCGCCGTGACATGCGGCTGACGTTCCTCGGGACGGGCACGTCGTTCGGCGTCCCGCAGATCGGGTGCGACTGCGCGGTCTGCCACTCGCCCGACCCGCGCGACCGCCGCACGCGCGTCGGCGCGCTGGTCGAGACCGACGCCGGGCGCCGAATCCTGATCGACACGCCGCCCGAGCTGCGGCTGCAGCTCGTGGCGGCCGGGGTCGACGGCGTCGACGCGGTGCTCTACACGCACGACCACGCGGACCACACGCACGGCATCGACGACATCCGCGCCTTCACCGCGCGCGCCGGCGGGCCGCTGTCCGTCTACGCGTCACCGGCCACCGCCTCGGCGCTGGCGCGGAAGTTCCCCTACATCTTCGACGACGCGCTCCGCCCCCTCCCCGGGACGTACAAGCCGGAGGGGCGGCTGCGCGCGATCGAGGAGGGCGAGACCGTGGAGATCGCGGGCGTCGGGGTCACGCCGGTGCGCGTGCCGCACGGGATGGCCGAGGTGTTCGCCTTCCGCGTCGGCCCCCTCGCCTACGTCACCGACGCCAAGAGCATCCCGGCGGCGGCGATGGCGGTCCTCCGCGGCGCGCGCGTGCTGGTGGTGAACGCGCTCTTCCGCTCCCCGCACCCGACGCACCTGAGCATCCCCGAGGCGATGGACGCCGCCGCCGCCGTGGGCGCCGAGCGGACGTACCTGACGCACCTGACGCACAAGTACGCGCACGCCGAGCTGGAGGCCGAGCTGCCGCCGCACGTGCGGCCGGCGTACGACGGACTGGTGGTGGAGATCTGACTTCCCTCACACGCTCGACGCTCGACGCTCGACGCTCCGCCCGCGCAGCCGGGGAGCGTCGAGCGTCGAGCGTCGAGGGGAGAGCACCATGGCGCTGACGCTCGACTACACCAACATGTTCCTCCCCGGCGCCGTCACCGACGCCGACTGGGCCGAGAGCGCGGGGCGCTTCCGCGGCGCGCACGCGGCGGTCATGGGGAAGCACGGCCGCGGGGAGCTCGGATTCCTCGACCTGCCGGCCGACGCGGCGCTGCTCGCGCAGACGACGCAGTTCGCCGCCGCGGCGCGCGGGAAGTGGACCGACGTCGTCGTCCTCGGCATCGGCGGGTCGGCGCTCGGGCCGATCGCGCTGCGCACCGCCCTGCGGCCGTTCGCGTGGAACGCGATCCCGGACGCCGCGCGCGGCGGGCAGCCGCGGCTGCACGTGCTCGACAACGTCGACCCGGACACGATCCTGGCCACGATGGAGGCGCTGCCGCTGGAGCGGACGCTGTTCCTCGTCATCTCGAAGTCGGGCGGCACCGCCGAGACGATGGCGCAGTACCTCCTCGTGCGCGGCGCGCTCGACGCGCGCTTCGGCGCCCGCGCCGTCGAGCACCTCGTGTTCGTGACCGACCCGGAGAAGGGGTCGCTGCGCCCGATCGCGCGCGCGCAGAACGTCGCGGCGCTCGACATCCCGGCCAACGTCGGCGGTCGCTTCTCGGTGCTGGCGCCGGTGGGGCTGCTGCCGGCGGCGCTCATCGGCATCGACGTGGCGGCGCTGCTGGCCGGCGCCGAGGACATGCGCCGCCGCTGCGTCGAGGCCGACGGCGAGCTGGGGGCGAACCCGGCGGGCGCGTTCGCGGTGCTGCAGTGGCTCGCCCACGCGCGGCACGGGCGCGGGATCCACGTGCTCATGCCCTACGCCGACCCGCTCCGCGACTTCGCCGCCTGGTTCGTGCAGCTGTGGGCGGAGTCGCTCGGCAAGATCCAGCCGGACGGCACGTCGGTGGGGCCGACGCCGGTCCCCGCGCTCGGCGCCACCGACCAGCACTCGCAGGTGCAGCTGTTCATGGAGGGGCCGGCCGACAAGACCGTCACCTTCCTCGCGGTGGCCGGGCGCGAGGGGCGCGGCCCGATCCCGGCGCTGCACGGCGACGTCCCCGACCTCGCCTACCTCGGCGGGCACACGCTGGGCGCGCTGCTCGACATCGAGCGGCGGGCGACGGCCGGCGCGCTGGCCGCGCGCGGGCGCCCGAACATGACGCTCACCGTCGACGCGGTGGACCCGTGGCACGTGGGCGGGCTGATCATGCTGCTGGAGCTGGCGACGGCGTACGCCGGGGAGCTGTACGGCGTGAACGCGTTCGACCAGCCGGGCGTCGAGCTCGGGAAGCGCTTCACCTACGGCATGATGGGGCGCCCCGGCTTCGACGCGGCGCGCGCCGAGTTCGAGGGGCTGCCGCAGAGCGACCCGCGGCGGCGAGTCTGAAGCCGCTGCGGGCCGCGGCGTGCGGGTTCGGAATCCGCAGCCCGCAGCCCGCAGCGCAGCTCGGGCCCTTGCCCCCCCCGACCGCGCGGCCCGAGATTTCCGGACTCACCCAGCGATCCCCCGCCACCCTCCCACATCCCGATATGGACTCGCAGCTCGCACCGGCCGCCGCCGGGCTCTTCGGCGGCGCCGTCACCGTGCAGGACGGCCGCGTCACCGTGGTGCGCGAGGAGGCGCTCGCCTCCGAGCACATGGACGCGCTGGCGCGCCAGGCCGTCTTCGGCGACGACCGCGAGAAGGAGTGGGCGCGCTGGGTGATCTGGGAGATCGGCCAGCAGGTGGGCGTCCGCCCGGCGTCGATCCACGACCTCTACATGGCCCGCGGCCGCGGCGAGACGAAGGGGTTCACCGTCCCCGCCATCAACGTCCGCGCGGCCACGTACGACACCGCGCGCGCGATCTTCCGCACCGCCATCAAGCTGGACGCCGGCGCGTTCATCCTCGAGATCGCGCGCTCCGAGATCGCCTACACCGAGCAGCGCCCCGCCGAGTACGTGAGCGTGCTGCTGGCCGCCGCGCTGCGCGAGGGGTTCCGCGGGCCGGTGTTCGTGCAGGGCGACCACTTCCAGGTCAACGCCAAGAAGTTCGCCGTCGACGCGACCACCGAGGTCAACGCGGTCAAGCAGCTGGCCGTCGAGGCGATCCACGCCGGCTTCTACAACATCGACGTCGACACCTCGACGCTCGTCGACCTGTCGCAGCCCGACCTCGACGCGCAGCAGCGGGTGAACTACGAGCAGGCGGTCGAGCTGACGCGCTACGTGCGCTCGCTGGAGCCGAAGGGCGTGACCATCTCGATCGGCGGCGAGATCGGCGAGGTCGGGACGGAGAACTCGACGCCCGAGGAGCTGCGCGCGTTCATGGACGGCTTCAACCGCGTGCTGCAGGAGAAGGCGCCGGGGACGGCCGGGCTCTCCAAGATCTCGGTGCAGAGCGGCACGTCGCACGGCGGCGTGGTGCTCGCCGACGGCTCGATCGCCGACGTCGCCCTCGACCTCGACACGCTCAAGACGCTCGGCGAGATCGCGCGCGACGAGTACGGGCTGTCGGGGGCGGTGCAGCACGGCGCCTCGACGCTCCCCGACACGGCCTTCAACAACTTCCCGAAGACCGAGACGGCCGAGATCCACCTGGCGACGAACTTCCAGAACATGATGTACGACCACGTCCCGGCCACGCTGCGGTCGGAGATGTACGCCTGGCTGGACACGAACGCGCGCGACGAGCGGAAGGCGAACGACACCGACGAGCAGTTCTACTACAAGTCGCGCAAGAAGGCGATCGGGCCGTTCAAGAAGCAGCTGTGGGGGCTGGACGCCGAGACCAAGGCGCGCATCGCGGCGGCGTACGACGCCAAGTTCGAGTTCCTGTTCACGCAGCTCGGCGTCGCCGGCACCAAGAAGGACGTGACGCGGTTCGTGCAGGCGCCCGAGCTGCGGCGCCCGATGCCCGAGGGCGGGCGCCCCGCGGTCGAGGCGGCGCCCGACGACGCCGACCTGTCCGACTGACCGGCGCGAGCGGCGTGGGAGGCGGCGGGCCGCGCCTCCCCGCGCCCGGCGGGCCGTCGCCTTCGGGGGACGCGCTCGCCGGGCGCTGGCTTTTGGCGCTCGAGGCGCTGGCGGCACGGGCCGCGCACGCGGTCAACAACGCCCTCAACGGCGCGACCGTGAACGTCGAGGTGGTGCGCATCCGCGCCCGCGCCGCCGCCGACCGCGCCGGCGCCGCGCCGTTCGCCGAGGCGGCCGCCGGGGAGCTGGAGCGGGCCAACGCGCTGGCCGCGGCGCTCCTGGTCCTGGCGCGCGCGCCGCGCGGCCAGCCCGACGTCGTCGAGACGCTGCGCCAGGTCGCCGCCCTGCTCGGGCCGGCGCTCGAGGAGCGCGGCGTCACGCTCCGGGTCGAGCCGACGCGGGAGCGGGGGACGACGGCGGCGCCGGCCCACGCCCTGCGCCTCGCCCTCGTGCGCACCCTGCTGGCCCTCGGCGATGCCTCGGCGGGCGCGGCCGTGGGGAGAGGTCTAGCGGCCGAGCCCGGCGGCGCGGATTCTGCAGATGAGTCGGTCCGGCTTCTGCGGTGTACCTTCGGCCTCACCCCGACGCCCACCGTCCGTCTCGACCTTCCGGACGGCGTCGCGCCCGGGGGCACGCCGCTCGACGCGGCCGACCTCGACGCCCTCCGCGGGACCGGCGTCGGGATCCGCCGGACCGACGGCGCGTTCGTCCTGGACTTCCCGGCGCCATGACGCCGCCCGCTTCACGCCCAAGGATAGAGATGCAGCCCAAGATCCTCATCGCCGACGACGACCAGAAGGCCCGCGGCCCCCTCGGCGCGATCCTCGAAGCCGAGGGGTACGCCGTCGACACCGCCGACGACGGGCAGAAGGCGCTCGACATGCTGTCCGCCGGCACCTACGGGCTGGTCCTCGCCGACCTCAAGATGCCCAAGGTCGACGGCATCGCGCTGCTGCAGGCGATGCGCGAGCGGCAGATCCCCACCGAGTTCGTGATGATCACGGGCGAGGGGGGGACCGACGTGGCGATCGAGGCAATCCGCGCCGGCGCCGCCGACTACATCGAGAAGCCGCTGACCGCCGAGCGGCTGACCAAGCTCAAGGCGCAGATCCCGAAGCTGCTGTCGCAGTTCACGGTGCAGCAGAAGAACCGCGAGCTGGAGACGAAGCTCGAGGGGCTGACGTCGTACGGGGAGCTGGTCGGGCAGAGCGAGCAGATGCGCGCCGTCTACGAGATGATCGAGCGCGTGGCGCCGTCGATGGCGAGCGTGCTCATCCTCGGCGAGAGCGGCACCGGCAAGGAGCTCGTCGCCCGCGCGCTGCACAAGAAGAGCGACCGCGCGAAGGGGCCGTTCTACGCCCTCAACTGCGCCGCGCTCCCCAAGGAGATCCTCGAGAACCTGCTGTTCGGCCACGAGAAGGGCGCCTTCACCGGCTCGACCAACGAGAAGGCCGGCGCGTTCGAGGAGGCCCACGGCGGGACGATCTTCCTCGACGAGGTCGCCGAGATGGCGCCCGACATCCAGGTGAAGCTCCTGCGCGCGCTGGAGACGCGCACGGTGCGCCGCCTGGGCGGGAAGCGCGAGATCCCGGTCGACATCCGCATCGTCGCGGCGACCAACAAGGACCTGCAGAAGGCGATCGTCGAGAACGAGCTGCGGGAGGACCTCTACTACCGCCTCGCGGTGGTCGAGATCGACCTGCCGCCGCTGCGCGAGCGCGGCGCCGACGTGCAGCTCATCGCGCACGAGTTCCTGCGCCGCTTCGCCAAGGACAACGGGAAGAAGCTCGAGGGCTTCGACGACACGGCGCTGGACTGGATCAACACCTACCAGTGGCCGGGGAACGTGCGCGAGCTGCGCAACGCGGTCGAGAAGGCGGTCATCATGGCGCGCGGCGCCCGCGTGACGCTCGACGACATGGCGTCGCGGCGGCACCGCCTGACGGGCGAGTACGCGCAGATCGTGTCGGTCCCGGTGGGGGCGACGCTCGCCGAGACGCGCCGCCAGCTGGTCCTCAAGACGTTCGCGTCGAACAACGGGGACCTCGACCGGACGGCCAAGACGGTGGGGCTCTCGGTCCTCGACGTGCGCGCCGAGATCCAGGCGCTGCTCGAGCGCCGGGTGCGCGACGGGCAGGACGGCGCGGGCGACGGGGAGCCGGTGGCGATCGCCGAGGGGCCGGTGCTCGCCGACGGCCCCCCCGAGCCCCAGCGGCCGGTGACCCTCCCGCCGGACGTCGAGTCGCCGGTGGGGAAGGCACCCGGCAAGCCCGCCGGCGCCGGCCGGGCCCGCAAGACCGGTTGAGCCGCGGCCCCCGCGGTACACGACGTGCCCCGCCGGCGACTGCCCGCGGGGCACGTCGGCGGTAGATTGTCCGCGCGGCGCCCCGTCGCCCCCTTCCCAGCCAAGCGCCCCGACCCGCCCATGCGCCACGACTTCGACGACGAGCCGACCATCATCATCGAGAAGCACGGCGCCGGCGCCGGCTCCTTCCTCGTCGGCATTGCCCTCGGCGCCGCGGCGGCGCTGCTCTTCGCGCCCCGCACGGGGATCGAGACGCGCCAGATCATCGGGCGCCGGGCGCGCGACGCGCGCGACCGCGCGCTCGACGTGGCCGACGACGTCTCGCACCAGGTGACCGACCAGTTCGGGCGCGCGCGCGACGCCGTGACCGAGCGCGTCGACCGGGCGCGCGAGGCGGTGGACCTCAAGCGCCGCCAGGTGCAGCGCGCGATCGACGCCGGGCGCACCGCGGCCGCCGAGGCGCGCGAGGACCTGGAGCGGCGCATCGCCGAGACCAAGGCCGCGTACCAGGCCGGCGCCCGCGTCGCGCGCGAGGAGATGGAGCGCGGGCGCGTGGCCGGCGCCGCCGGCGCCGTGGCCGGCGGGGCCGGCGCGGCGGGGGCCGCGGTCGCGATCGACGGCGGTGTCTCCGAGCTCGACGACGAGATCTGACCCGCCGCGTCCCGAGCGCCGGGCGGCGCGCCCGAACAACCGCGGGGCGCGCCGGCCGGCGCTCGTGCAGGCGGGGTGGACGCTGCGCGACTACGCGCGCCGCGTCTGGGACAACTCGGGGGAGGACAACGTCTTCTTCCTCGCCGGCGGGATCGCGTTCAACATCCTGCTGGCCGCCGTCCCGTTCGCGCTCCTGCTGATCACCGGGCTCGCGTACCTGCTCGACCAGTCGGCCGAGCGCTCGACGCAGACGGTCTCGGAGCTGATCGACCGGATGCTCCCCGGCACGCTCACCGCCGGGCGCGACGCCCTGCACCGCGTCATCACCGACGCCATCAGCACGCGCGGGCGCGTCGGCCTCCTGAGCGCGATCGGCTTCGTCTGGTTCAGCACGCGCCTCTTCGGCTCGCTGCGCTCCGTGCTCGCCGAGGTGTTCGACATCGAGCAGGAGCGCGGGATCGTCGCCGGCAAGCTGTTCGACGTGAAGGTGACGGTCGTGTCGACGCTGCTGGTCGTCATCTACACGGTCATCTCGGCGTACCTCGCGATCGCCACGTCGCGCGGGGTGGCGGTGCTGCAGCGCGTGGGCGCGCGCGCCGACGTGATGGGCGCCTTCGAGTACTGGCTGGGGCGCCTGCTCGCGTTCGCCTTCATCGCGGCGATGTTCTACGGGCTCTACAAGTACCTCCCCGTGCGCCGCGTGCGGTGGCAGAGCGCGCTGCTCGCCTCGATGTTCACGAGCGCGCTGCTCGAGCTCGCGAAGTCGGCGTTCGGCTACTACATCCGCGAGTTCGACCCGGGGTCGTTCTACACGGGGACGCTGGCGGCGGTGGTGATCGTCGTGTTCTGGATCTACTACGCCGCGCTGATCTTCATCCTCGGCGGCGAGGTGGGGCAGGTGTACGAGCTGCGGCGGACGCGGCGGCTCCAGCGTGCAGTCCTGGAGGACTGAGGGGCGGGGCGGCGCACCGTCGCGGCCGGTGGAACGGATGTCGTTGCGGCGCAGTGACTTCCGTCACGGCGAGCGGAGCCGCGCGGCTGGCCCGAAGGTTGCCCTTGGGAGGGCGCCGCACCCACCCACACCTCTCAGGAGCCCACCATGCGCCAGTTCGCTCTGATCCTCTCCGTCGCCGCGGCGACGACGCTCGCCGCCTGCCAGAAGACGGGCGAGGGGGAGTTCCAGGTCAAGACGCCCGACATCGACGTGAGCACGGACACGACCACGATCCGCACGCCGTCGGTGGACGTGGGGACGAAGGTCGACACGATCAACACGCCGGTGGTCGGCACGACCAAGGACACGCTCATCATCGACCGCCCGACGGCCGGCACCAAGCAGACCGAGGTCAAGGTCCCGACGGTCGACGTGAAGCGTCCGTGAGCTGACCGTGCGGAGGTAGTCGTGCGGTAGGCGGGGGCGGGTGGAGGGCACGCCGGGGCGCGCTATCTTGCGCGCCATGAGCGCCTCCCCCGCCCCCGCCGCGTCGCGCGTCGACCTGCGCAGCGACACCGTCACCAAGCCCACCCCGGCGATGCGCCGCGCGATCGCCGACGCGGAGGTGGGCGACGACGTCCTCGACGGCGACCCCACGGTCCGCCGCCTCGAGCTGCGCGTCGCCGAGCTGCTCGGCAAGGAGCGCGCGTTCTTCTTCCCGAGCGGCACCATGGCCAACCAGGCCGCGGTGCTGCTGCTCGCGCGTCGCGGGACCGAGGTGCTGCTCGACGCGGCGTCGCACCTCATCGAGTGGGAGCACGCGGGGCTGGCCGCGATCGCCGGCGTGCAGATCCGCCCCGTGCCCGCCGGCGCCGGCAAGCGCGTCATGGACGCCGCCTCGCTGGCCGCGACGATCCGCCCGCCGTCGCTGCACGCGCCGCGCGCGAGCCTCGTCTGCCTCGAGAACACGCACAACGGCGCCGGCGGCGTGGTGACGCCGCTCGCCGACCTGTCGGCGCTGGCCGGCGTGGCGCGCGCGCAGGGGCTGCCGGTGCACATGGACGGCGCGCGCCTCTGGAACGCCGCCGCGGCGACGGGGACGCCGCTCGACCGCTTCGCGCAGTGCGTCGACACGGTCATGGTCTCGTTCAGCAAGGGGCTCGGCGCGCCGGTGGGCGCGGTGCTCGCCGGCTCCTCCGACGCGCTCGCCGAGTGCTGGATCGTGCGCAAGCGGATGGGCGGCGGGATGCGGCAGGCGGGGATCCTCGCCGCCGGCGCGCTGCACGCGGTCGAGCACCACCGCGAGCGCCTCGCCGAGGACCACGCGCGGGCGCGCGCGCTGGCCGCCGCGGTGGACGGCGTGGGCGGCGCGACGGTGGTGCCGCCCGACTCGAACATCCTGATGGTCGACCTGCCGGCGCCGGTGGTGCCGACGGTGGTCGCGCGCGCCGCCGACCAGGGCGTGCTGCTCTCGCCGTGGACGATGACGCGGCTGCGCGCGGTCACGCACCTCGACGTCGACGACGCGATGATCGCGCGCGCCGGGTCCGTGCTCGCCGGCATCCTCGAGACCGAGCTGGGACGCGCGGCCGCGGCCTGACGGGGCGCGGCACGACCCGCACGAAACGACGCGCGGCGCCGGGGAGCTCCCCGGCGCCGCGCGTGCGTTCGTGCCCGACGGTCAGCTGCCGCCGCGGGGCTTCGCGGTGCGCCCGCCCGACGACCCGCTCGACGAGCTGCCGGACGACGAGCCGCCCGACGACGCGCGTCCGGACGACGACCCCGAGGAGCCCGAGGACCGGTCGGCGCGCGGCGTCGCGCCCGGCGCCCCGCCCGACGACGAGCCGCCGCGAGAGTAGCCGCGCCCCGGCACCGCGCGCACGCGGCCGTCGTTGGAGTCGCCGCGCGGGACGATCACGACCGGGCTCCCGCCGGGATAGAACCCGCTGCCGAAGAAGCCGCCGAAGTACGGGTTGTAGAGGCCATTGAGCCCGTACGCGCCGTAGCGCGAGCCGTACGCCCCGTAGCGCCACCCGCCCCACCCGGGCGCCCCGAAGTAGGGATCCATGAGCACCGCGACCGGGCCCGGGCGCGGAGAGACGTCGGCGTTCGCGGCCGCCGTGCGGCGCTCCGAATCGCCGGTGGACGGATTGACCGCGAACTGCTTCGGATACGAGAGCGCCACCATCACGTCGATGACGCGCTCCGGGACGCCGCGGTCGGCGAGCGCCGTCAGCGTGCGGCCGTCGAGCGCGAAGCCCTGGCCGCGCGCGGCGAGCCACCCCTCGACCACCGGCGCGTCCGACAGCCGGACGGCCTCGGCCACCTGCTCGGGCGCGACCGGCGCGCCGAGCGCGAGCCGCGCGTCCTCGTCGCGCCGCACGGTCGCCAGTGCGCTGCGAACCTCGGCGGGGATGGCGGTCGTGGCGGTCGCGCGGTAGCGGTTCACGCGCACGCCGGCGCCGGTGCCGACCGACGCGCTGCGCACGTCGAGCCAGTCGCCGTCGGGGGTGAAGGCGAGGATCCCGCTGGCGCTGCGCGTCACGCCGCTGGCGCACGTCGCCGCGCTGCGCAGGTGCACGCGGCGGCCGTCGCCCGACCACTGCGCCTGCTCCCACCCCTCGCACCCGTCGGCGCTGCGCGGGCGGCGGTCGGCGGTCGCCTCGAGGCGGTCGCGCGCGGCCACCGCGCCGTCGGCGATCGTCAGCACCTCCACGGCGCCGCCCGACGCGGGGACGACGCAGACGAGCGGCGCGCCGGTGGCGACCGCGCCCGAGGCGTCGACGGGCGTCCAGCAGCCGAGGAAGGCGTTCCAGCGCGGGTCGGTGCCGCCCTGTGCGCCGGCCGCGGCGGCCGGGCCCACGAGCAGCAGGGCGGCGCCCAGGAGCCGGCGCGCGCGGCGGGTCGGTCGAGTGGTCATGAGGCCAGCCTCAGAAGCGGAAGGAGAGCCCGGCGGTGACGCCGAGGCCCGAGAGGTCGATGCGGTCGAGGGCGGAGAAGTCGCCCACCGGCGTCGCGCGTGCCCAGTTGTAGCGCGCCTCGGTGTTCAGCGCCACGCGCGGCGAGAGCGAGACGTCGAGCCCCGCCGCGCCGTGCGCCGTGGGCGCCCACCCCGACGACCGCGCCGTGCCGCCGACGACCGCGAGGTCGGGCGAGTCGACGTCGATGAAGTCGCCCGCCTGCTCGAAGCGGTACCACATCGCGCCGCCGCCCGCGCCGACGTACGGCGCCAGTCGCGCCGGCACCCACGCGAGGCGCCCGACCGAGCGGCCGCGCGGCGCGAGGTACGCGCGCAGCGTGCCGGTGACCGGGACGCGCGTGAACGTGTTGGTCTGCTCGATCTCGCGGTCGTCGGCGTCGGTGAAGTCGCGGTAGTTGGTGCGCGACCGCGCCCGGAGGTGGGCGCCGCCGACCACGAGGTCCACCCGGCTGCCGAGGGCGACCCCGATCTCCGCGCCCAGGCTGGTGCCGGTGAGCGCGCGCGAGCCGAAGGTCAGGTTGTCGCGCACGAAGTCGAACACGTCGCCGCCGCCGGCCGCGCGGTCGACCCCGGCGCGGAGCGTCAGCGAGCCCGAGGGCGCGCGGAACAGGAAGCCGTCGCCGCTCTGGGCGCCGGCGGCCGGCGCGAGCGCGAGCGAGGCGGCGGCGGCGACGAGCGGCGCGGCGGCGCGGGCGGATGGGACAGATCTCATCGGCGACTCTCGGCGGGCGTGGTCGTGACGACGCGGCGATACGCATCGCGCGGGGCACGGGGCGGGCCCACGGACGGCGGTCCGGCGGCATCGCCGCAACTCGCGTAACGCCAACCTGTTGTACTCGCGAGTCGGGCGCGGGTTGCGGGGCCCGGCGGACCGGAACGTCCCCGCGCGGGGACGGCGTCCGTCATCGCGGGGGGGCGGGGCGCCCGCGGGTTGAGAACGGGGGCGGCGCGGGCTAGCTTGCGGGTGCTCCAGGTCCCGGAGGGCGTGAGCCCGCTAACCGCGTCAGGACCCCGCAGGTAGCAGCGCCGTGTGGTGTCTCGCGTTGCTCCGTCAGGCCTGGAGTATCCGGCCGGCCATCGCCTTCGCGATGCCGGCCGGATCGCGTTCCCGGCACCCCGCGCCCGATCAGGCCGTCGCGTCGCGCGGCCGCTCGCCCGCCGAGCGGTACCAGTAGCCGACGCCGAGCAGGAAGGCGCCGACCAGCAGGTAGCTGCCGACGCGCAGCCCGACGGTCGCCAGCGCCGACGCCTGGGCCAGCGCCTTCACCGCCGCGTACAGCGCGAGCGCGAGCCCGACCTGCCGCGCCCCGGCCACCTGGCGCGCGCGTCCGACCGCGAGCGCCGCGCAGCCGGCCGCCGCGAAGTAGCCCACCAGCAGGAAGGTCGAGAGGTCGGGCGAGCCCGCGCGCGCCAGCTCCTCGCGCCCCCACAGCAGCGCGCCGACGGCCGGGAGCAGCGTCAGCGCCGTGCGCTCGCCGGGGGCGAACGGCGACCGCGGGTCGACGCGCGCGCGCCACGCCAGCACGGCCGCCGCCGCGACCGTCGCCGAGGCGCCCAGCGAGGGAAGGGTCAGGAAGGGCGCGTAGGCGAACGCCGGGCGGGCGAGCAGCAGCGCCGCGGCGCCGACCCCGCCGACCACCAGCGCGGTGAGACTCGGCAGTGTCGCCACGCGCTGGCGCACGAGGGCCGGGGCGAACGCGAACGCCGCCGCGTGGGCCGCCAGCGCGAGCACCAGGGCGTCGTCGCGCCAGCCGCCGCCGCCGTCGAGCGCCAGCACCGGGACCAGCAGCGCGGCCAG
>NZ_JARGEK010000097.1 GCF_029211165.1 Roseisolibacter sp. H3M3-2
GCCGCCGGCGGCGTGGGCGGGGTGGCGCTCGCCGCCGGGGTCGCGCTGCTGCCGGCGGGCGCGCTGGCCACGCTCGCACTCCCCGCCGCGATGCTGGCCTCGGTGGCCGCGACGCAGGCGCTGGGACGCGGCGCGCACTTCGCGCACCGCTGGCTGGCCGACGGCGAGGGGACGTACGTCCTGATCTCGCGCAACGAGCTTCCCTTCGCGCGCCTCGCGGCGGGGCCGGACGGCGGCTGGCAGCTGCGGTTCCCGTTCCTCCGGCGCTCGGAGTCGCCGACGCCGCTGCTGCGCGACGTGCTCAAGATGCCCGCGGCGCGCGAGGTGACGCTCACCGGTGCCGCGGCCGCCGAGGCGGCGCGCGTGCTCCTGCCGCTCGTGAACGGGAGCGGCGCCCGCGCCGCGCGGGTGCGCGACGCCGTGGGCGCGCTGGAAGAGCTGGGCGGGCCCGAGGCGGCGTTCCCCCGCGCCGCGGCGCGCGTGCGCGAGTGGGGCGCGCGGCAGACGTTCGGCGACACCGGCGCGCTGCTCTTCCTCCCCGAGGAGGTCCGACTGGCGCTGGAGATGGCGGCGCACGAGGACCAGGAGCGGCGCGCGCTGGAGGGGGAGCTGGCGGCGCTGGAGGGCGCCTGGCAGGACGCGGAGCGCATCGCGGCGATCGCCGACGGCCTGGCGCTGCCGGGCGCGGTCGAGGCGCGGTTCCGCCGGCTCAAGGGCGCGCCTTGAAGGCGCATCCGGGCCCGGGTATTCTTCGAAGCTCCGAACACCACAGATAAGTCACGTCGCCATGCCGACTTACGAGTTCCGCTGCCCGAACGGGCACGTCTTCGACCGCTTCCACCGGATCAGCGAGGTCCCCGCCACGGTCGAGTGCCCGACGTGCGGGGCGCCCGCCGAGCGCGCGATCTCGGGCGGCGCCGGACTCGTGTTCAAGGGGAGCGGCTTCTACCTCACCGACTACGGCAAGAACGCGCACCGCGGCACCGCGCCCGCGGCCAAGCCGGCGGAAGGCGGGAAGTCGGAGTCGTCGGGCGGCGAGTCGAAGCCGTCGGGCGGCGACGCGAAGCCGGCCGCGCCGAGTACCCCGTCCACGGGCGGCGCGACGAAGGGCGGCTCGTCGAAGGCGTCCGAATGACCGGCGCCGACGCCATCCGGGCGGAGCTGCGCCGGGCCGCCGCGGCCATCGGCGCGGGCGACGACGTCGACGTGGTGCTGCAGCGCCCGAGCGACCCGGCGTTCGGCGACTGGACGACCAACCTCGCGATGACGCTCGCCCGCGCGCTGCGCCGGAAGCCGCGCGAGATCGCCGACGACCTGATCGCGCACCTGCAGCTCGCCGACGCGGGGGTCCGGGCGGCCGAGGTGGCGGGGGCGGGGTTCATCAACTTCCGCCTCGACCCGGCGTTCGCCGCGCGCGGCGTGGCCGACGTGCTGCGGCAGGACGCGGCGTTCGGGCGCGTGCCGCCGGCCGGCGACGGCGTCGCGGTGGTCGAGTTCGTGAGCGCGAACCCGACCGGCCCGCTGCACGTGGGGCACGGGCGGCAGGCCGCCCTCGGCGACGCGATCTCGCGGCTGCTGGAGTGGAGCGGCGTGCGCGTGTCGCGCGAGTTCTACTACAACGACGGCGGCGCGCAGATCGCGAACCTCGCGCGCAGCGTCCTGGCGCACCTGCGCCACCTCGGCGGGGCCGCGCTCGAGATCCCGGAGGGGGGCTACCACGGCGACTACATCCGCGAGATCGCGGAGCGGTTCGCGGAGGAGCACCCCGACCACGCCGCGCGCCACGACGACGCGGCGTTCCAGGAGGAGGTGCGCCGCCACGCGGTGGCCGCGCTGCGGCAGGAGCAGAACCTCGACCTGCAGGCGTTCGGCGTCGCGTTCGACACCTACTACCTCGAGTCGTCGCTCTACGCCCCGGGCTCGGCGGCGTCGGCGGCCCGCTCGCTCGGCGCGTCGGACGGCGAGAGCGCGGTCGACGCGACGGTGCGGGCGCTGGTGCGCGCGGGCGCGACCTACGAGCAGGACGGTGCGCTGTTCCTGCGCACGACCGCGTACGGCGACGACAAGGACCGCGTGATGAAGCGCAGCGCGGAGAAGGGGGGCGACTACACCTACTTCGTCCCCGACGTCGCGTATCACGTCACCAAGTGGGACCGCGGCTTCCGCCGCGCGATCAACGTCCAAGGGAGCGACCACCACGGCACGGTCGCGCGCGTGCGCGCCGGGCTGCAGGCGCTCGGCGTCGGGATCCCGCAGGGGTACCCCGACTACGTGCTCCACCAGATGGTGACCGTCATGCGCGGCGGCGAGGAGGTCAAGATCTCCAAGCGCGCCGGCAGCTACGTCACGGTGCGCGACCTGCTCGACTGGGTCGGGCGCGACGCGGTGCGGTACTTCTACCTGCAGCGGAAGGGCGACTCGCACCTCGTGTTCGACGTCGACCTCGCGCGCTCGCAGAGCGAGGAGAACCCGATCTACCGCATCCAGATGGCGCACGCGCGGATGAGCGGGATCTTCCGCCAGGGCGGGCTCGACCCGGCGACGTTCGACGGGAGCGGCGTCGACTGGGCGCAGCTGGCGGCGCCGGCCGAGCTGGAGCTGATCAACGCGCTGGTCGACTTCCCGCGCGTCGTCGCGCAGGCCGCCGAGCACCTCGAGCCGCACCGCCTCGCGCAGTACCTGCTCGACACCGCCGGGCTGGTCCACGGCTGGTACCACAAGCACCACGTGCTGGGGCAGGAGGCGCCGCTGCAGGAGGCGCGGCTGGCGCTGGCGCGCGCCGCGCAGATCGTGCTGCGCAACGGGCTGGAGGTGCTGGGCATCTCGGCGCCGGATCGCATGTAGAGCACGCGTAGAGCGGGAGTCGTGACTGCGGGAGTCGACAGAGCGGGAGTCGTGACCGCGCAGTGCGCTCTTGCGACTCCCGCCGTCGACACTCCCGCAGTCGCGACTCCCGCGGTTTCGGAACGTCCAAACTTCCCGCCCACGCTGATGCCGGTCCTAGTGGTTGGTTCCGTCGCCCTCGATTCCGTCGAGACCCCGTTCGGCAAGGCCGAGGAAGTGCTCGGCGGCTCGGCCACGATGTTCGCGTCGTCCGCCTGCCACTTCGGGCCGGTGCAGCTCGTCGGCGTCGTCGGCAGCGACTACCCGCTCGAGAAGCTGGAGCCGCTGCGCGCGAAGGGCGTCGACCTCGCGGGGCTGGAGCAGGCGGAGGGGGAGAGCTTCCGGTGGCGCGCGCGGTACCGCCACGACCTGAACTCGGCCGAGACGCTGGAGACGCGGCTCGGCGTCTTCTCGCACTTCCGGCCGCAGATCCCGGAGGCGTTCCGCAACGCGCCCTACGTCTTCCTCGGGAACATCGACCCGCGGCTGCAGCGCGACGTGCTGCGCCAGGTCGCGCGGCCGAAGCTGGTCGCGTGCGACACGATGAACTTCTGGATCGAGAGCCGCCGCGCCGACCTGCTCGACCTGCTCGGCCACGTCGACCTGATCACGCTGAACGACGCCGAGGCGCGGCAGCTGACCGAGGAGGCCAACCTCGTGAAGGCGGCGCGCTGGATCATGGCGCGCGGACCGAAGCACGTCGTGATCAAGAAGGGCGAGCACGGCGCGTTCCTCTTCTCGGGCGATTCGATCTTCTTCGCGCCCGCCTACCCGCTGGAGTCGATCTTCGACCCCACCGGCGCCGGGGACTCGTTCGCCGGTGGGTTCATCGGCTGGCTGGCGGCGACGGACGACCTCAGCGAGGCGAACATGCGCCGCGCGGTGGTCTACGGCTCGGCGATGGGGTCGTTCGCCGTCGAGCGGTTCTCCAACGAGCGGACGGTCGCGCTGACGCTTCCCGAGATCGACCGGCGCGTCGCCGAGTTCCGGCAGCTGGTGGCGTTCGAGCACGCGCTCGACCGCGCGGCCGAGGGCGCCGCGACGCCGGGCGCCGAGCCGGGCGAGTTCGGGGCGGGGGCATGAGCGCGCCCGGGCAGCCGCTCGACTACCGCAGCGCGGGCGTCGATCTCGAGGCGGCGGAGGCGTCGAAGGACCGCCTCAAGGCGCTGGTCGAGAGCACGATGACCGCGGGCACGCGCGGCAAGTTCGGCGGCTTCGGCGGGATGTTCCGCATGCCGGCCGGGGCGCGCGCGCCGCTGCTCGTGTCGAGCGCCGACGGCGTCGGCACGAAGGTGAAGGTCGCGGTCGAGGCGGGGCGGCTCGACACGGTGGGGCACGACCTGGTGAACCACTGCGTCAACGACATCCTCGTGCAGGGCGCGTCGCCGCTCTTCTTCCTCGACTACGTCGCGTTCGGCAAGCTGGAGCCGCGGAACGTCGAGGCGGTGGTCGCCGGCGTCGCCGCCGGCTGCCGCGAGAACGGCTGCGCGCTGGTCGGCGGCGAGACCGCGGAGATGCCGGGCGTCTACACGCCGCCCGACTTCGACCTCGCCGGCTTCATCGTCGGCTGGGTCGAGGAGGACGCGGTGCTCGGCAGCGAGCGCGTGCGCCCCGACGACGTGCTCATCGGGATGGCGAGCAGCGGGCTGCACACCAACGGGTACTCGCTCGCGCGCCGCATCGTCGCCGACCGGCTCAAGCTGGGCCCGCACGACGCCTTCCCGGGGCTCGGCACGTCCACGGCCGACGCGCTGCTGGCGGTGCACCGCAGCTACCTGCCGGCGCTCGCGCCCGTGCTCGACCGGGTGCACGCGATGGCGCACATCACCGGCGGCGGGCTCCCCGGGAACCTCAACCGCGCGCTCCCCGAGCACCTCGACGCGGTGGTGGACACGACGACGTGGGAGGTGCCGCCGCTCTTCCGGGCGCTCGGTGACGCCGGGCACGTCCCTCGCGAGGAGATGTTCCGAACGTTCAACATGGGCGTCGGCATGGTGGCGCTCGTGGCGCCCGCGCACGCCGAGGCCGTGCTGGCGGCGGCGGCGTCGGCCTCGGTGCCGGCGTGGCGGCTGGGCCACCTGACCTCGGGAAGCGGGCGCGTCATCCTCTCGTGAACCGGGGAGTCGTCGTGACGCATCACCGTTCCCTCGCCGTCCTGTCGTTCCTCGCGCTGGCCTCGACGGCCGGGGCGCAGACCGCGGCCGCGCCGTGCGCCGCCGAGCCGACCTTCGTCCAGGACGCCTGCCAGAAGGCGGCGGACGTCTTCGCCTTCCTCGCCCCGCAGCTCGGCGCCTCGCTCGCCGGCGGCGGCGCGGTGCTCGGGCAGACCAGCACCCTCGGCGGCTTCCCGAAGTTCAGCATCGGGCTGCGCGTCAACGCGCTGCGCGGCGCCCTCCCGCAGCCGCAGGGGGTGACGCTGTCGCTCAACGGGCGACAGGCGACCGCGTTCCGCACCGAGAACCAGTGGGTCGGGCTCCCGACGGCCGAGGGCGCGGTCGGCCTCTTCGCGGGGATCCCGCTCGGCTTCACCAACGTCCTCGGCGTCGACGCGCTGGTGAGCGCGACGTACCTGCCGAGCGTGGACGACGACGACTTCGGCGTGCGCACCTCCGGCGGCGGGCTGCAACTCGGCTACGGCGCGCGCCTCGGCATCCTGCAGGAGACGGCGATCGTCCCCGGCGTGTCGGCGACGTACCTGCGCCGCCAGCTCCCGACCACGAACGTGGTCGCGCGCGTCGGCGTCGACTCGGTGCTCGTCGACGACGTGGACGCGAAGACCGACTCGTGGCGGCTGCAGGCGGGAAAGCGGTTCGCGATCATCGGCGTCAACGCCGGCGTGGGGCAGGACCGCTACGACTCGCGCGCGCGGGCGGGGGTGATCCTCAACCGCACGATCCCCGTGCTCGGCCAGGCACGCCTCGAGGACCGCGACGTGGCGTCGGTGCGGCAGGAGCTGACGCGGACCAACCTGTTCGCGGGCGCGTCGCTCAACTTCCCGATCGTGCGCTTCTCGGCCGAGATCGGGCGCGTGTCGGGCGGCGAGGTCCCGGCGACCTTCAACTCGTTCGGCGGCCGCGCGCCGGACGACGCGTACACCTACGGCGCCGTGGGTCTGCGCGTGCAGTTCTGAGGGCGGCGCGCGTGCGGTGAGGGAGTTCTCGCCCGCCGACGCGCGCCACATGCGCCGCGCGCTGCAGCTCGCGCGGCGCGGCCGGGGGCACACGGCGCCGAACCCCATGGTCGGCGCCGTCGTCGTGCGCGACGGCGCCGTGGTCGGCGAGGGGTGGCACCGCGCCTACGGCGGGCCGCACGCCGAGGTGCGCGCGCTGGCGGCGCCCGGCGGCGCGGCGCGCGGCGCGACGGTCTACGTCACCCTCGAGCCGTGCAACCACCACGGCAAGACGCCGCCGTGCACCGACGCGCTGCTCGCGGCCGACGTCGCGCGCGTGGTGGTCGCCGTGGCCGACCCGTTCCCGGCCGCGGCGGGCGGCGCCGCTCGGCTGCGCGCCGCGGGCGTGCGGGTGGACCTCGGGCTGCTCGAGGCCGACGCGCGCGAGCTCAACGCCCCCTTCCTGCACGCCGCGCTGGGCGCCGGGCGGCCGTGGGTGACGCTGAAGCTCGCGCTGTCGCTCGACGGGGCGCTGGCCGACCACACGCACGGTCCCGGGTGGCTCACCGGGCCGGCCGCGCGGCTGGCGGTGCACCGGATGCGTGCCGAGGCGGACGCGGTGGCGGTCGGGATCGGGACCGCGCTGGCCGACGATCCGGCGTTGACCGTCCGCGGGGCGCGGGCGCCGCGGGTGCCGCCGCTGCGGGTGGTGTTCGACCGGACGCTGCGCCTCCCGACCGGGAGCCGGCTGGCGCGGACCGCCCGGGAGGTCCCGGTGGCCGTGGTGACCGAGCCCGCCCCCGATCCCGCGCGCGCCGCCGCCCTGGAGGCGCTGGGGGTGCGGGTCGTCCCGGCGCCCGGGCTTGCGGCGGGGCTCGGGGCGCTGCGGCGGGAGCACGGGGTCCGCGCCCTGCTGGTCGAGGGGGGCGCCGGGCTGGCCGGGGCGCTGTGGGGGGCCGGGCTGGTGGACCGGCTGGTTATCTTCCAGGCGCCGGTGGTGCTCGGTGCCGATGCGCTCCGCCCGTTCACCGGCGTCTCGGGGCTGCGTGCGGCCACCGCGCCGCGCCTCCTCCCGGTCGCGCGCCGCGCCGTCGGCGCCGACCTGCAGACCGTGTACGCCGTCCACCCCGCGCCGGCCGCGGGAACTCATCCGCGGACGGGTACGTCACCCGGCGCCGCGGAGGGCGCGTGTTCACCGGACTGATCGACGACGTCGGGACCATCGAGGCGGTCGCCGAGACCGAGGCGGGGCGCGAGTTCCGCATCCGGACCCGCTACACCGGGCTGGTGGAAGGGGAGAGCATCGCCTGCGACGGCGTCTGCCTCACCGTGCGCGACTTCGGCCCCGTCGGGGGCGTCCCCGACGGCGGCAGCTGGTTCACCGTCGCCGCCGTCGTCACCACGCTCGGCCGCACCGCGCTCGACGAGTGGGCGGAGGGGCGGGGGGTGAACCTCGAGCGCGCCATGCGGGTGGGCGACCGGCTGGGCGGGCACCTCGTCCAGGGGCACGTGGACGGGGTCGGCACCGTTCGGTCGGTGGAGCGCCGCGGCGACGCCTGGCTCATCGACGTCGACGTGCCGGCCGAGATCGACGTGCTGCTGGTGCCGCACGGGTCGATCTGCGTGGACGGGGTCAGCCTGACCGTCAACGCGCTGCCGGCCCCCGGCGTGCTGCAGCTCTCCATCATCGAGTACACGCACCGGCACACGACGCTGGGGCGGCGGGGCGCCGGGGACCGCGTGCACCTCGAGGCCGACGTGGTCGGCAAGTACGTGCAGCGGCTCCTCGCGCCCTACGCGGCGTCCCTCTCCCGGGTCTGATCCCATGCCATTCGGTACCATCGAGCAAGCCATCGCCGACATCAGCGCCGGCAAGTTCGTCGTCGTGGCCGACGACGAGGACC
This sequence comes from Roseisolibacter sp. H3M3-2, assembly GCF_029211165.1. GTDB lineage: Bacteria > Gemmatimonadota > Gemmatimonadetes > Gemmatimonadales > Gemmatimonadaceae > Roseisolibacter. Next base: position 7,897 of record NZ_JARGEK010000097.1, read on the forward strand.
GCGAGAACGAGGGGGACCTGATCTGCGCGGCGGAGCACGTCACGCCCGAGATGGTCAACTTCCTCCTCGGCGCGAAGGGGATGATCTGCCTCGCGCTCACGGCCGAGCGCTGCGCGCAGCTCGACCTGCCGCTGATGAGCGAGAACAACACGGAGGCGATGCGCACCGCGTTCACGGTGAGCATCGACGCCGCGCCGCGCTTCGGCGTGAGCACGGGGATCAGCGCCGCCGACCGCGCGGCGACGATCCGCGTGGCCGTCGATCCCGAGAGCGGGCCGCGCGACCTCGTGCGCCCCGGGCACATCCACCCGCTGCGCGCGCGCGACGGCGGCGTGCTGACGCGCGTCGGCCACACCGAGGCGGCGGTCGACCTGGCGCGCCTGGCCGGGTGCGCGCCGGCCGGGGTGATCTGCGAGATCCTCAACGAGGACGGCTCCACCGCGCGCCGCCCGCAGCTGGAGGCCTTCGCCGAGAAGCACGGGCTCACGTTCGTGACGGTGGCGCAGCTCGTCGCGCACCGCCTCAAGACCGAGCGCCTGGTGCACCGCGTCGCCGAGGCGCGCCTCCCCACCGACCAGGGGGAGTGGCGCATCGTCGGCTACCGGAACGACATCGACGGCGCGGAGCACGTTGCGCTGGTGCACGGCGAGATCGGCGACGGCGCCGGGGTGCTGGTGCGCATGCACTCGAAGTGCCTGACGGGCGACGTGTTCCACTCGCAGCGGTGCGACTGCGGCTGGCAGCTGCACCGCGCGATGGAGCTGATCACCGAGGCGGGGCGCGGCGTGATCGTGTACCTCGACCAGGAGGGGCGCGGGATCGGGCTGCTGAACAAGATCAAGGCGTACGAGCTCCAGGACTCGGGGGCCGACACCGTCGAGGCCAACGAGCGGCTCGGCTTCAAGCCCGACCTGCGCAACTACGGCATCGGCTCGCAGATCCTGCTCGACCTGGGGCTGCAGTCGATCCGCGTGCTGACGAACAACCCGCGCAAGCTGGTGGGCGTCGAGGGGTACGGGCTCGAGCTGCTGGAGAGCGTCCGCCTCCAGGCGCCGACGAACGAGGAGAACGCCTCGTACCTGGCGACCAAGCGGGCGAAGCTCGGCCACCTGCTGGCGTCGTGAACCGCCGTCCCCTGCCGGTTATCTTCCCGGCCGACCCCGATCCCGGATCCATGCCCGAGTTCGTCGGCACCCCGAGCGGCGAGGGCCGCCGCTTCGCCGTGGTGGCCTCCCGCTTCAACGAGCACGTCACGCAGAAGCTCGCCGAGGGCGCCGTCGAGGCGTTCACGCGCCACGGCGCGGACGCCGGCGACGTCGACGTCGTCTGGGTCCCGGGCGCGTGGGAGCTCCCCGCCGCCGTGCGCCGCGTGCTCGCCTCCGGGCGCTACGACGCGGTGGTCGCGGTGGGCGCGGTGGTGCGCGGCGAGACGCCGCACTTCGACTTCGTGGCCGGCGAGGCCGCGCGCGGGGTCGCCGACGCGAGCGCCGAGTTCGACGTGCCGGTGACGCTCGGCCTCCTCACGACCGACACGATGGAGCAGGCCGAGGCGCGCGCCGGCGGCACGCACGGCAACAAGGGGTGGGACTCGGCGATGGCGGCGATGGAGATGGCCGACCTGTTCGCGCAGCTCGACGCGGCCGCCGACGCCGAGGCCGAGCTGGCCGGCGGCGGCGAGGACGAGGGCTGATGCCGCGTCTCGAGAGCCGCGCCCGGGCGCGCGCGCTGCAGGCGCTGTACGCCTGGGACGTGCGCGGCGAGGAGGGACTGGAGCGCGTCGCGATCCGCGTGTGGGACGACCTCGGCATCGGCCCGGAGGAGCGCAAGCTCGCCAGCCAGCTCGTCGGCGTCATCATCAAGCACAGCCAGGCGATCGACGCGCAGCTCGCCGACGTCACCACCAACTGGCGCCTCGAGCGGCTCGGCGCGATCGAGCGCTGCGTGCTGCGCCTCGCCGCCGCCGAGCTGCAGCGCGGCGAGACCCCGCCGAAGGTCGTCATCCAGGAGGCCGTGCGCCTCGCGGAGCGCTACGGCAGCGCGCAGAGCGCGCGCTTCGTGAACGGCGTCGTGGACGCGCTCGCGCGGCGGATGGGGAGGCTGTGAACGGAGGAGCCCCCTCGACGCTCGACGCTCGACGCTCGATGCGGACGTCGCTGCGGCGGCGCGAGCGTCGAGCGTCGAGCGTCGAGCCGCGCGGAGTCGTGCGGCCTTGAGGATTCTCCTCGTCAACTGGCAGGACCGCGAGAACCCGCAGGCCGGCGGCGCCGAGATCCACCTGCACGAGGTGTTCGGCCGCGTCGCGGCGATGGGGCACGAGGTGGCGCTGGTCTGCGGCGGGTGGCCGGGGTGCCCGCCGCGCGCGCGCCTCGACGGGATCGAGGTCTACCGGGTCGGGACGCGCCAGACCTTCCCGTTCCTGGCGCGCCGGTTCGCGCGGCGCGTGGTGCGTCCGCAGGCGTACGACGTGCTGGTCGAGGACATCAACAAGGTCCCGATCTACGCCCAGACGTGGGGGGCGCCGCGGACGGTCGGGCTGGTGCCGCACCTGTTCGGCGGCACCGTGTTCCAGGAGGCGTCGCTGCCGCTGGCGACGGCGGTGTGGCTGGCCGAGCGGCCGATCGGGCTGGCGTACGGGCGGCTGCCGTTCCAGGCCATCTCGGAGAGCACGGCCGACGACCTGGCCGCCCGCGGCATCCCGCGCGACGCGATCCGCGTCATCTACTGCGGCATCGACTCGGCGCGCTTCACCCCCGACGCGGCGCGGCGCGCGCCGACGCCGACGTTCGCCTACCTCGGGCGGCTGCGGCGCTACAAGGGGGTGGACCTGGTGCTGCGCGCCTTCGCGCGGGTCCGGCACCCCGAGGCGCGGCTCCTGATCGCCGGGACGGGGGACTACCGCCCCGAGCTGGAGCGGCTGGCGGACTCGCTTGCGCTCTCCGGGCGCGTGGAGTTTCTTGGGTTCATCGGCGAGGCCGAGAAGCTGGAACTGCTGCGCCGATCGTGGGCGCTCGCGTTCGCGTCGCCCAAGGAGGGGTGGGGGATCACGAACCTCGAAGCCGCCGCGTGCGCCACGCCGGTCGTCGCCTCCGATTCGCCCGGGCTCCGCGAGAGCGTCCGGGACGGCGAGACCGGCTTCCTCGTCCCCCACGGGGACGTCGCCGCGATGGCCGCGCGCTTCGAGGAGCTGGCCGCCTCCCCCTCGTTGGTCGCCACGCTGGGCGCGCAGGGCCGGCGGTTCGCCGAGACGTTCACGTGGGAGCGCGCCGCGGTCGAGACGGCGGCGCATCTCGCCGAGGTGATCGACGGTTGAGCCAGGAGGGTAGCAGCGTGCGGGTCGTCTTCCAGCTCCACAATGCCGAGGTCGACACGGTGATCCAGTCGCGGGCGGCGCAGGCGGTCGAAAAGCTCGCCGGCCGGCTGCGACGCGTCGTCGACGCCACCGTGCGCGTGGCCGGCGGCGGGGCGCAGCAGCGGGTCGAGATCACCCTCCGTTCGCCGCGCCGCCCCGCGCTGGTGGCCGAGGGGACCGGCTACCGGCTCGACGTCGCGCTGCGCTCGGCCCTCGACGGGCTGGAGGCGCAGATCGCCAAGGTGCGCGAGGCGCGCGCGCGGCGGGTGCGCGCGGCGCGGCAGGACGCGGCGAGCGCGTGAAGCCCCGGCTGACGGTCCGCCAGCTGGTCGACCGGCTCGGCACCTCGGTGCCGCTGGAGCAGATCGGCGACCCCGTCGGCCTCGATCGCCAGGTCACGAGCCCCGAGGCGGCGAGCCCGGGGCTCGTGCTGTCGGGCTACTTCAACCGCTTCCCGCACGAGCGCATCCAGGTCTTCGGGGAGACCGAGGTCACGTACCTCAACTCGCGCGAGCCCGACGTGCGCCGCGCGACGCTGGAGGCGTTCTTCTCGCACCCGATCCCCTGCGCCTTCATCACGAAGGGGCAGGAGCCGCCGGCCGGGTTCCTCGAGCTGGCGGGGCGGGGCGGGGTGCCGGTGCTGCGCACGCCGATCAAGACGGCGGAGTTCTACCGCCTCATCAAGCCGTTCCTCGCCGAGGAGTTCGCGCCCACCGCGACGCTGCACGGGTCGCTGGCCGACGTGTTCGGCGTGGGGCTGTTCTTCACGGGGCCGAGCGGGATCGGGAAGAGCGAGTGCGTGCTGGACCTGGTCGAGCGCGGGCACCGGCTCGTCGCCGACGACCTCGTGATCGTGAAGCGGCGCGGCAACGACGTGCTGATCGGGAAGGGGCACGAGCTGCAGCGGCACTACATGGAGATCCGCGGCATCGGGCTGATCGACATCCCGGCGATCTTCGGGATCCGCGCCGTGCGGCAGCAGAAGCGCCTCGAGGTCGTGGTGCACCTCGAGGAGTGGAACCAGGACGCGGTCGTGGACCGGACGGGGCTCGACGGCGAGACGCACACGATCCTCGACGTCGAGCTGCCGAAGATCCGCGTGCCCCTCAACCCCGGGAAGAACATCACGGTGATCGCCGAGGTGATCGCCATGAACCACCTGCTGCGCTACAGCGGCGTGAACCCGGCCGAGGCGTTCAACCAGCGGCTGATGGCGCGCATGCGCGGCGACGGCGGCCCGCCGCCCGCGGGCGCGTCGGTCGCGCAGGCGGACCTGCGGCGCTACCTGCAGGAGGACGATGAGTAACGCGATCGCCGTCGTCGCCGGGCACGGCGACTTCGCGGCCGGCATCGTGTCCGCGATCGACCAGATCACCGGCCGCGGCGAGCTGCTGCTGCCGATGAGCAACCGCGGCCTCGGCGCCGCCGACATCGAGGCGATGCTGCGCGACGCGCTCGCCGCCGCGCCGGTGCGCGTGATCTTCACCGACCTGCCGGCCGGCAGCTGCACGATCGCGGCGCGGCGCGTGCTGCGCGAGCGCCCCGACCTGCGGCTGGTGATGGGGGCGAACCTCCCGGCGGTGATCGACTTCGTGCTGGCGGGCGAGGCGGCCGGCGACGACGCGCAGGCGGTGGCGCACGCGGTCGAGCGCGGGCGGCTGGCGTTGCAGGAGGTCGGCGGTGCCCGTTGAGCTCTACCGGATCGACGACCGCCTGATCCACGGCCAGGTGGTCGTGGGGTGGGGGCGCCCGCTCGACATCGGCTTCATCGTCCTCGTCGACGACGAGGTCGCGGCCAGCGAGTGGGAGCAGGAGCTCTACCGCATGGGCGTGCCGCCGGAGATGGAGGTGTCGTTCCACGACGTCGCCGGCGCCGCCGAGGCGCACGCGCGCTACCGCGCCGACGGGCGCCGCGGGATCCTGCTCACGGGCGACGTCGACACCATGCGCCGGCTGGTGCGCGCGGTCGCGGCGGCCGACCCGGCGGGGGCGATCCGGCAGGTGAACGTCGGCGGCATCCACCACCGCCCGGGGCGGACGCAGCGCATGCGCTTCGTCTTCCTCACGCCCGACGAGGAGCGCGAGCTGCGCGCGCTCGCCGGCGACGGCGTGCAGGTGAGCGCGCAGGACGTGCCGAGCGGGCGGCCGGTGCCGCTCGACGACGTCCTCGCGGGGCGCGGGCTGGACTGACGTGGACGGACTCTCGCCGCACGCGGACCTGCTGCGCATCGCGCTCCTCGGCGCGCTGCTGGGGCTCGACGTCGTGAGCTTCCCGCAGGCCATGATCTCGCGCCCCATCGTCGCCGCGACGGTGGCGGGGGCGCTGGTGGGCAACCCGGTGGGCGGGCTGCTGGTCGGCGCGGCGCTGGAGCTGTTCGCGCTCGAGACGCTGCCGGTGGGCGCGTCGCGCTACCCCGAGTGGGGGTCGGCGTCGGTGGTCGCGGGGGCGCTGTACGCGCAGCAGCCCAACGGGACCGCCGGCGCGCTGTGCGCGAGCGTGCTGGTGGGGCTGGTCACGGCGTGGGTGGGCGGCGAGTCGATGGTGCTGCTGCGGCGGCTGAACGGCCAGCTGGCGCGCGCGCACCTCGACCGCCTCGCCGCCGGCTCGGCGCGCAGCGTGGTCGGGCTGCAGCTGGCGGGGCTCGGCGGCGACTTCGTGCGCGGCTTCCTCATCACCGTCGTCGCGCTCGGCGCCGCGCAGCCGCTCGTGCGCATGGCGCTCGCGTCGTGGGGGGCGAGCCAGCGCTGGTCGCAGGCGTTCGTGATGACGCTGGCCGCGATCGTCGCCAGCGGGGCGGTGTGGAAGCTCGTGCACGCCGTGCCGCGGGCGCGCTGGCTGTTCGCCGGCGGGCTCACGGTGGGGCTGGCCGCGCTCGCGCTATGGTGAGCACGGTGCCCCCGCCCGCCGCCCCGCCGTCCGCCGCCCCCCCTGGCGGCGCGGCGCCGGCCCCGCCGCGCCC
>NZ_JARGEK010000098.1 GCF_029211165.1 Roseisolibacter sp. H3M3-2
GCGCACCGCGTCGCGCGCGGCCGCGCCGGTCGCCGCGCGCGCGTCGAGGTGCAGCAGGGCGGCGACGCGGCGCATCACCGCCGGCACGCCGCCCGCCGCCTCGAGGTCGGCGAGCAGCCCGCGCCCGTTGGGGCGCACGTCGGCGACCCACGGCGTGGTCGCCGCCCACGCCTCCCAGGTGCGCGGGCCGATGGTGACGCCGGCGCGCCCGGCGATCGCCTCCAGGTGCAGCACGGCGTTGGTGGAGCCGCCGAGGGCGCAGGCGACGCGGAACGCGTTCTCGAGCGCGCGCGGCGTCACGAGGTCGCGGGGGCGGCGCCCGGCGCGCGCGGTGGCGACGGCGAGCGCGCCCGTCGCCTCGGCCAGCTCGCGCAGCTCGGCGCTCGCCGCGGACGGCAGCGCCGAGCCGGGGAGGGCGAAGCCGAGCACCTCGGCGATCGCGGCCATCGTGATCGCCGTCCCCATGACGTTGCAGGTGCCGACGCCGACGTTGACCTCCCCCTCCAGCGCCGCCCACTCGGCGTCGCCCAGCGCGCCGGTGCGCCGGCGCTCGACCGCGGGCCACAGGTCGTCGATGGTGAACGGCTCGCCGCCGCGGCAGGGGACGGGGCGCGGGCCGGCGGTCACCATCACGGCGGGGACGTTCGCGCTCAGCGCGCCCATGAGCTGCGCCGGCACCGTCTTGTCGCAGCCGCCGAGGAGGACCACGCCGTCGATCGGCGAGGCGGCGACCGTCTCCTCCACGTCCATCGACATCAGGTTGCGGAGGAAGAGGCTCGTCGGCCGGGTGTAGGGCTCCGAGATCGAGATCGTCGGGAACTCGAGCGGCAGCCCGCCGGCCGCGCGGACGCCGGCCTTCACCGCCTCGGCGAGGGCGCGGAGGCCCGCGTTGCACGGATTCAGCTCGCTCCAGCTGGAGCAGACGCCGATCACGGGGGAGCGGCGCACCGCCTCCGGGTCGACGCCGGCGCCGCGCAGGAAGGCGCGGTGAATGAGCCCGTCCTGGCCGGGGTCGGCGAACAGCGCGCCCCCCCGCCGCCTCACGTCGTGCTGGGACATGCCTCGGGTGCCTTGCCGAACCCCGGTACCGGACGTTGACTGTCGCGCATGTCCTCCACCCTACACCGCGACGCACTCGCGGAGAAGCGGCGGGTCGTGCTCGCCAGCGCCGTCGGGACCACCATCGAGTGGTACGACTTCTTCATCTACAGCACGTCGGCGGCGCTCGTCTTCGGGTCGCAGTTCTTCTCGTCGCTCGACCCGGCGACCGCGCAGCTGGCGGCGATGGCCACGCTCGGCGTCACCTTCCTGATCCGCCCGCTCGGGAGCGTGGTCGCGGGGCACTACGGCGACCGGCTGGGGCGCAAGAAGATGCTCGTCCTCACGCTCGGCGTGATGGGCGCGGCGACGGTCGGCGTGGGGCTGCTGCCGACGTACGCGCAGGCGGGGATCTGGGCGCCGGTGCTGCTCGTGCTGATGCGCTGCCTGCAGGGGTTCAGCGCCGGCGGCGAGTGGGCGGGCGCCGCGCTGATGGCCGTCGAGCACGCGCCGCCGCGCCAGCGCGCGTGGTACGGGTCGTCGTCGCAGATCGGGACCCCGCTCGGGCTGATCCTCGCCAACGGCGTGGTGCTGACGATGGTGTCGACCACCACCGAGCAGCAGTTCCTGGCGTGGGGGTGGCGCATCCCGTTCCTGCTCAGCGTCGTGCTGATCTTCGTCGGCTTCTACATCCGCAACCGGGTGTCGGAGAGCCCGGTGTTCGCGGCGATGAAGGCGCAGGCGCGCACGGAGCGGGCGCCGATCGGCGAGCTGCTGCGCGAGCACAAGCGCGCGGTCGTGCTGGCGGGGGGGACGTTCCTCGCCAACAACATGGTGGGCTACATCTTCCTGTCGTTCCTGCTGTCGTACGCCACCACGACGCTCGGCATGGCGCGCGGCACGGTGCTCGGCATGGTGATCGCCGGCTCGGTGGTGTGGTTCTTCGCGATCCTGTTCGGCGGCTGGATCTCCGACCGCATCGGCGCGCGCCGCATCTTCCTCGTCGGCTTCGCGCTGATGCTCGCCTGGTGCCTCCCCTTCATGTGGCTCGTCGACCGGCGGAGCCCCGGCGCGCTGGCGCTGGCGGTGGTCGGGCTGACGATCACGAAGGGGCTGACCTACGGCGGCCAGTCGGCGCTCTACGCGGGGCTCTTCCCGACGCGCGTGCGCTACAGCGGGGCGTCGCTCGCCTACGCCCTCGGCGCGATCCTCGGCGGCGGCTTCGCGCCCGTCATCGCGACGTACCTCGTGCAGCGCACCGGGACCGGGATGTCGGTGGGGCTCTACATGCTGGCGGCCACCGCGGTCAGCCTGCTGTGCACGGTGATGATCCGGCGGTCGGACATGGTGGGGCTGCCGCACGGTCCGGATCTCGCGGCCGGTGAGGCGGGAGTCGCGACCGCGGGAGTCGACACGGCGGGAGTCGTGACCGCGCGCACTGCGCAGTAGCGACTCCCGCGGTTCGGACTCCCGCGGTCACGACTCCCGCTTTAACGGAGCACTCCCCTCGCGGCCGCAGCCCACCGCCGCTCGTTCGCCCGCGCCGACTCCCGCAGGTCCACCATGCGCGGCCGCCCGAAGTCGTCGCGCGCGAGCCACTGCCGCGCGTACGCGCCGTCCGGGTCGTACTGCGCCGCCTGCCGGTCGACGTCGAAGTAGCGGAAGCCGCGCGGGTCCTGCCCCACGCCGGCGGCGTACGCCCAGTTCCCCCAGTTGCTCGCCGGGTCGTAGTCGACGAGCTGCGCCTCGAACCACCACGCGCCGGCGCGCCAGTCGACGCCGAGGTTCTTGGTGAGGAAGCTGGCGACGTTCTGGCGCGTGCGGTTCGACGTGAAGCCGGTCGCGCGCAGCTCGCGCATCGCCGCGTCGACCAGCGGGAAGCCGGTCTCGCCCGCGCACCAGCGCGCGAAGTCGGCGCGCGCCGGCGCCCCGTGCCGCGGGTCGTCGAGGCGCCGCCACCGCACCGGCACCCGCGCCGGCCCGTCGGGGCGGAACAGCGCCGCGCCCGCGCGCGCGGCGGCCAGGCGGAAGTAGTCGCGCCACAGCAGCTCGAACACCAGCCAGTGCGTCTGCTCGGTGGCGCCGCGCCGCGCCTCGTAGCTGCGCACGGCGCCGTACACCGCGCGCGGCGACAGGCACCCGTGCGCGAGCCAGGGCGACAGCTTGCTCGAGTCGTCGGGGTCGGTCAGCCCGTTGCGCGTCGCCTTGTAGCGCGCCAGCCGGTCCATCGCGAACACCCACCCCTCCAGCCGCGCCAGCGCGGCGCGCTCGCCGACGCCGAGCGTGAGGCGCGCCCGCGGGTCGCGCGGCGCCGGCGCGTGCCCCCAGGTCGCGGGCGTCGGCAGCGCCCCCGGCTCGACGCCGACCGCCGGGAGGCGCGTCGGGGCGGGGAGGAGCATCCGCGGGGCGCACCCGTCGCGGAAGCCGCGCCCCGCCCCGTCGTCGACCCGCGTGCGGAACTCGGTGAACGTCGCCGGCAGGTCGTCGGGCCCGAACGGCAGGTCGTCGCGGTGGAGCAGCGTGTGCCCCCAGTACCCCTCGCACGCCACCTCCAGCGGCGCCAGCGCGCGCTCGACCGCCGCCTCGTCCGCGGCCTCCTCGGGGCAGCACTCCGCGTGGTACGCGCACAGCCCCGCGCCCGTCTCGCGGGCCAGCGCCGGGAGCACCTCGTCGGGGCGCCCGCGGCGGACCACCAGGTCGGCGCCGACGGCGCGCAGCGACGCGCGCAGGTCCGCCAGCGACTCGGCGAGGAAGCGCGCGCGGTGCGGCCCGAGCCGCGGCGGGCGCCCCGAGAGCGGGGCCGGCGCCTGCGCGCGCGGGTCGTCGCACCAGACGGGGACCACCCGCCCCCCGTACTCGGCGGCCCACGCGGCGGCGCGGACGAGGGGCTCGTGGTCGTGGAGACGCAGGTCGTGCCGGAGCCAGACCAGCGCCGCGGGGGGGGACTGCGACATGCGGGGCGGCGGGACCGCGGGGGGAGGGGGACGGCCGATCAACGCCCCCGCCCTCCGGGGGTTCCCGGACCCCCCGCGCGATCCCCGCAGCGCGGCGCCTGCGTCCCCCCGACCGCGTCAGCCCCCCGCCGCCTCCCGGTCGAGCAGCCACACCGTGCCGTCGCGCCCGTGCGCCCGCGCCACCGGGAGGGGCGCCCCGGCGCGGGCGCGGGCCAGCGCGTCGCGCTTCTCGGGGCCGGCCGCCATCAGCAGCACCTCGCGCGTGCGGGCGAGCGCCGCGAAGGTCAGCGTCAGGCGCGCCCGCGGCTCCACCGGCGCGGTGGCCGTCGCCACCAGCCGCCGCGTCTCGGCGAGCGCCGGGTCGCCCGGGAAGAGCGACAGCGTGTGCCCGTCGGCGCCGGCGCCCAGCAGCACCAGGTCGAACAGCGGCGCCCCGTCGGCGATCCCGAGCCGCGTCGCCAGCGCGCGCAGCCGCGCCTCGTGGCGGAGCGCCGCGTCCTCGGGGGGGAGCTCCCCCTCCATGCGCAGCAGCCGCACCTCCGGGACGCCGACCTTCGCGAGCAGCGTCTCGCGCGCCATCCCGTAGTTGCTCGCCGGGTCGTCGGGCGGGACGCACCGCTCGTCGCCGAACGTGACGTAGATGCGCGACCACGGGAGCGCGTCGGCGCCCATCGCCAGCAGCCGCGCGTGCATCGCGCGCGGTGTCGCGCCGCCGGCCAGCGCCACCACGAACCGCCCCCGGTCGGCGACCGCGGCGCGGGCGGCGGCGACGAACCGCTTCGCCCCCTCCTGCGCCAGCGCCTTCGCGTCGTCGAGCACCAGCACCTCGCGGTCGTCGAGCGGCACCGGCAGGGCAGCGGGCATGCGCGTCGTCCGGGTCTGGCGTTGACCGGCGCTCACCGCGAGGAGATGCGCGCCGCCTCGAGCGGCCCCCAGGTCCCCGCGGGATACGGATACACGGCGCGCCGGCCGTCGAGCAGCGGGGCGTACAGCGCCCAGCTCCCCTCCACCTCGTCGGCGTGCACGAACAGCGTCTGGTCCCCCTGCAGCACGTCCAGGAGCAGCGTCTGGTACGCCTCCGGGAGCGCCGGGAAGACCTCGCGGTAGTTGAAATGCAGCGGGAGGCGGTGGATGCGGAAGGGCTCCCCCGGCGCCTTCACGTCGATGTAGAGCGAGAACCCCTCGTCCGGCTGCAGCGTGAGGAGGAGGGTGTTCCGGTGCAGCGTGCCGAGCCCCGTCCCGGGCTCCTGCTCCTGCGGCTCCTGCTGCGTGCGGCGGAACATCCACACCGGCGCGCGGCGGAACTTGATCTCGATCTCGGTCGTGCGGCGGAGCAGCCGCTTCCCGGCGCGCAGGTGGAACGGCACCCCCTGCCAGCGCCAGTTCTCGACGTGCAGCGTCACCGCCGCGAACGTCTCGGTGCGCGAGTCGGGGGCGACCCCCGGCTCCTCGCGGTACCCGGCGACGTCCTCCTCGTCGATGCGCCCCGGCTCGTACTGGCCGAGCACCGCGTCGTCGGGGGCGAGCGGGCGCACCGAGCGCAGCACCTTGAGCTTCTCGGCGCGCACCGCCGCCGCGTCGAGCTGCGACGGCACCTCCATCGCCACCAGCGTGAAGAGCTGCGTCAGGTGGCTCTGGACCATGTCGCGCAGCTGCCCCGCCGTCTCGTAGTAGCCGGCGCGCCCCTCGACGCCGAGCGTCTCGGCGACGGTGATCATCACGCTCTCGACGTGGTCGCGGTTCCACAGCGACTCGAACAGCGCGTTGGCGAAGCGGAAGACGAGCAGGTTCTGCACCGTCTCCTTGCCGAGGTAGTGGTCGATGCGGTAGACCTGCGCCTCGTCGAACCACGCGTGCACGGTGGCGTTGAGCGCGCGCGCGCTCGCCAGGTCGCGCCCGAACGGCTTCTCGATCACCAGCCGCGCCCACCCGCCCTCGGGCTTCGACAGGCCGGCGCGGCCGAGCGCCTCGATCATCCCCGGGAAGACGGCGGGCGGGAGCGAGAGGTAGTAGACGCGGCGCGGCGGGAGCTGCTGCGCGCGCTCGATCTCCTCGACCTTCGCCTTCAGCTCCCCCAGGTCCTGGTCGGTGGCGCGCGCGCCCGAGACGTAGCGCGTCACCCACTCCTCGACCGCGGCCGGGTCGCCGCCGGCGGCCACCGCGGCCTCGCGCGCGATCTGCCGCACCGCGTCGTCGCTCCCCGACGCGTCGCGCGCCGCCCCCACCACCCAGCAGCCGAGCGGCGTGCGCCCGTCGCGGTGGTTGGCCCACAGCGCGGGAAGGATCTTCCGGCGCGCGAGGTCGCCGGTGACGCCGAAGACGACGAACACCGCCGGGTCGCAGGCGCGCCCGTCGTCCCGGCGCGCGTCGTCGCGGCGCGCGTCGCCCTTCCGCCCGTCGTCGGTCACGCCGGCTTCTCCGCCTTGGGCGTCGCCCTGGTGACCGCGTGCCCGCCGAACTGGTTGCGCAGCGCGGCCAGCATCCGGTCGCCGTACCCCTCGGCGTCGCGCGAGCGCAGGCGCGCGATGAGCGCGTGCGTGATGACCGGCGCCGGCACGTCGAGCGCGATCGCCTCGGCGACCGTCCACCGCCCCTCGCCCGAGTCGCTGACCACCGGCGCGATGTCCGACAGCGCCTGGTCCTCCTGCAGCGCGCGCGCCGCGAGGTCGAGCAGCCAGGAGCGCACCACCGAGCCGTGGCGCCAGATCTCGGCGACCTGCGCGAGGTCGAGCGAGAACTCCTCCTTGTGCTTCAGGATCGAGAAGCCCTCGGCGAAGGCCTGCATCATCCCGTACTCGATCCCGTTGTGGATCATCTTCGTGAAGTGCCCGGCGCCGACGGGGCCGACGTGCCCCCACCCGCGGTCGGGCGCCGGCGCGAGCGTCTCGAGCGCCGGGCGCAGCGCGGCCACCGCCTCGGGCGCGCCGCCGACCATCAGCGAGTACCCCTCGGCGAGCCCCCACACGCCGCCGCTCGTGCCGGCGTCGACGAAGCCGATCCCGCGCGCGGCCAGCGCGGCGCCGCGGCGCACGCTGTCCTGGTAGTTGGAGTTGCCGCCGTCGACGATCACGTCGCCCGCGCCGAGCAGCGCGGCGAGCGCGTCGACCGTCTGCTCGGTGGGCGCGCCGGCGGGGACCATCACCCACACCACGCGCGGCGTCTCCCCGAGCGCCCGCACCAGATCCTCGAGCGACCCGGCGCCGGTCGCGCCCCCCTCGGCGGCCCTCGCCACCGCCGCCGGGTCGCGGTCGAACGCCGCCACCTGGTGCCCGCCGCGCAGCAGGCGCGTGGTCATGTTGGCGCCCATGCGCCCGAGCCCGACCATCCCGATCCGCATTCCGTGGCCTCCGTGGAGTGGCGGGGAATGTACCGCGGGACGCTGCGGGCTGCGGGCTGCGGGCTGCGGGTCTGGCCCAATCCGCAGCCCGCAGCCCGCAGCGTCCGCGACGACACCGCCGCCCCCGCGCATCCGTAGTCTTCCCCAGGGACGTCCCTTCCGGCACATTGGGCCTTCCCCGTCCTCCTCTCGGAGCAATCGAATGGGCCTCGGCGGCTTCTTCCGCAAGCAGTTCATCGACGTCATCCAGTGGACCGAGGACGAGCAGGGGGTGCTCGCCTGGCGGTTCCCGATGGCCGACATGGAGATCCAGAACGGCGCCTCGCTGACCGTGCGCGAGTCGCAGCAGGCGCTGTTCGTCAACGAGGGGCGGATCGCCGACCGGTTCGGGCCGGGGCGCTACACGCTCTCGACCAACACGCTGCCGCTGCTCACGAACCTCCTGAACTGGGACAAGTTCTTCGAGTCCCCGTTCAAGTCCGACGTCTACTTCTTCTCGACGCGCCAGCAGACGGCGCAGCGGTGGGGGACGCAGAACCCGGTCACGATCCGCGACAAGGACTTCGGGATCGTGCGGCTGCGCGCGTTCGGCATGTACAGCTGGCGCGTCGCCGACCCGGCCGCGTTCGTGAAGGAGATGAGCGGGACGCGCGAGGTGTACCGCGTCGCCGACGTCGAGCCGCACCTCAAGAACCTGGTCGTCTCGCGCATGAGCGAGGCGTTCGCCAAGAGCCAGGTGCCCTTCCTCGACATGGCCGCCAACACCTTCGCGGTGGGCGCGGCGATCGAGCGGGAGCTGGCGCCGGCGTTCGCGGAGCTCGGGCTCGCGCTCGAGTCGTTCACCGTCGAGAACCTGTCGCTCCCCGAGGAGCTGCAGAAGCGCCTCGACGAGCGGATCGGGATGAACATGGTCGGCAACCTCGGCGACTACGCGCGCTTCCAGGCGGCGCAGGCGATCCCGATCGCCGCCGCCAACGAGGGGTCGGGCGCCGCCGGGCTGGGCGCGGGGCTCGGCGCGGGCGCGGTCATCGGGCAGCAGATGGCGCAGGCGCTGGGCGGCGGGATGGCGCCCCCCCCGGCGGCCCCCCCGGCCGGCGTCCCCACGCCGCCCGCGCCGCCCCTCGCCCCGGTCGGCGGCGGCGCCGCCGCGCCGGGGACGGCGACCGAGACCAAGTTCTGCCTGCACTGCGGGAAGTCGATCCCGCGCGCGGCCAAGTTCTGCCCCGAGTGCGGGGGGGCGCAGACGTGAGCGGCGTCGAGTGGGTCGTGGAGGCGTTCGGGTGCGAGCCCGGCGCGCTCCGCGACCCGCGCGCGCTCGGCGCGCTGGTGGACGAGCTGGTCGCGACGCTCGCGCTGCGCCCGGTCGCGCCCGCGCAGTGGCACCAATTCCCGGGCCCCGCGGGGGTCACGGGGCTGGTGCTGCTCGCCGAGTCGCACCTCGCGCTGCACAGCTTCCCCGAGCACGGGTCGCTCTGCCTCAACCTGTTCTGCTGCGTGCCGCGGGCGGAGTGGGACTGGGCGGCGGGGCTGGCGCGGCACGTGGGGGCCGAGCGCGTCGCGGTGCGGCGGCTGGCGCGTGCGTACGCGCCGGAACCCGCCCTGGCGTGACCGCCGGCCTCCCGGGGCGCGTCACGGGGCGGCAGGCGACCTGCCCCAACTGCGGCGCGCCGATCCTCTTCATCTGGTCGGGCGCCGTGCAGACGACGTGCGCCTACTGCCAGTCGGTGCTGGTGCGCCACGACCTGGACCTCGAGCGCGTCGGCGCGGTGGGCGACGTGCCGCCGGACAGCTCGCCGGTGCAGCGCGGCGCGACCGGGCGCTGGCGGAACCGCGGCTTCACCGTCGTCGGGCGCATCATGTACGAGTACGCGCGCGGCGGCTGGAACGAGTGGCACCTGCGCTTCGACGACGGCACCGGCGGCTGGCTCTCCGACGCGCAGCTCGAGTGGGCGGTGACGACGCTCGTCGAGCCGGCGCCGCGCCTCCCCTTCGGCGTCGGGCTCCGCCGCGGGCAGTCGTTCGTGATCGGCGACGCGACCTACACCGTCAGCACGATCACGCGCGCCCGCTACCGCGGCGTCGAGGGGGAGCTCCCGTTCGTCTACTGGGACAAGGCCGAGGTGCAGTTCGTCGACCTGCGCACGCCGGCGGCGCGCTTCGCGACCGTCGACTTCAGCGAGGACCCGCCGCTCGTCTTCGCCGGCGAGTTCGTGGCCTTCGACGACCTGCAGCTCACCGGGCTCCGCGCCTTCGAGGGATGGCCGCCGCCACGCTGAGGCCGGGCGCCGTCCGCTCGCTGAGCTGCCCCAGCTGCGGGGCGGCGGTCGTGCTGCGCGGCCTCGCCTGGACGCAGACGGTCGCCTGCGCCAGCTGCTCGGCGGTGCTCGACGCCAGGGACCCGAACCTGGCCGTCCTGCAGCGCGCGGCGTCGCGCATGCGCGTCGAGCCGCTGATCCCGCTCGGCGCGCGCGGCGACTGGCGCGGCGCGCCGTACGAGGTCATCGGCTTCCAGCAGCGCACCATCCGCACGCCCGACGGCGCGTGGTCGTGGCGCGAGTACCTGCTGTTCAACCCGTACCGCGGCTTCCGCTACCTCACCGAGTACGACGGCCACTGGACCGACGTCGTCCCGCTGCAGGCGCTCCCCGAGGTCGGCGGCGGCGCGCACGCGGCGGCCGCGTACGAGGGGCGGGCGTACAAGCACTTCCAGACGGCGCGCGCCGAGACGACGTTCGTGCTCGGCGAGTTCCCGTGGGAGGTGCGCGTCGGCGACGTGGCGGAGGCGCGCGACTACGTGGCCCCGCCGCACGGGCTGAGCGCCGAGTCGACCGACGACGAGACGACGTGGTCGAAGGCCACGTACGTCGACGCCGCCGAGATCTGGCGCGCGTTCAAGGTCGAGGGGCGGCCGCCGTCGCCGCAGGGCGTCTACAGCACGCAGCCCAACCCGCTGGCGGCGCGCGCCCGCGCGCGTTGGGCGGCGTTCGCCGTGCTGGCGGCGCTGCTGATGCTCACGCTGTTCGGCCGCGCGGTGCTGTCGGCCAACCGCGAGGTGTTCAGCCGCCAGTACGTGTACCGCGGCACGACCGTCCCCGACGCGCCGGCCGCCCCCGGCGCCGCGTTCGTGACGCCGACCTTCGAGCTCCCGGGCGGCCCGTCGAACGTGGTGGTCGAGACCGAGGCGAGCGTCGACAACCAGTGGCTCTTCGTGGAGTACGCGCTGATCGACGAGGCCACCGGGCAGGCGTACGACTTCGGGCGCGAGGTCAGCTACTACAGCGGGCGCGACTCCGACGGCAACTGGACGGAGGGGTCGAAGCGCGATCGGGCGCGCATCGGCGCGGTGCCGGGCGGGCGCTGGTTCCTGCGCGTGGAGCCGTCGGGCGACGCCGCCGGGCGCTCGATCGCGTACACCGTGCGGGTGCGGCGCGACGTGCCGACGCTGGCCTACTACCTGTTGGCGCTGGTGGCGCTGGCGGTGCCGCCGGTGGTCGGCACGCTCCGCTCGGCGTCCTTCGAGACGCGCCGCTGGGCGGAGAGCGACCACGCCCCATCCTCGGACGACGACGGAGGCGACGACGACGAATGAGGGCGACCCCCTTCTACGTGCTCTTCGGCCTCCTGCTCATCGGCGGCGCGGCGTGGGCGGACGCGCGCGGCTGGACGCCGATCCGCCCCGGCGAGGCGCGCGTCGGCCCGCGCTCGGTGCGCGAGAACCCCGGCGCCTACCGCTCCGTCTACCGCTCCTCCGCCCGCTACCGCCTCGGCAAATGACCTACGATCTGTCCACCAACCTGCTGGCCGCGGTCGTCTTCGCGATCCTCGGCGTCGTGATCTTCGTGGTCGCCTTCATCATCGTCGACAAGCTGACGCCGGGCGACCTGTGGCACGACATCATCCGCGACCGGAACACGGCGATGGCGATCGTCATGGCCGGGATCGCGATCGGGCTGTCGATCATCATCGCGGCGGCCATCCACTGAGGCGCGGCGGGCTGCGGGCTGCGGGTTCGGATCCGCAGCCCGCAGCCCGCAGCGTCCGGTGAGTCTTGCGATGCAGTCCGAGAACTCGCGGCCGATGGCCGCCGCCCTGTTCGTCACCGTGTTGCTGATCGCCGCGTGCGGGCTGGTCTACGAGCTCGTCGCCGGCGCGCTCGCCAGCTACCTGCTGGGCGACAGCGTCACGCAGTTCTCCACCGTGATCGGGACGTACCTGTTCGCGATGGGGGTGGGGAGCTGGCTGTCGCGGTTCGTGACGCGCGGGGTCGTCGCCCGGTTCGTCCTGATCGAGCTGCTGGTGGCGGTGGTGGGCGGGTTCAGCGCGACGCTGCTCTTCCTGGCGTTCGCCTACACCGACGCCTTCCGGCTGACGCTCTACCTGCTGGTGGGGATCGTCGGCACGCTGGTGGGGCTGGAGGTGCCGCTGCTCATGCGCATCCTCCGCCATCAGTTCGACTTCAAGGACGTCGTCGCCAACGTCCTGACGTTCGACTACCTCGGCGCGCTCGGGGCGTCGCTCCTCTTCCCGCTGGTGCTGGTGCCGCGGCTCGGGCTCGTGCGCGCGGCGCTCCTGTTCGGGATCGTCAACGCGCTGGTCGCCGTGTGGAGCGTGCGGCTGTTCCGCGATCGGCTGGGCGCGCGCGGGCCGCTGCTGGCGGGGTGCGCGGCGGTGCTGGTCGCCCTCTCGGCGGGGATGTGGCGCGCCGAGCGGATCACGCAGCTGGCCGAGGAGAGCCTGTACGCCGACGACGTGATCCTGGCGCGCGACACGCGCTACCAGCGGATCGTGCTGACGGCGTGGAAGGACGACCTGCGGCTCTTCCTGAACGGGCACCTCCAGTTCTCCAGCCGCGACGAGTACCGCTACCACGAGGCGCTGGTGCACCCCGGGCTGGCGGCGCTCCCCGGCGCGCGGCGCGTGCTGGTGCTCGGCGGCGGCGACGGGCTCGCGGTGCGCGAGATCCTGCGCTACCCCGGCGTGCGCGAGGTCGTGCTGGTGGACCTCGACCCGGCGATGACGGGGCTGTTCGCAACGCACCCGCGGCTGACGGCGCTCAACGCCAACTCGCTCAGGGACCCGCGGGTGAAGGTCGTGAACGCCGACGCCTTCGTGTGGCTGGGCGAGAACCGCGACACGTTCGACTTCGTGGTGGTGGACTTCCCCGACCCGTCGAACTACGGGGTGGGGAAGCTGTACACGACGGCGTTCTACCGCCTGCTGTCGCGCCACGTCAGCCGCGACGGGCTGCTGGTGGTGCAGAGCACGTCGCCGCTGTTCGCGCGGCGGTCGTACTGGAGCATCGTGGCGACGCTGCGCGAGGCGAAGCTGGCGACGTACCCGTACCACCTCTACGTGCCGTCGTTCGGCGAGTGGGGGTTCGTGCTGGCGCGCCCCGACTCGGGCGGCTACGTGCCGCCGGCGACGCTGCCGCCGGGGCTCCGCTACCTGACGGCGCGCGAGGTGCCGCAGCTGTTCGCCTTCGCGACCGACATGCTCCCCGTCGAGGCGCGGCCGAACCGGCTCAACGACCAGGCGCTGGTGCGGTACTACGAGGAGGACTGGGCGAGGATGAACCGGTGAGCGTCGAGCGTCCAGCGTCGAGCGTCGAGGGCGACTCGCGCGGCGGCGAACCCTCGACGCTCGACGCTCGACGCTCGACGCTCACGCGGCGTACCTTCATCGCCACGGCGGCGGTGGGGGGGGCGCTGATAGCGGCGCCCGCGCTGGTCCGCCTGACACGCAAGACCGACCGTCCGCTCGCCGGCGCGCTGCTCGACGACGGCAGCTCGGCCGGCCACGCGCTGCGCGACGGGGGCGGCGAGGTGCCGGTGCGGCGGACGGTGCGCGTGCCGGTCGTGATCGTCGGCGGCGGCGCGGCGGGGCTGTCGGCGGGGTGGTGGCTGCGGCGCGCGGGGATGGACGACTTCGTCGTGCTCGAGCTGGCGCGCGAGGCGGGGGGGAACGCGCGCGCGGGCGCCAACGCGGTGAGCGCGTACCCGTGGGGGGCGCACTACGTCCCCGTCCCCGACCCGCGCGCGGAGCACGTGCGCCTGCTCTTCCGCGAGATGGGCGTCCTCGCCGACGACGGGACGTGGGCCGAGGCCGACCTGTGCCACGCGCCCAAGGAGCGCACGTTCGTGCACGGGCGGTGGCGCGAGGGGCAGCTCGAGGGGTTCGCGCTCGACGCCGCCGAGCACGACGCGGCGCGGCGGTTCGAGGACGCGGTGGCGGCGCTGCGCGCGTCGGGCGCGTTCACCGTGCCGATGGCGCTCGGCGGCGACCCCGCGGCGTCGCCGCTCGACGGGCTGACGGCGGCCGAGTGGCTGGCGCGCGAGCGGATGGACGTGCCGGCGCTGCGCTGGCTGGTGGACTACGCGTGCCGCGACGACTTCGGGACGCGGGCGCGCGACACGTCGGCGTGGGCGGCGCTGCACTACTTCGCGGCGCGCGACGGCGACGAGGAGGGGCCGCTGACGTGGGCCGAGGGGAACGGGCGCATCGTGCGCCACCTGGCCGCGCGCGTCGGGGACCGCGCCGTCGCCGGCGCGCCCGCGCGCCGCGTCGAGCCGCGCGCCGACGGCGGCCGCGCCGGCGGGCTGCGCGTGCTCGCG
>NZ_JARGEK010000099.1 GCF_029211165.1 Roseisolibacter sp. H3M3-2
GGGCCGCGGCGGGCGTCGGCGCCGGCGCGGGGGCGCGGCCGGCGCCGGCGGCGGCGGCCAGCAGCAGGGTGGGGGCGAGGCGGCGGCTCACGCGTCGCGCCCCGGCTCGAAGGTCACGCTCATCGTCTCGTCCTCGGCGACGACCACCCGTTCGACGCGCGGCGCGCGCGCGCCGAGCGACTTCTCCAGCCGTCCCTGCACGCGCACTGCGATCAGCCGCGCCAGGTTCTCCCCGGTCGGGATCTGCGCACCGTCGGCGAACTCGGGCACGTCGAGGTTCAGGTTGCGGTGGTCGAACCGCTCGCGCACCTCCTCCGCGAGCACCCGGTCGAGCACCCCGAGGTCGACGCAGAATCCTGTGGCCTCGTCGATCGGGCCGCGCACCGTCACGTGCGCCGCGTACGAGTGCCCGTGGAAGCTGGGGCGCGCGCAGACGCCGAAGGTGGCCGCGTTGCGGGCGTCGTCCCAGTCGGGGCGGCGATACCGGTGGGCGGCCGCGAAGGCGACGCGGCGAGTCAACGAGGCGAAGGCCATGGCGGCCAATCTACGGCGGAGTTCGGGGTACGGCGAAGATCTGGGTACGGCGCAGAGCGGGATAGGTCGAACGGAGGGGCGAACCGAACACCGGGGTACCGCGAACCTGCCAGCTCGTAGCCGCTAGGTCCGCCGTATCCCGGTGTTCGGTTCACCCCTCCGTTCGGTTCACCCCGATCTTCGCCCCACCCCGGGGTTCGACTCACCCCGCTCCACGCCGTGGGCCGAGCTAATGATCCTCGCCGTATTCCCCCGGCCCCGCGTCCGTCCCCCGCAGCCCTTCCTGCGTCGGCGCCTCGGGCGGCTCGTACGGCACGCCGTGGGCGACCGCGTCCTGGTAGTTCGTGGTCCCGAACATCCGCTGGTCCAGGTCCTCGTCGCCGCGCGCCTGGAACACCTCGGGGCTCTCCTGCTCGGGGAGCTCGCCGAAGACGGAGCCCGCCGACGCGCGCTCCATCTGCAGGTGGTCCTCGACGTCCATCGGCGTGTCGACGCGCCGGTTGGCGTCGACCACGAGCTGGTTGTCGAACGACCCCACCCCGACCAGGTCGGTCAGGACGTGGTCGGCGATGCGCAGCTCGCCCTCCGTGCCGACCCGCCCCTCGAGTCGCACCTGCCCGTCCTCGACGTGCACGACGAAGTCGTCGAGGTCGAGGTTGGGGTGCTCGCCGAGCCGGTCGCGCACCAGCTGGCGCAGCTCGTCGTCGTCCAGGTCGTCGATCCTGCTGAAGTCCTCGTAGTCCTGCGCCATGACCGCTCCTCGGCTCGATTCGCGGGCGTGGGGTGCACCGCGCGTGCCGCGGCGGCCGGGCTCAGCGGATCGGCTCGGCTCGGCGGCGCGTCAGCGGGAGAACTGGTACGAGAGCCCCAGCGTCAGCCCGAGGTTGTTCGTCCACTTGCTCTTGGACGAGCCCGACGGAAGGATCGACGTGCTGTCGAGCCCGGGCGTCGAGTAGCTGTCCGGGTAGCGGATCTGGAACAGGTACGAGCCGACGTCGGCGCGCACCGCCCACGGCGACGAGCGGGGGACGAAGCGGAGCCCGGCGCCGTACGCGATGTGGAAGCGCGTGCCGAAGCGGTAGCCGCCCGGGTCGGCGCTGGCGAGGTTGCTGACGACGCCGATCCCCGAGTGGACGGTCGGCACCATGCCGCGCCAGCTCTTCTGCCCCGTGAGGCCGAGCGTGATCCCGACGTCGGCCATCGTCAGCGGACGGCGCTCGACGCCGAGCAGGCGGTTCCCCTCGCGGCGCGCCGGGTCGAGCACGTTGCGCTCGGAGATCGCCGTCGCGGCGCGCGCGGTGAACGACGCCGGCCCGCCGAGGTAGATGTCGTAGCGCGCGCCGACGAGCGGGCCGCTCTGCGGCGCGATCCCGGCCGGGTCCTTGGCCGCGCCGTACCAGCCGCCGAACACGGTGGTGGCCTGGCGGAACTCGAGGTCGACGAACGGCGAGCGCTCGGGCGGGAAGCCGACCTGCGCGCCGGCCGCGGCGGCGGCGAGGGCGAGCGCGGCGGCGGCGAGGAGGCGGCGGGTCACGCGCGCACCCCCGCGGCAACCGAGGCGGCGGCGCGCAGGTCGCGGCCGGTCATCTCGTCGGGCTGGTCGACGCCGAGCAGGCGCAGGACGGTCGGGCCGACGTCGCACAGCGCGCCGCCCTCGCGCAGCGGCGCGTCGCCCGCCGGGTCGACGACCACCAGCGGGACGGGGTTCGTGGTGTGCGCGGTGTGGGCGCCGCCGGTCTCGGGGTCGATCATCATCTCGCAGTTGCCGTGGTCCGCCGTCACCAGCAGGCGGGTGCCGCTGCGCTCCGCCGCGGCGACGATGCGGGCGAGGCACTCGTCGACCACCTGCACCGCCTGGATCGTGGCGGGGAGGGAGCCCGAGTGCCCGACCATGTCGCCGTTGGCCAGGTTGCACAGCATGAAGTGGTGCGAGCGCGTGTCCATGGCGTTCACCAGCACGTCGGTGACGCCGCGGGCGCTCATCTCGGGCGCGAGGTCGTACGTCGCCACCTTCTGGCTCGGGACGAGGATGCGCTCCTCGCCCGCGTACGGGGCCTCGTTCCCGCCGTTGTAGAAGTAGGTCACGTGCGGGTACTTCTCGGTTTCCGCCGTCTTCAGCATCGTCAGCCCGCGGTCCGTCAGCACCTCGGCGACGATCCGGGCCATCGACTGCGGCGGGAACGCCGCCCGCACGCCGAGCGGGTCGAGCGTCTGGTCGTACACCGTCATCGTGACGACGAGCAGGTCGGGGCGCCCCCGCACGTCGAAGCCGTCGAACGCGGGGTCGACGAGCGCGCGCACGATCTGGCGCATGCGGTCCGACCGGTAGTTCCAGCAGATGACCGCGTCGCCGTCGCGCATCGTCGCCAGCGGCGCGCCGTCGGCGCCCGTCACGACCGCGGGGAGCATGAACTCGTCGCTGGTGCCCGCGTCGTACGTGGCGCGGATCGCCTCGACCGGGTCGGTCACCGTCGGGCCGGCGCCCTGCACGGCGGCGCGGTAGAACAGCTCCGTGCGCGACCACCGCTTGTCGCGGTCCATCCCGTAGTACCGCCCGCCCAGCGACGCGACCACCGCGCTCCCCTTCGACGCCTCGGCGACGGTCTCGCGCATGTACTCCAGCGCGGAACGCGGCAGGGTGTCGCGCCCGTCGAGCAGCGCGTGCACCGCGACGCGCGGCACCGCGCGGCGGCGCGCCAGCTCCAGCAGCGCGAACAGGTGCCGGTCGAGCCCGTGCACGCCGCCCCTGCCGATCAGCCCGAGCAGGTGGAGCGTGCCGCCGTTCGCCTTCACGCGCTCGCACGCGTCCACGAACGCCGCGTTCTCGAAGAACGCGCCGTCCTGCACCGCCTGCGAGATGCGCACGAGGTCCTGCATCACGACGCGGCCGGCGCCGAGGTTCAGGTGCCCGACCTCGCTGTTCCCCATCTGCCCCTCGGGGAGGCCGACCGCGAGCCCCGACGCCTCGAGCAGCGTGCGCGAGCGCCGCGACCAGAGGGCGTCCCACGCCGGCGTGTCGGCGAGGGCGATCGCGTTCCCGTCGCGCGCGGGGCGGTAGCCCCAGCCGTCGAGGACGAGCAGGGCGACGGGGCGGGTGTCGGGGGTGGGCATGCGGCGGGGCCGAGCGGCGGGACCGATGGGAACCGGGGGGCTGGGCGCGCGGTAGGATGCGCGCCGGCCGGAAGCGCGAAACATACCCGGGCGGGCCCCCGCCGGGGCACCCGCGCGCCCCGCCTCCGCCCCCCGCCATGTCCACCACGCTCCGCCTGCGCCCGACCGCGAGCCCCGCCGAGCCGCCCCCGGAGCGGCGCCGCGGCGGGTGGCGCGACTTCCGGCGGGCGTACGCCGGCTTCGTGCGCACCGCGGCCGCCGCGCTGGCCGTGCTGCTGGCGATGGACGCGCTGCTGCTGTGGGAGCGCCGCCGCTACCGCGCCGAGGCGGAGCGCCTGCGCGCGAGCATGTCGGCGGTGGAGCGCGAGCGGACCGACGCGATCCTGGGCGCCGACGAGGACCGCCTGCGCCTCACCATGGAGCTGCTGCGCCGCCGCGCGACGGGCGACGGCGCGCTGCACCTCGCGGTCGCGGTCGACGAGGGGCGGCTGCTGCTGGAGCGCGAGGGGGCGCGACTGCGGGACATGCGCGTGGAGGTCGGCGCGTCCCGGCGCGTCGGCGCGCCCCCCGACACGATGCACGTCGCCGCGCCGCGCGGCGCGCGCACCGTCGCGCGCGTGCTCGGCCCCGACGACGCGTGGGAGGTGCCGCGCTGGGTCTACGAGGACCGCGGGCTCCCGGTCCCCGCCGCGCGGGCCGACCGCACGGTGAAGGGCGCGCTCGGCGCGCGCGCGGTGCTGCTGTCGGGCGGCGCCGTGCTGTACACGCTCCCCGTCGCGGGGCCGCTCAACGAGCCGTCGTACGTCATGCCGGGCGCGGTGCGCGCGCGGCTCGAGGACCTGGAGGCGATCGCCGCCAACCTGGTCCCCGGCATGACCGTGTACCTGTACTGACGTGCTGCGCGCGATCCGGTCCGGCGGGCGCCACGCCTGGTGGCTGCTCGGCGCGCTCGTCGCCGCGGCGGCGCTGACGTCGCGGCTGCTCGCGGCCGCCGCCGACGCGCGGTGGGAGCGCGACGTGGCGCGCATGGTGTTCAACGACAACCTCGAGCTGCTGCGCCGCCTGCGTGCCGAGGCGGGAGAGGCGACCGACTCGCTGACGCGGCTGGTCGCCGACGCCGGCGGCGAGCCGCGCGACGCGCGCCCGTACCTCGTGGTGAGCGTCGCCGAGCGGCGGCTGTGGTACAAGCGCGGCGACTCGGTGCTGTTCAGCACCCAGGTCGCCACCGGCAGCGGGCGCACGCTGGTGAAGGAGGGCGGCGGCGCGCACTGGAAGTTCGAGACGCCGCGCGGCCGGCTGGTGGTGATCGGCAAGGACTCGATGCCGCGCTGGGTGCCCCCCGACTGGCACTACGTCGAGCAGGCGCGAAAGCGCGGGCTGGGGCTCGTGCGGCTGCGGCGCGGCGAGGCGCTGCGCGCCCCCGACGGCGCGGTGGTGACGGTGCGGGGGAGCGACGTCGTGCGCGTCCCGCGCGGCGGTGCGGCGGTGCCGCTGCGGGCGGCCGACGGGCGCGAGATCGTCGTGGGCGGCAACCTGCTGATCCCGCCCTTCGGCACGAACCAGCGCCGCTACCCCGACGTGCTGGGGACCCGTCGGCTGAACCTCGGCGACGGCTACGCGCTGCACGGCACCAACCGCCCCGAGACGGTCGGACAGGCGGTGAGCCACGGCTGCGTCCGCCTGCGGAACGAGGACGTCGAGTGGCTGTACGACCACGTGCCCGTCGGGACCCCGGTCTACATCTACTGACCGGGGCCAGTCGTGGCGTTAGCATTCGGCCGGCTCGGTCGTCCATCGCTTGGCGGCCGCAGCGGGCGGTCGGCTCGGTCCCGGAGGAGAAACGGCATGGTCCAGCAGGAGAGGAAGCGTCCGTCGCGCCGCGCGCGGGCGGTGGCCGCGTTCGCGCTCGCGTTCGTCGGCGTCGCAGCGGTAGAGCTCGCCACGTCCCGCCCCGTCGAGGCGCGCCCCGCGCCCGCGGCCCCGGTCGACGACCTCGCCTTCCTGCAGGACACCCTCGGCGGCCGCAGCGGCAAGCTGCGCGCGCGCATCCTCGCGATCCGCCCGCTGACCTTCCCGTTCCTCCGTCGCCTGCTCGGCGACTCCGCGGACCGGCCGGGCGTGTACACGGTGCGGCCGCGCGAGGACGCCCGTCCGTTCTCGTTCATCAGCCTCGTGCCGTTCCACGAGAAGGTGAACGGCCGCATCGGGCGCTACCGCATCGGCTTCTGGCCGGCGGAGAAGGGGCGCTCCGTGCGCGGCGAGAAGTACGGCAACCCGCAGGGCTTCATCGAGGTGACGCCCGAGAACAAGGACACGCGCGTCTCCGAGCACTTCAAGCTGGCCGACTTCCTGACGCACGATCAGGTGCGGGTGTGGCCGAAGTACCTCGTGCTGGACGAGGCGCTGGTCGACAAGCTGGAGCTGGTGCTCGCGGACCTGCGGTCGCGCGGCTACGACGCGCGGCGCCTGCACGTGATGAGTGGCTTCCGCACGCCGCAGTACAACGCCGGCGGCGGGGAGACGGCCGGCCGTGCCGACCTCAGCCGTCACCAGTACGGCGACGCCGCCGACGTCTGGGTCGAGAACGGGGCGGGGCGGATGGCCGACCTGAACCGCGACGGGCGCGTGGACACGCGCGACGCCGCCATCCTCGCCGAGGCGGCCGACCGGGTGGAGCGGGCGCACCCGGAGCTGGCGGGCGGGGTGGGGATCTACCGCTCCACGCGCGCGCACGGCCCGTTCGTGCACATCGACACCCGGGGCGCGCGGGCGCGGTGGGGGCACGGGTGACCGTCCCGGTGGCCGACGCCGACACGGAGCCGACGTCGTCCCCCTCGCCCGGCCCGCCCGCCCCCGCCCCCGCGGGGCCCGACGCCGGGCTGACGATGTTCGAGCTGGCCCGCCTCGAGGAGGCGCGCCGCCGGGCCGCCGAGGTCGAGGCGCGGGTCCGGGACAGCGGGAGCGTGGTGACCAAGGCCCGCCGCCCGCGCAGCTGGCTGTCGGCGCTGGCCTTCGTGGGGGCGCTGAGCGCCGTGCTCACCGTCTACCGCCCGTCGGAGCCCGACGTGGCGTCGCTCGACGAGATCGCGGCGGTGCGCGCGCGCAGCGGCGTCACGACGGCCGACTCGGCGGCCGTGGCCGCCGCGCTGGCGGCGCCGCGCCCCGGCTACGGGCGCAGCGGCGACGTGCTGGTGCGGGTGGCGATGCCGGGGCAGCTGGTGGAGTCGCCGGTCGCCCTGCCGGCGGGGAGCGCCCCGCTGCGCTACCGCTGGGTGCGGGCCGCCGACTCGTCGGAGGCGGACGCGCCGCGCCTGCTGACGGCCGGGACGGCGGTCGTCGCGCCCCGGCAGCCCGGGCTCTACCGCTTGGCGGTCGGGGAGGGGGCGTCGCGGCGCGTGCTCGACGACCTCTCGCTCGCGGTGCTGGTCCCGTTCGCCCAGAAGTTCGGCGGCACGATCAACGGGTACCGCATGGGGAGCTGGCCGTTCGAGCGCCTCGGCGGCGAGCGCCCGCTCGGCTTCGTCGAGGTCACGGCGCGCACCGCCAAGCTCCCCGTCTCGCGCCACGTGCGGCTCGGCGACTTCGTGACGCGCGACGGCCAGGCGCAGTGGCCGCGCTACGTCGTGGTCAGCCCGCGGCTGCTCGACAAGCTGGAGCTGGTGGTGGCGGAGATCGCGAAGCTGCGCGGCGTCCCCGACCCGTCGTCGATCCGCGTGCGCGTGAACTCGGGGTTCCGCACGCCGCTCCACAACTCGGGCGTCGAGGGCTCGGCGCTCAACAGCCGCCACCAGTACGGCGACGCCGCCGACGTGGCGATCGACGCCGACGGCGACGGCCGCTTCACCTCGTTCGACAGCCGCGTCGTGGGGCTGGCCGTCGAGATGATCGAGAAGCGGCACCCGGAGCTGGTCGGGGGGCTGGGCGTGTACGTGAACACGGGGTCGAGCTACGTGCACGTGGACGCGCGGGGACGGCGGGCGCGGTGGTGGCGGTAGGACGCTGCGGGCCGCGGGCTGCGGATTCCGACTCGCGTCGGTGCTGGCACCCCGGCACGGCGCTCCCGTAGTATCCGGCAGCGCAGGAAATCCGCCGTCCGCAGCCCGCCGCCGCCCTCCATGACCCAGCACATCCGCGACCGCATCAACCGCCAGCTCGACGCGCTCGGCGAGGACCGGCTGTATCAGGTGCTCGACTACGTGGAGTTCCTGGAGTCGCGCTACGGGCAGCGGGCGGCGACGCCGCCGAACACGTTCCAGCGGCTGGCCGACACGATCGAGGACCGGCTGCGCGCCGGCGGGCTCGCGGCGTCCACGGTCAGCGAGGCGATGGGGTTCCTGAACAAGGCCGTCGGGGCGCTCAACGGGGCGATGGCCGCCGGGACGTCCGTGGCGAGCGACCTGGCCAGCGCCGCCAAGCGGGCGGGGACGGCCGTGGTGGACGAGCTGACGGTGACGCCGGCCGGGGCGCCGACGCCCCCCGGCACCGCCGCCGCCCCCGTGGAGCCGGCCCCTCCGCCGGGCGCCGCCGCCTGGCCCCCGCCGGCGCCGGCCTCGCCGGTCAACCCGAGCGTGCACCCGCCGCAGACGCCGCCGCCGACGCAGACGCCGCCGGGTACGGGCCCTGCACCGCAGCCGCCGGGCACGCCGACCTGACCGCCCCGCCCGTCCCCCGTCCCGAGCCTCCGCCGTCGTGACCCCGTCCCGCTCGTCCCGCGCCCGCGCCGCCGCCGACCGCGCGGCCGCCCCCGTCGCCGACCGCGACCGCGACCTGCGCCTGCCGCGCGCGGCCGGCCGCCCGCGCACCGGCGCCAAGAAGACGCTGCTGCACACCATCCGGCAGCTCCCGCACTACCTGCGGCTGCTCGGCGGGCTGCTGGTCGACCGGCGCGTGGCGGCGGTGGACAAGGCGCTGGTGGCCGGCGCGATCGCCTACATCCTGCTGCCGCTCGACCTGATCCCCGACGTCATCCCGTTCCTCGGCGAGGTCGACGACGTCTTCCTGCTGGTGACGGCGCTGCAGCGGCTCGTGACGAACGCGGGGCGGCGCGTGCTGCTCGACCACTGGCACGGCGACGCGAAGGACCTCGCCGACCTGAACCTCGCCCAGGTGGTCTCGGCGGCCGCGTTCTTCCTGCCGCTCGGCATGCGGCGGCGCCTGCGCGGCCTGCTGCGTCGGTGACCCGCGGGGGTTGAGCGTCGCCCGGCGGGCACCTACATTCCGCCATGGCGACCACATCTCCTCCAGCAGCTCCCAGCCCCGCGCGTCCGACCCCGTCGGACGGCGGGGTTTCGCGTTCCGGGGCCACCCCGCCCGCGGCCGCCCGCCCGCACGGCCTGACCCGCGTGCGCGAGGCGGTCGCCCTGACCTTCGACGACGTCCTGCTCGCGCCGCGGCACGCGCAGGTGCACCCGAAGGACGTCGACACCTCGTCGCGCTTCACGCGCGGCATCGCCCTGAACGTCCCGCTGGTCGCGGCGGCGATGGACACCGTCACCGAGAGCGAGATGGCGATCGCCATGGCGCGCGCGGGCGGGATCGGGGTGCTGCACAAGAACATGTCGATCGACCGCCAGGCGGCGGAGGTCGACCGCGTGAAGCGCTCCGAGAGCGGGATGATCCTCAACCCGATCACCCTCTCCCCCGACGCCACGCTGCGCGAGGCGGTCGCGCTGATGCAGCGCTTCCGGATCTCGGGCGTCCCCGTGGTCGACGGCGACGGGCGGATCGTCGGCATCATCACCAACCGCGACCTGCAGTTCGAGCGCGCGCTCGACCGCCCCCTGCGCGAGGCGATGACGAGCGAGGGGCTGGTCACCGCGCCCACCGGCACGACGCTCGACGAGGCCGAGGCCATCATGGGTCGGCACCGCATCGAGAAGCTGCCGGTGGTGGACGCCGAGGGGGCGCTGCGCGGGCTGATCACGGTCAAGGACATCCACAAGCGCCGGCAGTACCCGACCGCGAACAAGGACCGCCACGGGCGGCTCCGCGTGGCGGCGGCGATCGGCGCCGGCGGCGACTTCCTGGCGCGCGCCCGCGCGCTGGTGGACGCCGGCGTCGACGTGCTGGTGATCGACACCGCGCACGGCCACTCGCAGGGGGTGCTCGACGCGACGGCGTCGGTGCGGGAGACCTTCCCCGACGTGCAGCTGGTGGCCGGCAACGTCGCCACGCGCGACGGGACGGCGGCGCTGGTGGCGCGCGGCGTCGACGCGGTGAAGGTCGGCGTCGGCCCCGGCTCGATCTGCACCACGCGCGTCGTCACCGGCGTCGGCGTCCCACAGCTCACCGCCGTGATGGACGCGGTCGAGGGGGCGGGGGACGTCCCGATCATCGCCGACGGCGGGATCAAGTACTCGGGCGACATCGTGAAGGCGCTGGCCGCCGGCGCCTCGTGCGTCATGATGGGCTCCATGCTCGCCGGCACGGAGGAGAGCCCGGGCGAGTCGATCCTCGCCGAGGGGCGCCGCTTCAAGATGATCCGCGGCATGGGCTCGCTGTCGGCCATGCAGGACGGGAGCGCCGACCGCTACTTCCAGGACGGCGAGATGAGCCCCAAGAAGCTGGTCCCCGAGGGGATCGAGGGGCGCGTGCCGTACAAGGGCCCCGTCGGCGACGTGCTGTTCCAGATGGTCGGCGGGCTGCGCAGCGGGATGGGCTACGTCGGCTGCGGGTCGGTCGAGCAGCTGCGCACGGAGGCGGAGTTCGTCCGCATCACGGCGGCGGGGCTCCGCGAGAGCCACCCGCACGACGTGACGATCACCCGCGAGGCCCCCAACTACTCCGCCTGAGGCGGCGGGGGTCTGACCGGACTCTGACCGCGGGGTCCGCGCGCCTCTGGCCGCGGGCCCCGTATCGTGTTGGGGGGCGCCGGGGGGCGTCCCAGGCCGGCTCGTCATTGACAGGGCCGCGACGTGCGGGTCAGACTACCGGCTTCGTTCCGACCCCCCTCCGTCTCCCCCGCACCGGATCCCGCGAGGACCCCGTATGGCGTTGTCGTCCACCAAGAGCATCGCACAGATCCAGTCCGAGGCGAGTGAGGAGGGGCAGCACACGCTGAAACGCTCCCTCGGCGCGCTGAACCTCGTGATGCTCGGCATCGGCGCCATCATCGGCGCCGGCATCTTCGTGCTCACGGGCACCGCGGCGGCGAACAACGCCGGCCCCGCGGTCGTGATCTCGTTCGTGCTCGCGGGGCTCGGCTGCCTGTTCGCGGGGCTCTGCTACGCCGAGTTCGCGTCGATGATCCCGGTCGCCGGCTCGGCGTACACCTACGCCTACGCGACGCTGGGCGAGCTGGTGGCGTGGATCATCGGCTGGGACCTGATCCTCGAGTACCTGTTCGGCGCGGCCACCGTGGCCGTGGGCTGGTCGGGGTACTTCGTGGCGTTCCTCCACAAGCTCGGCATCGACCTGCCGGCCGCGTTCACGCAGGCGCCGCTGTCGGTGCAGGGGACGCACACGCTCATCCGGAACCCCGGCGGGGTGCTGAACGTCCCGGCGGTGGTCCTGGTGCTGCTGATGACCGCGCTGCTGGTCACGGGGATCAAGGAGTCGGCGCGCTTCAACAACATCATCGTGATCGTGAAGGTCGCGATCGTGTTCCTGGTGATCGGCTTCGGCTTCATGTTCGTCGACTCGGCGAACTGGCAGCCGTTCATCCCGCCCGCCGAGGGGCCGGGGCGCTTCGGCTGGGACGGCATCGTCCGCGCGGCCGGCGTCGTGTTCTTCGCCTACATCGGCTTCGACGCCGTGTCGACGGCGGCGCAGGAGGCCAAGAACCCGCAGCGCGACATGCCGATCGGCATGCTCGGGTCGCTCGCCTTCTGCACGGTGCTCTACATCCTGATGTCGCTGGTCATGACCGGGCTGGCGCCGTACACGGAGCTGAACGTCCCGCACCCGGTCGACGTCGCGCTCGCCCGCGTCCCGTCGCTGTCGTGGCTGAACTACCTCGTCGACATCGCGGCCATCGCCGGCCTGGCGTCGGTGGTGCTGGTGATGCTCATGGGCCAGCCGCGCATCTTCTTCTCGATGTCGCGCGACGGGCTCCTGCCGGCGGTGTTCGGCAAGGTCCACCCGAAGTACCAGACGCCGTACGTGACGACGATCCTCTGCGGCGTCGTGGCCGCGGTCGTCGCCGGCTTCTTCCCGATCGCGCTGCTCGGCGAGCTGGTGTCGATCGGGACGCTGTTCGCCTTCGTGGTGGTGAGCGCGGGCGTGCTGATGCTCCGCTACAAGCGCCCCGACCTGCCGCGCCCCTTCAAGACGCCGCTCGTCCCGGTGGTGCCGGCCCTCGGCATCCTGGTCTGCGGCTACCTGATGTACGGGCTGCCGGCGGACACCTGGATGCGCCTCGCGGTCTGGCTGGTGCTCGGCCTCATCATCTACTTCGTCTACGGCCGGACGCACTCGCGCGTCGGGCAGATGCCCGCCTCGCGCTGACTCCGTCCGGCGCCGCCCGGCGCCCCGAGGACCGCCCGGACCCCGCGTCCGGGCGGTCCTCGCGCGTTCGGGGGCGCCGCCGGCGACCTTGCCGG
Source organism: Roseisolibacter sp. H3M3-2 (assembly GCF_029211165.1). Lineage (GTDB taxonomy): Bacteria > Gemmatimonadota > Gemmatimonadetes > Gemmatimonadales > Gemmatimonadaceae > Roseisolibacter. The sequence goes on from NZ_JARGEK010000099.1 coordinate 12,186, forward strand.
CGACCTTCCCCCTGCCGCCCCCCGGCGCCACTGGCGCGAGGCGTGCCCTCGCGGCAGCGTTCGACCGCCGCCTCCGGCGGACCCCGCCCCACCCCCCCGCAATGCCCGCCGCCCTCTCGCAGCTCCCCGACCTCCTGGCGATCCCCCCGGCGCGCGCCGAGGCGATCCGCGCCCTGACGCCGCACCTGACCCCCGGCGCGCGCGTGGTGCTCTCCACGCACATCAACGCCGACGGCGACGGGTGCGGCTCCGAGGTCGCGATGGCGGGGCTGCTGCAGCAGCTGGGGATGCGCCCGGTGATCGTGAACCCGACGCCGTGGCCGGAGATGTTCCGCTTCCTCCTCCCCGACGCGGCGCTCGACCAGAGCCCGCGCGGAGCGGAGGCGCTGCGGGACGCCGACCTGCTGATCGTCCTCGACATCTCGGACGTGAAGCGGCTCGGCGCGCTGGGGGATGTGGTGCGCACGCTCAAGGTCCCGAAGCTCGTCATCGACCACCACATCGCGACCGACGACCCGGCGGGGACGGTCGTGGTGAGCGACACCACCGCCTGCGCCACGGGCGAGCTGGTGTTCGACCTCGCCCGCACGATGGGGCTGGAGCTGACGACCCCCGTGGCGACGGGGCTCTACGTCGCGCTGCTCACGGACACGGGCGGGTTCCGCTTCAGCAACACCTCGCCGCGCTGCCACGCGATCGCCGGCCAGCTGCTGGCGGCGGGGATCGAGCCGGAGGAGATGTACCGGCGCGTGTACGCCTCGGTCCCCGTGGGGAAGCTGGAGCTGCTGCGCGAGGCGCTGGCGACGCTGGAGGTCGACCCGTCGCACGGGCTGGCCTGGATCTCGGTCCCGGCCGGCGCCATGGAGCGCTTCGGCGTCCGCTCCGAGGACCTCGACGGGATCGTGGAGCACCCGCGCTCGATCGCCGGGACGCGGCTGGCGCTCTTCTTCCGCGACCTGGGGCACGGGAAGGTGAAGGTCTCGCTGCGCAGCACCGGCGACGTGGACGTGAACGCGCTGGCGCGGCAGTTCGGCGGGGGCGGGCACGCGCGGGCGGCGGGCGCCCTGATCGCCGGCGGGCTCGACGCGGTGCGCGACCGCGTGGTCGGCGCGGCCCGCAGCTACCTGGCGACGCTCGCCTGACCGGCGATCCGCCCCGCCTCCGGACCGGCCGGGAGTGCACACGCGCTCCCGGCCGGTCTAGCTTTAGAGCATCATCGAACGACCCGACGCACGATCCGACGCGGGTCCGCGCGCGAGCGCCCCGCTTCCTCCCCCGGTATGAGCCAGCCACTCCAGCAGCGCATCGCGACCGCCCTCGGCCGCGTGCACAACCCCCGCGTCGGCGCCGACGTGGTGTCGGCCGAGCAGGTGCAGGACGTCGCCGTCAGCCCCGACGGCAAGGTCCGCTTCACCCTCCTCCTCGACGCGAGCGACGACGCGACGCTGGTGCGCGAGGCGCGCCTCGCCGTCGAGCGGCTGGAGGGGGTGACCGACGTGCGCATCGACGTGACGGACCCCGAGCGCTTCTCGGCCGACCGCGACGCGCGCCGGCAGGCGCAGCGCGCGCACGCGCACTCGCATGGGCACGCGCACCAGGCGGCGCCCGCCGCGGCGCCCCGCCCGGCCGCC